>JAFVUB010000015.1 GCA_017502915.1 Clostridia bacterium
AGTTCTACAACAATGAACGCATCCAACTTAAAACAAAACTGACACCACTCGAAAAGCGATGTCAGTTCGTTGCTTAATTTTTAATATTTTCTACTTTAGGACTCTTTTTTTGTGCTGTCCGTACAATTTGGGGCAGTTCATTTCGTCTGCTCTTTACTTTTGCCCGTTCAGTTGTTGTTAAGGGCTTTCAGATGCGCCTTTATCGCTTCAAACGATTCGTCGCTGATACGGTGCTCGATCTTGCAAGCATCGCGGTCGGCGGTCTCCTCACTAACTCCGAGGCGAATCAGCATGTCGGTCAAAAGCTCGTGGCGCTCGTATATTTTAGTGGCAATACGAAGTCCCGATTCGGTCAGGCTGAGAGCCCCGTTACTGCCAACGGTGACGTAGTTGCCCTCCTTTAAGATACCGAGCGCGCGGCTAACGCTTGGCTTTGAATAATCAAGATATTCGCAGATATCAATGGCTCGAACTCTCTCCTTCTTTTTTGAAAGAACAAGGATGGTTTCGAGGTACATCTCGCCCGATTCTTGCAGATTCACGTTAAAACACCTCTTTAAGATTTGTTCATTTCAGATCATATCATAGTCGTCTCGGCAGACTCTATGCGTATGGTGGGCTTGCGGTTTATCTCATCCAATATCAGCTCAATGGCGAGATAAGCCACGCTTGCGATCATTAAAAACGCCAGAATTGCGCAGAGTATGCGAATCCACAGCTGCTTTTTTGACGTTGGCTTTTTATTGCTCATACGGTTCCTCCGGAAAACGTTTTATAAATGGGATCATTCTATCCGGAGCTGCTGCTTAGTTATGTCCTTTTCGGAAAGCAGAATACCCGGTGCCGGGATCTTGATCTTTCGGTAACCCTTGGTTTCCTCAAATCGAGTGGCAAAGTCGTCGTAGGCTGCAACGAGCTTCTGATCCTTCTTCAGCACCATAAGCTGAACACCGGCAGAGGTTCGAGTGGTCTTTATCGGGATCAGCGAGGTCTTGATAACTATCGCGCGATCGACGTTTGAGAGAAGCATTATCTCAAATGGCTCTTTTTCCTTCTCGTAAAGAACGGCAACGATCGGTGAGGCGTCTGAATACGCTCCGACCAGCTTGCGGCGGACCGCCTTGGTTACGTAAGCCGTTACGGGGACACGAACTCCCTTGCCGTTTTCAAAGATAAACACGAAGTTCTCTTTTTCGGGATACGAGGGCTGAACTCTCATAAATATCGGCTTTTCACCGCTGTCCATACCGAGCTTGACAGGAATAAAATCTCCCATAGCAGATGCCTTGGTGGTATCAAAATCACAAACCTTTGCGCGGTACAGCTGGCATTTGTCGGTGATAAAGATCAGCTCGGCAAGGTTGTCGGTGTCGGCGGTGAAGGTTATGAAGTCTCCGTCCTTGAGCTTTTGCTCGTCGTTGCCTCGCAGTGACTGAAGGGTTATCTTTTTGAAGTATCCTTCGTTCGTCATATAGAGACGGACGTTATAGTTTTCGATGTTTTCTTCTTCCTTATATTCCTCGATGTCGTCCGAATGAATGATATACGACTTTCTCGGCTTTCCGTACTTCTTCTTTATGTCGGCAAGCTGCTTTGCAATCAACGCCTTGACCTTCAGGTCGTCGCCGAGGATCTCCTTGATCGCGGCGATCTCGTTTTCAAGCTCGCTGATCTCTTCGATACGGTTGAGGATATATTCGCGGTTGAGGTATCTCAGCTTGATCTCGGCAATGTATTCTGCCTGGATCTCATCGATTCCGAAGCCCTTCATAAGATTGGGAACGACGTCCGATTCCTTTTCGGTGTTGCGAACGATCCTGATAGCCTTGTCTATGTCAAGAAGTATCTTGCCGAGGCCGAGCAGAAGGTGGAGCTTTTCCTCCTTCTTTTTGAGATCGTATGCCAGCTCGCGGCGAACGCAGCCCATACGGAAGCGAATCCACTCCGAAAGTATTTCGGGAACGCCCATCGTGCGCGGAACGGCGTCAACCAGGACGTTGAAGTTGCACTTGAAGCTATCTTCAAGTGCCGTCAGCTTAAAGAGCTTTTGCATAAGCTTATCGGGGTCAACTCCGCGTCGCAGGTCGATAGTGAGCTTAAATCCCGAAAGGTCGATCTCGTCGCGGAAATCGGTTATCTCCTTAAGCTTGCCAAGCTTATAAAGCTCTGCGATCTTATTAAGTATCGTTTCGATCGTGGTGGAGTAGGGGATCTGAACGATGTCGATGCAGTTTTCGTGCTTGTTATAAACGTAGCGAGCGCGGATCTTGACAGAGCCCTGTCCGGTCGTGAATACGTTCAGCATATCCTCGGCGTTATAAATAATATCTCCGCCGCCCGGGAAATCGGGAGCTTTGATGATCTCCATCAGCTTTTCGGCAGTTATTCTCGGGTTTTTGAGCATAGCGATAGTTCCGTCGCAGATCTCACCGAGGTTATACGAGCATATGTTTGACGCCATTCCGACGGCGATTCCCGAGTTCGGTGTGACCAGAACATTCGGGAAGGTTGTTGGCAGAAGGACGGGCTCCTTGAGAGTTCCGTCGTAGTTGTCAACAAAATCAACGGCGTCCTTATCTATTCCGCGAAAGAGCTCGGCACAGAAGCTATCCAGCTTGACCTCGGTGTAACGCGAGGCGGCGTACTTCATGTCGGACGAATACTGCTTACCGAACGATCCCTTCGAGTCGACCAGCGGATGGAGAAGCGTTTCATTTCCTCTCGTCAAGCGCACCATAGTTTCGTATATGGCGGCGTCTCCGTGGGGATGAAGCTTCATGGTCTGACCGACTACGTTTGCGCTCTTGGTTCGGTTGCCGTTCAGCAGACCCATCTTATACATAGTATAAAGCAGCTTTCGGTGCGAGGGCTTAAGACCGTCTATCTCGGGAATGGCGCGCGAGAGAATAACGGTCATAACGTAGGGCATATAGTTTTTTTCAATGGTCTCGGTGATAGGCTGGGGACGCGAGGGCGCGTAGACTATCTCACCGGTTTCTTTTTTTGCTGACTTTTTAGCCATTTTATTCCTCTTTGAAGTTATTTGCCTTTGTCTGTTTTAAGTACGGTATGTGCCGCGGCTCGGAGCATACGGTTGTATAACGCCAAGCCAAGCCCGTCACGGGGCGGAAGGTGGGCGTAATTGACCGACGCGCCGAGTCGGTCGGCTTCGCGAAGAGCAGAGAAGAGCCTGTGCGCCACCGAGGCAAGATCGTTTTTTCTACCAACTGCAATCAGGCGGTGGTCCTTTTCTAAAGCGTCGACCTCTTCGTCATAGCAGAGAAGAACCGCCGAGCTCGGCGAGCTTTTCATAAACTCAAGCACGTCGCTATCCTCCCCGTCAAGCAGGACGAGGGGAGCGTCGGGCGCGTAGTGGCGGTATTTCATACCGGGCGAGAGGGGACGCTCGTTTTCACCGAGCATCTCGGTAACGGAGGGGGCTATCTCAACTCGGTCAAGAACACAACTGAGGGCATCCACCGTTATAGCTCCCGGGCGCAAAAGGATCGCGCGGTCCCCGTCAAGCTTGACGATAGTAGATTCAAGTCCGATCTCGGATTCGCCGCCGTCGATGATCATATCGACCCGTCCGTTCATATCGCAGATGACGTCCGAGGCGTTAGTTGGCGACGGCTTGCCCGAAAGGTTTGCCGAGGGAGCAGCGATCGGAACTCCGGAAAGAGTGATCAGCTTGCGGGCAATAGGGTGCGCCGGGCAACGTATAGCAACGCTGTCAAGTCCGCCCGTTGTTTCGCTCGGTATGCTGTCCTTCTTTGGAAGAATAACCGTCAGCGGTCCCGGCATGAACTTGGCTGCAAGGCGGTAGTATGCCTCGCAGGTTACGGCGTAGGGCTCGGCGTCCTCGGGATGCGCGATATGCACGATCAAGGGGTTGTCCGACGGGCGACCCTTTGCGGCGTATATTCTTTTTGAAGCCTCGGGGTCGGTGGCGTCGCTACCGAGACCGTAGACCGTCTCGGTTGGGAAGACCACCAATCTGCCGGACGCGATCAATTCTCCGGCACGCTTGTCCGCCCCGGCGTTAAATTGATCCACGCCAATGATTTCTGTTGTCATATCGTCTCCGATTTGAGCCGTTCTGCCGTGTCTGCTGAAATCAACGCGTTTATCATCGCGTCTATATCGCCCGACAGAAAGGCGTCGAAATTATATACCGAAAGACCGATACGGTGATCGGTTATTCGGCTTTGAGGATAGTTATAGGTTCTTATTTTTTCGGAGCGGTCTCCGCTTCCGATCTGACTTTTTCGGGTTGAGGCGATCTTATCGTTCTGTTCGTTTTGCTTGATCTCATAGAGCTTCGTGCGGAGCATTTGCAGAGCCTTTTCACGGTTTTGAAGCTGTGAACGCTCCTGCTGACACTCGACCACGATGCCCGTTGGCTTGTGAGTAAGCCTTACTGCCGATTCGGTCTTGTTTATATGCTGACCGCCGGCACCACTTGACTTGCAGGATTCGAGAATGATGTCGGCAGGGTTGATCTCGACCTCGACCTCCTCGGCCTCGGGGAGGACCGCAACGGTAACGGTTGAGGTGTGTATACGCCCCTGCGACTCGGTTTCGGGAACTCTTTGAACGCGGTGAACGCCCGACTCAAACTTGAAGCGTGAATACGCCCCGTTTCCCTCGATCATAAAGGTTATCTCGCGAAAGCCGCCAAGCTCGGTCTCGTTGACGTTGAGCAAGGACACCTTGAATCTTGCCGACTCGGAGTACATAGAGTACATTCTGTAAAGCACCGCGGCAAAAAGAGCGGCTTCCTCGCCGCCGGCTCCCGCACGGATCTCAACGATGACGTTCTTGTCATCGTTTTCGTCGCGAGGCAGAAGAAGCACGGTAAGTTCCTTGAGAAGCTCGGGAAGCTGATCGCGAAGCTCGTAAAATTCGGCTTGGGCAAGCTCGCGGAGCTCGGCATCAGCCGAGCTCTTCATAAGCTCCTCGGCTTCGTCGCACGACGACTTTACCGAGGTGTACTCGCGAAACTTTTCTATCACGGGGGTCAGATTTTTATATTCCTTTGAAAGCTTGGCGTAGTTTTGACGGTCGGACGCTACCGACGGATCGGCGAGTGCCGATTCTATCTCAAGATAGCGGGCTTCGACCTGCGCGAGCTTGTCGGTTATTGCCATTAAAATCTCGAGAAGGCGTCAAACGCGCGGTATGCCTCGTAAAGGTCGGACTTTGCGATGACCTCGTAGGGCGCGTGCATCGAAATGACCGGAACACCGAGGTCAACCGTGTCTATATTGAGGTTTGCGATGAATTTTGCAACAGTTCCGCCGCCGCCGAAGTCGACCTTACCAAGCTCACCCGTCTGCCAAACGACGTCGTAAGCGCCCATAGCGGCACGAAGCCAACCGAGGAACTCGGCAGAAGCATCGCTGGTGCCGGACTTGCCGCGCGAGCCGGTGTACTTCGAAAGAACCGCGCCGCAGTTGAGCTCCGAGCAGTTGCGCTTTTCAAAAGCCTCGGGGAAGTTGGGGTCGTATGCCGCCGAAACGTCTGCCGAGAGGCACTTGGACGCGGCACGGACCTGAGCGGAGTTACCGCCCATAGCGGCGGCAATGCTGTCCATCAGGTCAAGGAAGATACGGCTCTGCATACCGCTGACGCCGTCGCTTCCGGTCTCCTCCTTATCTGCAAGAACGCAGAACAGGGTGTGGCGATCGTCTTCGCAGTCGATGAGTGCGGTCAGGGCAGGGTAAGCACAGCAACGGTCGTCGTGTCCGTAGCCGGCGATGAGCGAGCGGTCAAGGCCGAGGTCGCGGGCGCGTCCTGCGGGAACTGCCGAAAGCTCTGCCGAGAGGAAATCCTCCTCGATGATGCCGTACTTTTCGTTAAGATACGCCATAACGTTATCGCGAACGCTACCCTCTCCGTTGGGGCGCGAGCCGATCAGAAGATTGAGCTTTTCGCCGGGTATTGCCTCGTTGAGGGGCTTTTTGCCCTGCTCGTAGCCAAGGTGAGGAAGCAGATCGCTGATATAGATAACGGGATCACTCTCGTCCTCGCCGAGAACGACGTCAACCTTAGTGCCATCCTTCTTCGAGATAACGCCGTGAAGCGCGAGCGGTACGGCTACCCACTGATACTTGCGGATTCCGCCGTAGTAATGGGTCTTGAGAAACGCCATGCCGGACTCCTCGTAAAGCGGGACCTGCTTGAGGTCGATGCGGGGAGAGTCTATATGCGCGGCAGAGATACGGACACCGTTGGAGATGTCCTCGGTGCCTATTCTGAAGAGGAAGAGGCTCTTGCCGCGATTGTTGTAATAGAACTTGTCGCCTGCCTTCATAGGCGTGCCGAAATTATAGGGGCGGTATCCTGCCGCCTCGGCGCGAGCGATGGCTTCAACGACGGCTTCGCGCTCGGTCTTTGCGGCGTCGAGGAATTTTACGTAATCGGCGGCGTAGGCGTATGCTGCGTCAGCACGATCGGTATCTTTGTAGAAGTTTCTCTTTTTGTAGTTCAGTTCCATAATAGTTCACCTTTCTTTATATGTTTTAGTAGTATAGTCTTTCGTAGATGTCAACCGCCTCGCGAACTCGGCGGACGTAATTTCGGGTCTCGGCAAAGGGGATATCCTTGAGCGTTTTGCCGTCATCACTGTATCTTTCGTCGGCAAGCCAATCGCGAACGTTTCCAAGACCGGCGTTGTATGCGGCGATAGCCGTCTCCATATCACCGAACATGTTGTAAAGATACGCCAGATATTTCGTTCCGACCATAACGTTCTTCTCGGGCAAGAGCATCTGCTCGGTCAGCGCGACGTCACCGGTCATATCCTCAAACGTCTCGGCGGTCAGTTGCATGAGACCGTAAGCATCGGCGCCCGATTTAGCGTCGGGATCAAAGTTGCTTTCCACCTTGATGACGGCGAAAATATACTGCTCCGGAATATGATAAAGCTCGGATGCGGCGCACACCTCGTCGGCGTATTTCTGCGGATGTGACGCTCGCTCAACGGCGGTCATTATTCCGTCGTATACAAACCCGACGGCTATGGCTATTACCAATGCGATGGCAACGGCAAGAGCAATGTTTTTTTTACGATTCATACGAGTTTCTCCAAGCGGTCGATGATCTGCTCACAGTTGTTTTTGAGTGAGGTCAGATCGCAGTTGTTATAAACGGTCAGGTCTGCGCGGGACGAATAAAACTCATCGTTGGGCTGTGCCGCAACTCTTGCGTTGGCGCCGTCTCGGTCAAGACCGTCACGCGATACGATGCGTTCAACGCGAAGCTCTCGGTCGGCAAGCACGGCAACCGTGAAGTCACACATTTCGTCAAACCCCGACTCAAAAAGCAACGGCACGTCAAGACAGACGGACGAGCTTCCCGAAAGCTCCTTTATCTGCTCAAGCATCCTTTCGCGAACGAAGGAGTGAGTTATACGGTTCAGAGCTTCGCGCTCGTTCTCTGCGTCCTCGGTAAACACCCTTGATGCCAACGCGCGACGATCAAGATAACCGTTGTCGGTCAATATACCTGCACCAAAATGTTCGACCAAGGCGTCAAGACAAGGGGAGGGGGGGATCAAAAGACTGTGGTAAACCTCGTCGGCGTTGATGCAGGGTATACCGTTGGCGGTCAGCATAGAGCAGAGCGCACCCTTACCCGCACCGGTCGGACCGGTGATGCCTATTATCTTCATTTCGATGCACCCGACGCCTTTTTGTGTCCCTTTTTCTTCTTTTTCACAGAGTATCCGAAGCTACCAAGCTTTTTGCCGAGAGCAAAGTATTCTCCGTGAGCGAAGGCAACAAGACCCGCCTTGTCAAGGCAGAGCTTACCGTTTTGGTCGATCAGCTCCTCGTCGATGTCGATGGCAACGATCTCGGCGATGAACATATCGTGGCTACCAAGCGGAACGATCTCCTTGACCCGACATTCAATGGAAAGTGGAGACTCTGCTATCAGCGGGCAGGACAGCTTGCTTGACAGCTCGGCGGTCAGTCCGCAACGGGCAAACTTGTCCACCTTCGCGCCGGTATAAACTCCGCACCAGTCGGCGTGGCGAACCAGCTCCTCGGTAGTCAGGTTTATGACGAACTCGCCGCTTTCCTTGATGAGGTTATAGGAATGACGCTTCGGGCGAACCGAGATATAGGTGGTTGCTGGTTGGGTCGCCAGCGTTCCACACCAAGCAACGGTTATGATATTCGGTTTTTCGGCGCTTCCGCAGCTGACCATTACGGGCGGTACGGGAGCCAAGAGCGCCCCTCCGTTCCAAACCGTTTTACTCATTTTGCTTTTCCTCAAAAATCAGATATAGTAGTATTATTACAACAGTATAACACAATTATCGTCTTTTTGCAATAGCGGTGCGAAGCATTATTTGAAAATTACGGTTGCATTTTCTTTGAATACATAGTATAATAGTGTTAGTATGACCGCGAGGAGGTGCAGACATGAAATATAAGACGCTGCTTTTTGACGCCGACGACACTTTGCTTGATTTTCATAAAGCCGAAAGCGCGGCACTGACCGATACCTTGACCAAGCACGGCTTGCCCTGCACGCCCGATATAATACGCAGGTACAGCGAGATAAACGATTCGCTTTGGAAAGCACTTGAGCGCGGAGAGATCGAGAAGAGCAGGCTTCGCGTTGCGCGGTTTGAAAAGTTTTGCGATGAGATCGGAATTTCGGTAGACGCCGTTGCGATTGCCGATACCTATGCGCAATGCCTTTCAAGCAAGCCTTATGTTTTTGATGGAGCTATCGAGCTTTGCGCCGAGCTTTCAAAGCATTACAGAATGTATGTCGTGACCAACGGACTCAAAATGATCCAGACCCGTCGCTTTTCGCAGTCGGGGCTTTCTCCGTTTTTTGAGAGAAGCTTTATTTCGGAGGATTCGGGATTTGAAAAGCCGGATGCACGCTATTTTGAATGGGTGGCGTCGCAGATCCCCGATTTTGATCGCGAAACCACCCTGATAATCGGAGATTCTTTGACATCCGATATGCGAGGCGGCATCAATTTCGGACTCGATACCTGTTGGTTTAACTATCTACACAAGACTGCGCCGCAAGACGTTGAGCTGACCTACACGGTTCACAACTTTGACGAGCTTCGCAGTTTGCTGATGTCGGTATGAATAAGTACGGAAGCCTTTCCCTCGCGTATCGTGAAGCGGGAATAAAACATACTGAAAACGAGTCGCTTTCGGCTTATTCAACCTTTCGCGTGGGAGGTGCGGCGGCGATCATCGTTCGTCCTTCGTCTGCCGATGAGCTTATTTTTGCCGTTGAGGCGGCGAAAAGGGCAGGGGTGCGCACGGTTGTAATAGGCAACGGAAGCAATCTGCTTTTTGCTGACGCCGGCTTTGACGGAGTCGTTGTCGTAACCACTGATATGGATCGCGTTGAGATAAACGGAAACCGTATCACGGCGGCTTGCGGTGTCTCCTTCACAAGACTTGCTCTTCTTGCGCGCGACGCCGGACTTTCGGGGCTGGAGTTTGCATACGGTATACCCGGAACGGTTGGCGGAGCCGTGTTTATGAACGCGGGAGCGTACGGCGGCGAGACCTCTCAGTTTCTTGCCGGCAGTCAAGTTTACGATGGCGAGAAGGTCAGAACATACGCCCTTTCCGATCATAAGCTTTCGTACCGACACAGCACCTTTGCGGAGAACGAGAAGCTCATAGTTCTCGAATCGGTTTTTGAGCTGATGCCCGGAGACAGGGCTGAAATATCCGAGAAAATGAGCTCGTTTATGGCGGCAAGACGCGAAAAGCAGCCGCTTGAGTTCCCGAGCGCGGGAAGCACGTTTAAGCGTCCGCCGAATAATTTTGCGGGAAAGCTGATCGAGGAATCGGGTCTCAAGGGATATTCTGTTGGAGGTGCGCAGGTCTCGGAAAAGCACGCAGGGTTTGTTATAAACCGCGGCGGAGCAACTGCCGAAGATATACTTGGACTGATATCTCACGTCCAAGATACCGTGCTGAAGGATCATAATATCCAACTTGAATGTGAGATAAAATATATCTGTTAACTCAGGAGAAACAATGTCCTTTTCATCTGAAACAAAAATAGAGCTGATGGGCCTCACTCCGCAGAAAAAGTGCTGCCGACGCTCGCTCGTTGCGGGACTTTTATACGATGCCGACACCGATTGCAATGGGCGTGTTCTCGCGTCGTTTTCGACCCTTGAGATCGCTCTGTATGCCCAGCGTGCAATAGCGAGTGCTTTTGGTCCTGCGGCGGTCAAGCAACCGCCCGTAGCGGCAGGAAAGGGAGCTTTTGATCTTGCCGTCAGCTCACCCGAAATATTTCAGAGCGTCGGTAAGATACCTGCCGCGTGCGCCGAGTGCTGGGTGTCCTTCCTCAGAGGCGTTCTGATCTCGACCTCAAGCCTGACCGATCCCGAAAAGCAATATCATCTTGAGATCGTTCTGCGGCATACCGAGCGGATAGTTGAGCTTTCGGATTTTCTTGCCGAGCAGTTTGGGCGTCCGTTGACCGTCGACCGTAAGCGCGGTATGGGGCTGGTGTATAAGAACAGCGCGGTTATCGAGGATATGCTTTCGGCAACCGGCGCGATGCAAACCTATTTTGAGTTTTTGAATAAAAAAATAGAGCGAGATCTTCGAAACAATGCCAACAGAGCAACTAACTGTGAAACGCGAAATATAGCGCGCGCAGTCTCGGCGTCAAAGAAACAAATAGACGCGATAGCTGCGCTTGAAGCGGCGGGAGAGCTTGATGCTTTGCCCTGTGAGCTTCGCGAAACGGCGGAGCTTCGCCGACTTCATCCCGATATGCCGCTCTCCGAGCTTGGCGCGCGACACTGTCCCCCGATATCGAAATCGGGCATAAATCACCGTATCGCCAAGATACTTGAGGCGGCACAAAAGCTGAAATAACGAAGGGAGGTAGCCGTATGGCAAATTTCGTTCATCTGCATCTTCATAGCGAATACAGTCTGCTGGACGGCGCCTGCCGTATAAAGGATATCCCGGCGCGCGCCGTCGAGTGCGGGCATACTGCCGTGGCGATAACCGACCACGGAAATATGTATGGCGTCGTGGCATTTTATAACGCCTGCCGTGCGGCAGGGATCAAGCCGATAATAGGCTGCGAGGTCTACGTTGCGCCTCGCTCAAGATTTGATAAAAGCACGGGCGACGGCTCGGCGCAGCATCTCGTTTTGCTCTGCAAAAACGAAACGGGATATAAAAACCTTATCCATATCGTCTCGAAGGCGTATACCGAGGGCTTTTATTCTAAGCCGCGAGTTGACGACGAGCTGCTTGAAGGGCACAGCGAGGGCTTGATAGCTCTGTCGGGCTGCCTTGCAGGTCGCGTTGCGAGAAATCTCAACGAGGGAAATTACCGTGAGGCGTACGCCGCAGCTAAAAAATACTCCGAAATCTTTGGGAAAGAAAACTTTTTCATCGAGCTTCAGGATCACGGATTGCCCGAGCAACGGCAGATACTTCCCGAGCTTGCCCGTATAGCGGACGAGCTGGGGCTTGGTTGTGTTGCCACCAACGATTGCCATTATCTGCGCCGTGAGGACGCCGACACGCAGGCGGTCATGATGTGCATACAAACGGGTAACGTCATTACCGACGGTCGTCCTATCGGCTTTGAGACCGACGAGTTTTACTATAAGTCGACCGAGGAGATGGCGCAGCTCTTTGACGAATATCCCGAGGCGATAGAGAACACTGCTCGGATCGCCGAGAGATGTAATTTTGATTTTAATTTTGATGAAACCTTCCTCCCCACCTTTGACTGTCCGAAGGGTCTTTCGTCTCGCGAATACCTCAAGCAGTTGACCGACGAGGGCTTTGCTCGCCGCGTTTCGTCGGGAGATATAGATTTTTCGTGCGCCGACCGACGCGAATACTGTGAAAGACTTGACTACGAGCTGTCGGTCATAACCGAGATGGGGTTTGCCGACTATTTTCTGATAGTTCAGGACTACGTGAACTACGCCAAATCGCAAAAGATCCCGGTCGGTCCGGGACGTGGTTCGGGCGCGGGAAGCCTGGTTGCCTATTGCTTGGGTATCACCGACGTTGATTCGATAAGATTCGGTCTGCTGTTCGAGCGTTTCTTGAACCCCGAGCGCATCAGTATGCCCGATATAGATATCGACTTTTGCTATAACCGACGCGGCGAGGTCATCGACTATGTTTCTCGCCGTTACGGAAGCGACCGCGTGTCTCAGATCATAACCTTCGGAACACTTGCCGCAAAGGCGGCGATCCGCGACGTCGGACGCGCGCTCGGTATGCCGTACGCCGACGTTGACGCTGTTGCCAAGGCTATACCGCAGGAGCTCAATATAACGCTCGAAAAGGCGCTCCGACACCGCGAGCTGAAGGAGCTTTACGAGTCCTCGGAGAGCATACAGTATCTCGTGGATACTGCGAAAAAGCTTGAGGGTATGCCGAGAAACATCTCGATACACGCCGCCGGTGTCGTTATAACCGAGCTTCCGGTCAGCAGCTACGTTCCGCTTGCCGTCAGTAACGGAGTTACGGTCACGCAGTTCGATATGGACACCATCGCCAAGCTTGGACTTTTGAAGTTTGATTTTCTCGCGCTTCGGTATCTGACTATACTGAACGACGCCGAGCAACAGATACGCGAGAGCGAGCCGTCGTTCGAGCTTTCAAAGGTGGACCTCAACGATAAAAAGACCTACGAGCTGATCTCGGCGGGAAACACGTCGGGAGTTTTTCAGCTTGAGTCCACAGGAATGAGAAGTATGCTGACCGAGCTGAAGCCGTCGTCGATAGACGATATTCTTGCCGCGATAGCCCTCTACCGTCCGGGTCCTATGGATTCAATACCGAGATTTATAGAATGTCGACGCGACCCGTCTAAGATCAAATATTCCTCTCCGCTCCTCGAGCCAGTGCTCTCGTCAACCTTTGGCTGTACCGTTTATCAGGAGCAGGTCATGAGCGTTTTTAGGATATTGGCGGGATATACCTACGGTCACGCCGATATCGTGCGCCGCGCTATGTCGAAAAAGAAGGCGTCGGTGCTTGAGGCCGAGCGGGAGGACTTCGTTTCGGGGGCTGTTAAAAACGGCATGACGAGGGATGACGCCGACCGACTCTTCGACGATATGGGAAGCTTTGCCAACTATGCCTTTAACAAGAGCCACGCCGCGGCATATGCGATGATATCCTATAGAACGGCGTATCTCAAGGCGCACTACCCCAAGGAATATTTTGCCGCCATGCTGACCTCGGTGCTTGGAAATCCCGTTAAGATTGCTGAGTACATCGCCGAGTGCAATAAGGCGGGAATACAGGTCCTGCCTCCCGATATCAACGAGTCGAGAATGTATTTCAACGTTTCCGGTAAGGCGATACGCTTCGGGCTTCTGGCGCTCAAGAACGTGGGGCAGCAGTTCGTTTCAAGCGTTATGAGGGAGAGGGGCAAACGACCGTTTGAGTCCTTTGCCGATTTTGTTGACCGAATGAGCGACGGAGAGCTGAATAAGCGAATGATCGAGTCTCTCATAAAATCAGGGGCGTTTGATAGCCTTGGAGTCAGCCGCAGCCGACTTCTCGCAGGATACGAGAAGCTGATAGACAAAACCAACGAAAAGAGCCGCTCAAATCTTTTGGGTCAGCTTGATATGTTCTCAAGCTTCTCGGGCGAGGTCAAGCAGCCCGAGTTTGAATATCCGAACGTTCGGGACTTCACGCTGCGTGAGCTTTTGATGCTTGAAAAGGAATGCTCGGGAATGTATTTCTCGGGGCACCTGATAGATAGCTACAGTAAGCACGCCCAAGCATTAGGAACGGTAAATATAACAGATATCGTCAGCGACCGCGAGGAGGGCTACGAAAGATTTTCGGATAGGCAAGCCGTTAAGCTCGCGGGAATCATCGGATCGGTTTCACAGAAGACCACCAAGAGCGGAGATGCGATGGCGTTCTTTAAGCTTGAGGACCGCTTCGGCGAGATAGAATGCATTGCCTTTGCAAAGCAATACAGTCGGTTTGCCCCGATGATACGGATAGACAGTGCGGTAGGAGTTTTGGGCAATCTTTCCTTTAAGGATGATGAGCTACCCCGCGTTTTGGTTTCGTCGATCATTCCGCTCGTCGATAATTCAAGCTACACTCCGACTACCGTCGAAGTGCCGCGTGAGACGACCGAGCGCACGGTAGAACCGCAAGGACAGCCAAAGCCGCGCAAGCTCTATTTGCGAGTGCCGTCGGTGGAGTCGAAGGAATATAAAAAATGCGAAAATCTGATACAGATATTCCCCGGAGATTTTCCTATCGTGTACTACGACGCCTCAACGAAAAGGTATCTCTCGCGCTCGTCGGGAGTTGCCTTGAGCGAGTATCTTCTGGGCGTGTTCCGCGAGTATATAGGAAACGATAATGCAGTCGTTAAATAAACAAGAGCCGCAGTTCAACTGCGGCTCTTATTATGTGCGGTATTCAAGTCAAATTCAGATCTCAAAAGAGAGCAAACAGTGACGGTTCGGTAGCTTCCACAAACCAAATACGATTCACGAAACGTTCCTTCAATCTTCATTCCGAGCTTTTCCATAACACGGTGAGAGACGTCGTTGCCGACCATGTGCCGAGCCTCGATCCTGTGAAGCTTCAGCTGCTCGAATCCGAAGCGAAGCACCTCGCGCGCCGCCTCGGTGGCATATCCCTTGCCGTGATAGGCGGGGTTCAGAACGTAACCGATCTCGGCGGAGTTGTTTGGCGTATCAAAGCGGGTGAAGCCGCAGGTGCCTATCATTTTTCCGTCTTCCTTGAGCGTTACAGCCCAGTCGTAAAAATCGCCAACGGCATAGCGCGTGCCGAGATATTCGAGATACTGCCGAGTGTAGGAAATATTCGGGTGGGGACGCCAGGTCAGATAACGGGTCACCTCGGGAAGTCGGGCGTATTCGAACATGTCGTGCGCATCCGATGCCTTGAGGCGGCGAAGCACGAGATGATCGGTGGTCAGAGTCGGTATATTTGAAAACACGGTGAAAAGTGTTTCTCGTTTCATTGTAAGGTCTACCTCTTTTGAGTTGATATAATAATTATATTACAGCGCCGCTCGAAATTCAATAAGATTTCAAGAATTTTTTTGCAGATGTTTCTTTTTTGAGCAATTTGTGCTATAATTTATATATACTTATGAAACGGACGGAACACGATGCAAAAGGACCTTTTACCTGTAATGATAGGATACGCCCCTGCGGCGGCAGAGGCTATGCTGCGCGATCTCGGCGGAACGCTTCACGTCTTTGACGACCGTCGCCGTGGTCTGCTTTTTTTGCGCCGCAATATCCGTTATCATAAAATTCCGGGATTTGAGCCGGATATCGTTGCTATGTACCTCAAGGATGTCTGCGCCGAATATCCCGACCGACTGCCGGTCGTGGGTGCGGCGCCCGAGAGACGTCGATTGCTCGATGCGCTGACGGGCAACATAGAAAGCTTTTGCGTGATTTTGCGGGAGGATAATCTTGAACTCTGTAAGGCTCTCAAAAATAGCGGAACTGACCGGCAATAAGCCGTCTTCGGTTAGAAAGGACAAGGAAATAACCTCGATCTGTCGCGATTCGCGCAAAGCGTTGCCGAACTCGGCTTTTTTCTGCTTGGTCGGAGCGGTGTCGGACGGTCACGATTATGCACTCGCGGCGTACGAGCACGGTTGCCGAGTGTTCGTTTGCGAGAGAACGCCCAAGGGATTTCCGAAGCGTGATGCCAAGCTGATTCTTTGCCGAGGAATCACGGCAAGACAAGCTTTGGCAGACGTTGCCGCCGAGTTTTACGGTCACCCTGAGCGAGAGATGACCCTTATCGGGATCACGGGAACAAAGGGTAAGACCACGGTCGCTTCGATGATATACGACGTTCTCAACGACAACGGAATTGCGGCGGGATATATAGGCACGAACGGCGTTCGCTTTGCCGATTACCGCTTTGAAACAGTGAACACCACGCCCGAGAGCTGTGAGATATACGAGTATCTTTCAATGATGCTTCAAAGCGGAGTCGGAACGGCGGTCGTTGAGGTCTCGTCGCAGGCGATGAAAATGGGGCGCGTACGGGGGCTGACGTTTGATACGTGTGTTTTCACAAACCTTTACCCGGACCATATCGGCGGCGCCGAGCATCGCGATATGGAGGAATATAAGGCTTGCAAAAAGCTGTTGTTCTCCGAGCATTGCGGACGATATGCCGTTATAAACGCCGATTCACCCGAGGCAGACGAGTTTGCCGCCGAGGTGAGAGATGACGTTGTTCGTCTCAGCTACGCCGTTGACAGTAACGCGGCGTTTCGCGGTGAGAGCATAGAGCTTTGCCGCGATAAGGAGGGGATAGGAACACGATTCGTTTGTAGAACGGTCAGAGACCGGGTAGAGTGTCGACTTAACTTCCCGGGACGGTTCAGCGTTATGAACGCGCTCTCTGCGATCTCGGTTTGCGGGATCTACGGGGTGGGGCCCCAAGCTGCCGCCGCATCGCTCGCTAAGCTACATATTGACGGCAGATTTGAAACGGTCAGCTTTGGTGGGGTGGATTTCGTTATAGATTACGCCCACAACGGAGAGAGCCTGCGCTCGATCCTTTCGGCTTTGAGAGAGTATTCTCCCAGACGTCTGATATGCCTTTTCGGATCGGTGGGGGGAAGAACCTTTACGAGACGCGCCGAGATGGGTCGTGTTGCCGCCGAGCTGGCAGACCTGAGCATACTGACGTCTGATAACCCCGGATGCGAGGATCCTGCAAATATAATTGCAGATATTGCGGCGGTATACCGAGAGGGTCAGGAATTCGTTTCGATACCCGACCGAGAAAGGGCGATAGAGTACGCCGCAGAGATCGCCGAGGAGGGAGACGTCGTTCTTCTGGCGGGGAAGGGACACGAAACCTATCAGCAGATAGGGCTTTTGCAGCTTCCTTTTTGTGAGAGGGATATACTTTTGAAGCTGCAAAAAGCAAGTGAGATTGAGGCGTAAAAATCACGAAAATTACGCCTCAAAAAAACTTTCAAAAAAAATAAAAAAAGTTGAAAAAAGGTATTGACAAATAAAAAGGCTTGTGTTATAATCTTTAACGTTGTCGGTGCACCGCACGGCAAACAGCTCACGGGAGCATAGCTCAGCTGGGAGAGCACCTGCCTTACAAGCAGGGGGTCACAGGTTCGAGCCCTGTTGTTCCCACCATATATTGGCCCGGTAGTTCAGTTGGTTAGAACGCTAGCCTGTCACGCTAGAGGTCAGGGGTTCGAGTCCCCTTCGGGTCGCCATTATTTTTTTTACAGCATCCCTTGCTGTTATGCCTCTGTAGTTCAGTTGGTAGAGCAGGGGACTGAAAATCCCCGTGTCGTTGGTTCGATTCCGACCGGAGGCACCATTTAATATGCGGATTTAGCTCATTTGGTAGAGCGTCGCCTTGCCAAGGCGAAGGTGGCGGGTTCGAGCCCCGTAATCCGCTCCAAAAAAATCCGCACACGCGAGTGTGCGGATTTTTTGTTTTCTGATCAATGGTGGTGATGACTGTGCTTGCAAGTGTGAGCGTGATTGATGTGGCAAACAAGCTCGAGGCACGGCTCTCCCGGAAGCTCAAGCTCTATTGTTGAGTGCTCGACGCCGAGCTCCTTTAACTCTTCTCGAATTTGAGCCTTGACCGTGTGCGCGTCGCTGTCCGTAACAACGTGTACCGTTGCATAATTTCTATGACCGTCGAGACTCCACAGATGAATATGGTGAATATCAAGCACACCCCCGACTCTCAAAATATGATCTTTTACGCGCTGAACGCTTATTCCGTGAGGAGCTTTTTCAAGAAGCGGATTCAATATACGACGCAGGCTTTTTGCCGCGCTGACAAAGATAAAGACGGCAACGCCTATGGACAAGATCGGATCAAGCACGGAGATCCCGGTGAATCTCATAATGACGGCACCGACAAGAACGACGAGCCAGCCGAGAACGTCCTCAAGCATATGGAGATTGATCGCTTTTTGATTGAGCGAGTGCCCCTTATGGGTTAACAGAGCGGCGAAGAGATTTACTACAACACCAATGACGGCGAAAACTATCATTCCGTCGTAATCTATTTCACTTGGAAAAATTATGCGATGAAGCGCGTTATAGACCACAAGTGTCGAGCCTATGAGAAGTATCAAGGTGGTTATAAGAGCGCCGAATACCGAATATCTCGCGTATCCGTATGTATAGCTTTCGTCGGGCTGTTTTTTGCTTTTCCTTTCGAGAAAATACGATATGCCGATGCTTACGGCGTCGCCTACGTCGTGTACCGCGTCGGAAATAATGGCGACGCTACCGGTTAAAACACCTCCAACGAACTCAAAAACAGAAAAAGCAAGATTCAATATAAATGCAATAAGAATGCTTTTGTCGGATTTCATAACCCCTCCGGTTGACAATTTTTCAAAAATACTGTACAATAAGTTCGGTATAGAACTTAATGTTCACTAATATCATACGTTAAGACGGAGCTAAAGTCAACCGATATTTTCGGCGGATCGTTCGTTACCGAACAAATTTGCAATATTGTACGGAGGGGAATATGGACAGACGGCAAAAGAAAACGAGGGAAGCAATATTTAATGCCTTTTGTGAGCTCTTGTCAAAAAAGCATTATGATCAGATCACGGTGGGCCAGATCATAGAGAGTGCCGATATTGGCAGGGCAACCTTTTACGCGCATTTTGAAACCAAGGATTTTTTGCTCAAGGAGCTTTGCGAGGAGCTTTTTTGCCACGTTTTTGATGCAACGGTGGCGGGTGGAGAGGCGCATAGACATATTTTTGAATGCGACGCGCCCTCGTCGGCGTTTTTGCACCTTTTGCAGCATTTGCAAAATAACGACCGCGGTATATTAAATCTTTTGGTGTGCGAAAACAACGAGTTGTTTTTGCGCTACTTCAAGAAAAGCTTAAAGGAGCTGATAAATCATCAGCTGCCGAACATTTGTGAAAAAAAGCCCGAGGAGTTACCGGATAGCTTTTGGGTCAATCATATCTCTGCAACCTTTGTTGAAACGGTTAGATGGTGGATAGAAAACGGTATGCGAGAGGACCCTGAAACACTTTCGGATTACTTTATGACGGTGATATAAATCAAGCAGGTGCTTGCCGAGCAAGCACCTGCTTGATTGCTTTATTTAAGACTGTCGGCGTAGGTGGTGGCGAGGACGTCGCAACGCTCGTTATAGGGGTGACCGTTGTGTCCCTTGACCCAGATAAGCTCGACCTTATGGCGCGCAAGAAGCGCGAGCAGCTTTTCCCAGAGATCCGAGTTCAGTGCCGGCTTTTTATCTGCCTTTATCCAGCCGCGGCGCTTCCAGCCCTCTGCCCAACCCTGATTTATCGCGTCACAGACGTATTTTGAATCGGTGTAAAGGGTGACCTCGCAGCTTTCCTTCAGGGCAGACAACCCCTCGATCACCGCAGTCAGCTCCATTCGGTTGTTTGTCGTTTCCTTTTCTCCGCCCGAAAGCTCTCGCTCGTGACCGGCGTAGACGAGTATTGCTCCCCAACCGCCAACGCCGGGATTTCCGCGGCAGGCTCCGTCGGTGTATAATTCTACCTTTTTCAATTTCAGTTCCTTTTTTGTCAAGTTATTTATTGAATACTATAATACCATTAAAAGAAGAATTTGTCAACAAAACAGAAGCAAAATAAGATAGAGAAGAATGTCGTTTTGGTCTTCGCTTTGGGCGGTCATAAGTATTAATGCGAGAATGAGCAGTTCTTCGCTGCCAAGTCCACGAGGGAAAAGCTTTCCTCCGAATAGGGGCAATGGGGATCTCTGGGGTTGCTCGTGGGTGGAGGGAGCTGACCGTTCGTCTTCTTTGTCGTGGACAATCGGCTCCTCCTCGACGATTAAAGGCAACTCCGGAGCCTCCTCTTGGGGAGGTGGCGGAGGCAGCTCGACCTGCGGCACTCGGTAAAAGGCGTTGCCCGAATAGTTTTGGGGCGGGCTTGGCGGTCGACGCTGACCGTACTGTCGGTTATACATTGATTACCTCCTTACTGCGGGTGCTCGAACGCTCGAATAAGATCTGTAAGCTTGCTGAATTTCAACATCTGGTCTACGGCGTCACGGCGTTCGGGAGAGAGATACGGTCGCAGCGCTTTGAGCAATGCGCATCTGCGCTCGTCGTTTGGAGAGGACTTTTTTGCGATCCCCGGCTGTCCCGAAAGCAGCGGTGCCACCGTTTTGGCAAACAGCGTGGGGTCAAACTCCGGGGGTGGTGGGGGGGAAGCTTCGACGCTCTGAGCGATCGGCGGATCGGGAGGATCAGACTTTGGCAAGCCCGAAAGAATACCCGACGCCATCTTCATAAGCTCCGGATTTCCGGAGAGCATATTCATAATACCCGAAAGATCGGGTAGCGGCTTTACGGTCTGGTTTTCGTCCGCCATTTCATCTGCCGCCTTTCGCGTTTATCTGGCGTTGAGCTTCGGCGAGATCGGCATCGGTCAAAGACGAGAGCTTACGACGAACCGTTGCTATATCCTGCTGCTTCAATCCGAAGTATTCGGTGTCTATCCCAACGCTTGCCGCCATATGATTGATGATGAACATCAGTCTTGCATCGTCGAGAGAAAGAAGCATCGCTATCGCGTTTTTGTCAAGTTGCATACGTTTTTCCTCCGTGAAAGGTGTATTTTGTCTCGTCAACAGTATATGCGTAAAAAAAATTACGGTGAAATTCAGAATAACGATAGACAAAAATCGCGTTTCGTGATATAATGTTATAAAGAAGTAAAGCGCGAGGACGTATGGATATTTTGGTTTTTTCGGATTCTCACGGTCACGGAGAAAGAATAGAGGAGGTCTTGCGCCGCCCCGGCGTATCTCCGTCTGCCGTGTTTTTTCTCGGTGACGGACTTCGTGATCTGGCGTGGATAGATCTTCGCGGAGTGCCGCTCTATCGCGTTTCGGGGAACTGCGACCTCTTTTCTGCCGACGGCGTTAAGGATGAGCTTTTCGTTGAGCTTGGCGGAGTCAAGATATTCGCCTCTCACGGGCATCGGTACTCTGTTAAAAGCGGGCACGAGGCGTTTGTCGCACGAGCCGCCGCGCTGGGCGCCGACGTCGCGCTTTTCGGACATACGCATATTCCTATGACTCGCACCTATCGCGCAGACGAGGTGATTTGCGGTGCGGAGATAAAAAAACAGCTTCACGTTATGAACCCCGGAAGCATCGGCGCGTCGGACGCGTCGTTTGGCAACGTAAGCGTTCATAAAGGAAGCGTTTTGACGTCGTTTCGCTATCTGTAAACAAAAAAGAAGTCGGTTAAGACTTCTCTTTAGACCGATTCCTCGATTGGCATGGCTTCTGCCGTCACGGATTGCGCGGCAAGCTCGGCCTCGTACGCGGCTATGACCGATGCTTCAAGATGACCTCTGAACTGCGCGTTGATCGGATGAACGATATCGCGGAAGGTCTCATCGGGATTCTTTCGACTGGGCATAACGATAAAGAATTTGTCACGAGCATTGATGACCTTGATGTCGTGAACGGCGAGCTGATGGTCGAAGGTGACGGAAACTATTGCTTTCATCGGACCGTCTTCAAAAAGCTTTCTGACTTTGATATCGGTGATTTCCATGATAAATTCTCCTTTGTCATAGCGGAAATGGTGTGATCGATTATATTATAGAATCTTATTGTGACGATTATTCAATGGCTATGCTATTTTTTTGTGAAGTGATATAATTTTTCCATAAAGATTTGAACGGAAGGTCTGTCTAATGGCAACAGAAAACACACATTACGGGGCTCGCGCCATCGGCGAGATGTTAGATGGGGTAGAGGGGCTCTATTTTATAGGCATCGGCGGGGTCAGTATGTCTTCACTTGCTGAAATTTCAAAGCAGGCAGGTTATCGCGTCGGAGGCTCTGACAGAGCCGAAACGACGCTCACCCGTAAGCTCTGCTCGTCGGGGATCGAGGTGTTTTACCGTCACGATGCCGAGAATCTGAAGGAATACGACGCGGTTGTATACACCGTTGCGATAGACCCGTTAAATCCCGAATATCTTGAGGCAAAGCGAAGAGGAATACCGCTGATCTCAAGGGCAGACTATCTCGGGTTTGTTATGACCTCCCGCCAAAATCGTCTTGGCATTGCAGGTATGCACGGCAAAAGCACCTGCACCTCGATGTGCGCCGAGGTGTTTATGACGGCAGGGGTTGACCCAACCGTTGTTTCGGGAGCCACCTATGCACCGATGGGGGGATATTACAGGATCGGAAAGGGTAACGACTTTATTTTCGAGGCCTGTGAGTATATGGATTCCTTTCTTGATTTCAACCCTACCACGGCAGTGATACTTAATATCGAGCTTGAGCACGTCGACTGGTTCGGAACGCTTGAGCGGGTTATCGAATCCTACGGCAAATTTGCGGCGCTGACGGGAGAGAACGGAACGGTCGTCTATAACTCGGACGACAAAAACGTTGTTGCTGCGATCGAAGGATATCACGGGCGTCGAGTTTCGTTTGGACTTGAGCCCGGGGCTGAGTTCATCGCCGAAAACGTTGATCTTAACGGGGCTTACCCCGAATTTGATATCTGCAGAAAAGGCGAGTGCCTTTGCCACATACGGTTGAAAACGACCGGAAAGCATAATGTTTATAATGCGCTGGCAACTGCCGCCGTCGCGTATCTTTCGGGCATCTCTCCCGAAAAAATAGCAGAGGGATTGGGGCGTTTTAAGGGCGCCGGACGGCGAATGGAGCTTCGCGGAAGCCTTTCGGGCTGTGAGGTGTACGACGATTACGGACACCACCCGACCGAGATCGCGGCAACGCTTGACGGTGCGCGTCGGTTGTGTCGGGGTAAACGGCTGGTGTGTGCCTTCCAGCCGCACACCTATTCGAGAACGGCGGCGCTGTTCGATGACTTTGTAAGCTCGCTGTCGGTGGCGGATCGTGTCTTGTTGACACCTATATATGCCGCCCGAGAGAGAGACGAGTTTGGAGTTGACTCCGAAAAACTTGCCGCCGCTATCGGAGATAAGGCAACAGCGGTAGGTAGCATCGAAGATCTTGCGAGCACTCTGGAAGGAGAGCTTGACGGTAACTGCCTTGCCGTCGTTATGGGAGCCGGAAATATTGATTCTGTATATAAACTTCTAAAATTGGAGGACACGCCAAATGGCAACTAAATTAAAGGACGAAAAAATTGATTATCTCTTTCGCGCGATCCTGACTCTTGAGACACTTGACGACTGCTATAATTTCTTTGAGGATCTTTGCACCATCTCGGAAATACAGGAGATGTCGCGCAGGATACTTGCGGCAAAGCTTCTGAAAAACGATTACGTTTATTCCGAGATCGCTGCAAAAACAGGTCTTTCCACCGCTACTATCAGTCGAGTAAACCGTTGCCTTAAATACGGAAATGACGGTTATCTTAACGCGATAGAGACTATCGAGTTGCAGGATAAACGCAAAAAATGAGCGGCTACAGAGCGATAGCAAGGGTTTATGACCGACTCAATGCCGACGTTGATTACGAAAAGTGGGCGGACGACGTTGAACGCGTTTTCGACCGCTTTTTGCCGAGCCGCCCCGAGCTTGTTCTCGATCTTGCCTGCGGCACGGGTCGTATGACCTATCCGTTGGCGGCACGGGGATACGATATGATCGGAGTTGACATCAGCGCCGATATGCTGATGCGAGCAAGGGCAAATCAGACCGACGAAAAGATACTCTGGCTGCTTCAGGATATGCGAAGCTTTGAGCTTTACGGAACGGTAGGCGCGGTCGTCTGCTGCCTTGACGCCGTTAACTGTCTTACGGGGGCGGGCGACCTTGAGCGCTGCTTTGCTACGGTCCATAATTACCTTGACCCGGACGGACTTTTTCTCTTTGACGTAAACTCACCGTATAAATTTGAGAACGTCTTCTCGGATAACGCGTACGTCCTTGAGGATGACGGAATTTATTGCGGCTGGCAGAATTAT
The DNA here is from genome assembly GCA_017502915.1 of Clostridia bacterium. Taxonomy (GTDB): domain Bacteria; phylum Bacillota; class Clostridia; order Oscillospirales; family CAG-272; genus RGIG3994. Next base: position 23,980 of record JAFVUB010000015.1, read on the forward strand.
TACGACAAGGAAAAGAAGCTCTGTGACTTTTATCTGAGCGTTTTTGAAAGGGAAGAGGACGGCTCGTATTCGCGATACGACGAAACTCAGACCGAGCGGTGTTACAGTGAGAGTCAACTGAGGAAAGCACTTGAAAAGACGGGATTTGAGTTTTTGGGAATATACGGCGGCTCTGATATGAGCGAGGTACGTGCGGATTCGGAGAGACTTTACGTTGCGGCGAGAGCTAAAAAGACAACGCTCTGAGATCGAAGAAAAGGGAAAGTCAAGGGGAGAAAAAATATTTGCTAAAAAAGCAAAAAATATTGAAAAACCCCTTGACAATTCCGGAAAAATGAGTATAATAATATCGTTGCCTGAAACAAGGTGATACGCGAGAGTGGCGGAACTGGCAGACGCGCACGTTTGAGGGGCGTGTGGTTTACACCGTACGGGTTCAAGTCCCGTTTCTCGCACCAAATGCGAAACAGCCGTCAATCGGCTGTTTCGCGTTAATAAGGACATGCGGGTATGGCGGAATTGGCAGACGCGCTAGATTCAGGTTCTAGTGGGGGCAACTTCGTGAAGGTTCAAGTCCTTTTACCCGCACCAAGTCTTAATAGCTTGAACTTTTTTACCGTTGGTAAGAAGTTCGGGCTATTTTGCTTTATAGATGAATTTGAGAATTTTAATCCTTAAAGAAAAGGCAGGTAAAGCCGTTTGTGCTTTACCTGCCTACCGTTTTACTTGGGCTGACGATAAACCCTTATCTGCCGTTCATTCGTTCATCGGCAGTATAATCCCATTGGTGTCAATGGGGTTCTTTTTCTTTATTCTGTTGTTTGTTATTCGATTTTTGTTTTTGCCATTCCTCATAGTCTTTTTGTCCTTCCTCCGAGGCAAGATATTCTTGCATTATCGGTAGGAGAACTCTCGCAAGTGATTCAAGCTGATATTCGGGAATATCCAAGTCGTAGGGCTGTTTGCGCTTTTTCGTCAACCTATAAAATTACCTCCTTATCCATTGAATAGTAAAACGATAATAAAAATTATCTGC
>JAFVUB010000002.1 GCA_017502915.1 Clostridia bacterium
GAATCCTATGCTATTGCCACCATCGAGGATCAAAGCAAACGTCAGGTGGAACATTTGTCCAGCCAACCGAGAAGGCAGTACAATCTCCGATCAGATTGTCCTCGATGTCATCATATTGCCATAGCATAATATCGTTTGGATACTTCTGATTAGCCAAGGATTCTCGACTAACCGACGTATAATAATCCTCCGCGCCAAAGAGGTGCAAGATTTCATGAGCAACCGTTGACGCTCTCGACCCGTTTTTGCGCTCGTTGGGAGAACTGCCCAAATAATCAGCGAAGATAACACAATGCTCTGAATAAGCTAAGTATCCCGTTGAAATAGAATTTCGTGTATAGGATTTTCCGGATTTGTTCAGAAAATTCAAAAAGATAATATCATCTTTTGGATATTTTGCTTTATAATACGAATATAGCTCCCAGTTGGAATCGCATCCAATATCCTGAGCTGCCTTGTCTAAAACGTCCTTTGTAGAACCGCCGTTATATAGATTGCGGTTAACCGTACCCTCGTATTTTATTTTGTAACCGCTCAGGGCAGTTGAATAGCTTTCTATTGTAAAATCCAAATCAACGCCCCATTTTCTCGCATTTTTTTCAAGATAATCCAAACCTACAAGAATATGCTCTTGTGTAAAGGTTGTAACTTCTTCTTTTGTCCAATGACTTTCATTATCATCAATAAAAATCAATACAACAACGGGATTGCCTTTAAGATTACGGCAGTTCGCCAAATTATAACTTGGTCTTGATTGATCCTGATATACGTCTGTAATCCCCGGCAAAAGATCTACAGTTATGAGCGGAATTGTTTTTTCATTAAACCTTTCATTACAAACCGAACAGACCTGATGCTTTTTTCCACTTTCTCTGAGCGTTGCTTCCTTGTCAACGATCCAGTCATTACTTGTGTGAGCAACCGTTTGTAGTGCCTTTGTATCTTTTTCACCACAAGCACATACGCGCTCCGATCGTCCCTCAGAAACACAAGTCGCTTTATTCGCGACCGTCCACTCTCCCCATTCGTGCGTATGTTGGGTAGAGCTTTCCGGCACAGCTTCCGTTTCAACGCTTCCGCCGTCGTTGTTACAGGATATAAGTACAGTTGAAAGTATTATTAAAATCAAGCATGTGATTGCTTTTATCGTAAATCTTTTCTTCACACAAACACCGCCTTTCCGTGTTTATTATAGCATAAAATCGCTTATTTGTCAATGAAGCATAGCCTGCGGCGATATGATGCATTTGCTTCGCAAATATGATGCTGCTCCACTTCGTTTCGCAATGATGCGATGTTTGCCATAAAATGTGGCGAAGCCACGCATCATTAGGCGAAGCCAACATCATTTGCCGAAGGCAAACATCGTTCAAAAAAGCCTATCACTTACGTGATAGGCTTTTTTGTGTGTTTGGCGACCGAAATAGATGACATATTATTTTTGCCGTAGCCTTTTAGAAATTCTAATTGGATTAAAGGAAGCGATAAAGGTTACTACCGTCATAATAGCAATTATCGGCAACCATACCTTATAATATTCCATATTCAAAGCATGGTGAATCGAAAGCTGAGGTGTTCCGTCACACCCTTCGTCAAAAAACAAGGCGATAAATAGAGCAAAAAAGCACGCAAGCGGAACGATACCTGTCATCAAATAATCAAATTTTTTGTTTGTTAATGATAGGTTTCCCAGAAATGCGGTAGTTACGAATAAAAGCACAAACAAAAAAACGGCTAAAATGTTTGAATTTATGATATCTATTTCGTCCAATAAAGTAAAAATTCCAAAAATAATGGGAAACAAAATAAATGGACTTGCATAGTATATTATTTTTTTCATATATACCGCCTTTCGTTATCATTTTCGTCTGCTATCAAGCCAACTGTAATAATTCTCTAACAGCTTTTTGCAAGAAAAGTTTTGAAAATTATTTGTTGAGACTATTATAACATAAAAATCTTTGTTTGTAAATAGTGAAGTATCGGCTTCACCGAAGTGATGTAGTGCCATCGCACAGTGATGTATTGCTCCTTCGTAGCAAAGTGATGTGATGTTTGCCCACTGCGCCGAAGGCGTAACATCACTCACGCAGTGAACATCACTGACGAAGTCAACATCACTTGCCCGCAAGGGCAAACATCGTTCAAAAAAGCCTATCACTTACGTGATAGGCTTTTTTGTGGCTGGGGCACAGGGATTCGAACCCCGGTAATGACGGAGTCAGAGTCCGTTGCCTTACCGCTTGGCGATGCCCCAATATTTTCAACGCTCTGTATTATAACAGAAAATACGGCGTTTGTCAATAGGTATTTGCAAAAAAAGGTGGTTTTATTCCACTTTTTTATTTATTTGTGCTTTCTATATTTACAAATCTAACTTTTTATGATACAATACTCGTGTTTCATTAACATCCGCCTTTAGCTCAGCTGGATAGAGTATCAGATTCCGATTCTGAGGGTCACAGGTTCGAATCCTGCAGGGCGGGCCAAGCCTGCACGAACGCCGTTCGTGCAGGCTTTCTTTTTTTGCCTGTCTTTTGCATAAGCTGTATTTTTCGGGCAAATACTTTTTATACCAAAAGAAAGGAGATCAAGCCCGTGGTACTCACACAAAAAGAAACCGAACTCTTAAAAGAACTTAAATCGCAGGAGCAGCTTTGCATTGAAAAGTACACCAAGTATCAGTCCGACGCCTGCGACCCCGCCCTCAAAAATCTCTTTGGCAGCATTCTCTCTGCCGAGCAGACCCACTTGCAGACCATAAACGATATCTTGGCAGGCAAGACCGTTTCGACCGGCAGCGCTCCCTCCTGCGCCGCTCAGGCAACCACCCCCTCCCCCTCCTCCTGCGACGCCGAGTCCAAAAAGTCGGACGGGTATCTTTGCCGCGACGCCCTCGCTATGGAAAAGCACGTATCAAGCGTTTACGACACCAGCGTTTTTGAGTTTTCAAGCCCTGCACTGCGCGACGCGTTGGCTCACATTCAAAAGGAAGAGCAGAATCACGGTCAGCAGCTCTACTCCTACCTCTCGACAAACGGTATGTACTCCTGACAAAAGCCAACGGAAGACCCTTTGGTCTTCCGTTGGCTTTTATTATTATTCTATCGGCTCAAAATCCGACGCTCCGTGCTTACACAGCGGGCAGACAAAGTCGTCCGGAAGGGTATCTCCCTCGTGAACGTAGCCGCAGATAGTGCAAACGTAGCCCTTCTTGCCCTCGGTTTGGGGCTTCGGCTTGACCTTACTGTGATAATAGCTATACGTCATCGTGGGCTTATCCGAGATAACTCTCGACTCGCTTATCTTACAGATGAACATTCCGTGAGAATCGAGATCAACGTACTGCTCCACCTCAAGCGACATAAAGGAGTTTATGTTTCTCGAAAGGAAGACCAGCCCGTTATCCGAACGGAGAAGCTCGCCGTCGTACGAGGCAAACTTATCGGTATTTCTGCCGCTCTGGAAGCCGAATCTCTCAAAGACCGAGAAAGGCGTTCCCTCCGTGAGGCAGTTTATATTCATCTTTCCGGTCTGCTTTATGACGTGGTGCGAGTAGTTCTCCTTATTGATGGTAACGGCGATGCGGTTGGGTATGTTGGTGACCTGTGTCACAGTATTGACGATCAGACCGTTGTCCTTCTTACCGTCGTTTGACGTTACGACGTAAAGACCGTATCCAATATTAAAGAGCGCCGTCAAGTCGTTTTTATTAACATCGTTTCCGCGAAGGGCGATATACTCACGGCAAAGCTCGTCTGACAGAGCCTCAAGCTGACCTGAGCTTTCCTCGTTCAGAGCCGACACTATTCTGACCATCGTATCGGTAAAGGTCAGATTCTTCGACTTTTCGAACATTCCGCGCATGACCTTTGCTGCCATCGGCGCCCAGCTTCCGTTTTCGATGAGCGCGACGGTTCTGTTCGAGAAGTTTCGCTCTGTCAAATGATTTATGAACTCCCGCATGAACGGGAAGATCTCGGCGTTATACGTTGTCGTTGCGAGAACGAGCTTACTGTAACGGAAGGCGTCCTCAACCGCCTCTGCCATATCGCAACGGGCAAGGTCGTTAACTACTACCTTAGGGCAACCCTTTGCCTTGAGCTTTTCAGCGAGCATCGTGACTGCCTTTTTCGTGTTTCCGTAGACCGAGGTATAGGCGATAACTATTCCCTCCTCCTCGGGCTGATAGCTCGACCAGGTCTTATAAAGGTCTATATAGTATCCGAGATTCTCGCGAAGAACCGGTCCGTGAAGCGGGCAGATGGTCTCAATATCGAGAGCCGCCGCCTTTTTCAAGAGAGCTTGTACCTGCGCGCCGTACTTGCCAACTATTCCAAAATAGTAGCGTCGTGCCTCGCACGCCCAGTCCTCATCGACGTCAAGCGCACCGAACTTTCCAAATCCGTCTGCCGAGAAAAGAACCTTCTCGGTGCTCTCGTAGGTCACGATGACCTCGGGCCAATGCACCATCGGGGCTGTCACAAAATGCAGCTCGTGCTCACCGAGCGGGAGAACGTCTCCCTCTCCAACGACTATCCTGCGGTCAGAAAAGTCGGTTCCGAAGAAGTTCTTCATCATCTTGAACGCCTTATCCGACGAAACTATCTTGGCATCGGGATAGGTTTTGACGAAGTTCATTACGTTTGCCGAATGATCGGGCTCCATATGCTGAACCACCAGATAATCGGGCTTTTGTCCGCCGAGGGCGTTATTCAGATTGTCGAGCCATTCGTGGGTAAACTTGGCGTCAACCGTATCCATAACGGCTATCTTCGCATCTATTATGACGTAAGAATTATAAGCCATTCCATTCGGGACGGCGTACTGTCCCTCGAAAAGATCAATATTATGGTCGTTGACACCTACGTATTTAATTGCTTTGCTTATCATACGTGTCTCCTTTTTCATAGTTTCTTTTTATATTATAAATCAGATCGAATTAAATTTCAATAGTTATTTTGATTTTACCAAATCGTTTAAGTCTATCAGCAACGCTCTGACGGGCGCGCCGTCGATGCCTCCGAAATTTATTGGCGCGGCGCAGAGAAGATAGCTCCCGACCTCGATCTGACCGAGCCTTATTCCCTCAAGCAGAACGATCTGCTCGGCAAGCAATATTTTATGAACCTCCATCGGCGCGTCTATCTCACCAAACGACTGCGACTCAATGCCGATCAAGCATACTCCGGCATCAACAAAAGCGCGCGCCGCCGAGGCGGTCACCACGACGTCTCCCTTTATCAAAACTCTTCTTGACGCCTCGCGATCGTCGGTCGAGCCGACTATCCTCTTGGCGTCAGACGCCGTCATCCGTCCCTCAGCTTCTGCAACGACGCATCTTCCGACCGTTTTTTCAAGAGAGATCCCGTCAACCGTCTTGCCGTCCTTAAAAAAGTGGTAGGGCGCATCGATATGCGTTCCGTTGTGGGCGCACATATTAACGTCGCTGAGGTTGTAGAGAGCGCCCGACTCAATACGAGAAACGGCAACAACGCTTGGATCTGTGTCACCCGGATAAACTGCACCCGAAAAGACCTCCTGAGAAATATCGTATATTATCATAAGTCACTCCCCTGACCCGCGACCCTCTTCAAAAACTCCTTAACGGCGCCGCTATAGCTTTCGTAATCAACGAGATAGCTGAGTCCGTGTCCGGCATCCTTAACGGTCAACAAGCGTTTTTCAGCGCGGCAAGCGTTGTAGTTTCGTCGGCTCATTTCACAAGGAACGAAGCGGTCGTCCTCACCGTGAATAAAGAGCACGGGGATTCGCGAGTTGTTTGCCAGAGCTGACTCGGCAGACGCCGATTCAAGATCAAAGCCGCCGAATATACGCGCTCCGATGCGGATCATAAAGTAGGTCGGCCCCACGGGCAGCTTCATATCGCGGACCACCTTTCTTATTATCTCGCGCGGCGAGGAATATCCACAATCCGAGAAGATTCCGACGACGTTTTCGGGAAGATCAAGCTCGGACGCCATGAGAACGGTTGCCGCCCCCATAGACATTCCCGAAAGCACGATCTTCACGTCCTTGCCGAAGCGTTCAACGGCGTAGTTGACCCACTCAACGAGATCGTGCCGCTCCGAAATACCGAAGCTGAGGCAACGCCCGTCACTTCTTCCGTGCGAACGCTGATCGACCATTATGGCGTTGCAGCCGCACTCCATTACAAGCTGAACTCCTCCGCTGAAATCGAGTAGCGACGAGCTTCTGTAGCCGTGAAACATTATCTCGACCGGTGCGCCCGGCGTTTTCTCGTAGTAACGTCCAAAAAGAGTCAGTCCGTCCTTGGTTTTTATGCTTATCTCCTCGCAAGGGATCGCCATTACCTCGCCCACCAGTCTCTCAGAGATATCGGACACCTCATCGTACTGCTCCCCTCTCGGGATCAACGGACGAGCGGCGCGATATTTCTTGGGCACGGCAAAGGTCAGTCTGTAACACACGTATGCCGTAACAAAAAACAGCGTTAACAACACACCCACCGCGGCAGGAATAGTCCACCAATCCATAGCAAGCTCCTCGAATCATTGTTGCTACTATGATACCATATTTGCTCCCAAAAAACAATATTTTAACTAAAATTCAAAGAAAAAATCCTTCCTCGGCTTCATACCGAGGAAGGATTTGATATTATCGGTTACCTTACCGTATTTTCTCGCAAGCGCCGATATAGGCAAAAAGTATCGCCGCACCGAGGAGAAGTCCTCCGAGGATATCGGTAAACCAATGAACTCCGCAGAGCAATCGTCCGATCACAGTGACGGTCATAAAAAGACTGCCAAGTGAAAATATCGAATACTTGATCGCCGCTCGCTTGATCCTGCGAAGGATCTGATACATAGCAGAACCGATAAAGGTCACGGCGAGCAGGGTATGCGACGACGGAAACGACGCCTCAAGCTCCTCACCGACAAGTATAACGGGGCGGTAATTTACTACTATTATCTCAAAGAAAACATAGCTCGCCGCCGCTACAACGTAAAGTGCGGCAAGCAGGTATATGTCCTTATCGACAGCCTTAAACGACCGACCTCTTATCAACTGCACGGCACCAAACAGAGCAAAAGCTACCGCAATCAGCAGGGCGAGCATTCCGAGCAGCTCGGTCATCTCATAAAGAAACTGATTGTACGGTATTGCATCGTGCATTTTTGAGTTCAGACTCGAAAGCCCGATAGACGACCCCTCGGGGCCGATAGCATCAACGTCAACCGTCAAAACGACAACGGTCAAAAGCGCAAACAGTACTAAGCAAACGAGCGCCGCGCAAAAAAATACGCCTTGTTTTTTATTCATTTTGCTTCCCCCTCTTTTTTGAGATACTATATCGGACGAAGCGCGGGGGCGTATACCCCCGCGCAATAAACTTATTTGGAAAGTCTTGCCTCGAGAGCGGCGAGCTCTTCCTTCAGCTCGGCGGGAACGCTGTCACCGACGAGAGCGTAGAACTCCTTGATGTTCTCGACGTCTGCAAGCCACGACTCGGTATCGACCGAGAGAAGCTCCTTGATGGTATCAAGGCTGATGCCGTCAAGTCCCTCAACGTCGATATCCTCAGCCTTCGGAACGTATCCAATAGGAGTGAGATCGGCGTCGATCTTACCCTCGCAGCGCTTGATGATCCAGAGCAGAACGCGGAGGTTATCTCCGAATCCGGGCCAGATGAAGTTACCCTCGTCATCCGTGCGGAACCAGTTGACGTGGAAGATCTGGGGCGGGTTGGGAATGTTCTTGCCCATGTTGAGCCAGTGTGCCCAGTACTCACCCATGTTGTAACCAACGAAGGGTCTCATTGCCATCGGGTCACGACGGACGACACCAACCGCGCCGGCGGCGGCGGCAGTGGTCTCAGATGCCATGATAGAACCGACGAAGGTACCGTTCTGCCAGCTGGTGGACTGGTATACCAGCGGAGCGGTCTTTGCACGGCGTCCGCCGAAGACGATAGCCGAAACCGGAACGCCCTTCAGGCTGTTAAACTCGGACGAGATGCAGGGGCAGTTCTGAGCAAGAGCGGTAAAGCGGCTGTTCGGATGAGCTCCGTAGGTCGACTTATCCTTCTTGTCGAACTTGGTGCAATCCCAAGGATTGCCCTTCCAGTCGATAGCATTTCCGGGCTGGGGCGGATTGTTGTTGAGTCCCTCCCACCAAACGGTGTTGTTCTTGGTATCGTGAACAACGTTGGTGAAGATGGTATCGCGCATACAGGTTGCAAGCGCGTTGGGATTGGACTTATCGTTAGTTCCGGGAGCAACGCCGAAGAATCCGTTCTCGGGGTTAACGGCGTAGAGCTTGCCGTCCTCGGGGTTGACACGGAGCCAAGCAATGTCGTCACCGACGCACCAGACCTTGTATCCCTTGTTGCGGTAGATTTCGGGCGGAATGAGCATAGCGAGGTTGGTCTTTCCGCAAGCAGACGGGAAAGCTGCGGTGATGTACTTGGTCTCACCGTTCGGATACTCGATTCCGAGAATGAGCATATGCTCAGCCATCCAGCCCTCTTTACGTCCGAGGTAGGAGGCTATTCGAAGTGCAAAGCACTTCTTTCCGAGCAGAACGTTTCCGCCGTATCCCGAGTTGACCGACATAATGGTGTTATCCTGCGGGAAGTGAACGATGTAACGGTTCTCCTCGTCGATATCGGCACGGGCGTGCAGTCCCTTAATATAGTCGGGGCTGTCACCCAGAGCCTCGAGAACGTTAGTTCCGACGCGGGTCATAATGAGCATGTTCAGAACGACGTAGATCGAGTCGGTCAGCTCAATTCCGTACTTGGCAAAGTCAGAGCCGACAACGCCCATCGAGTAAGGAATAACGTACATGGTGCGACCCTGCATCGAGCCGGTATACAGCTTCTTCAGCTTTGCATACATCTCGGTGGGATCCATCCAGTTATTGATCGCGCCTGCCTCGTCCTTGGTGGGGGTGCAGATATAGGTGCGTCCCTCAACGCGGGCAACGTCGTTGATAGCGGTTCTGTGCAGATAGCAGTTGGGGAGAAGCTCCTCGTTGAGCTTGATGATCTCTCCGGTCGAGCAAGCCTCGGCGCGCAGAGCCTCTGCCTGCTCCTCGCTACCGTCGATCCAAACTATACGATCCGGCTTAGTCATTGCCGACATTTCGTCGATCCAGTTAAGTATGTGCTTATTGTTGGTCATAATAATCTCCGTCTTAATAATATTTTATATGAATGTTCCGATAAGGTTGGATGCCAGAACGACGAGAACCAGCGCGACCGGATAGGTCGATGCATACGCGGCGGCGACGTCGTCGCTTCCCGAAACACCGATCAGCGTTCCGAGCGCCGGGGTGCTGGTCATTCCACCCGTGAGCGAACCGAGGTTGTTGAGCAGCTGAAGCTTGAAGACCTTCTTTGCAAGAATAAATCCGACTATCAGCGGAACTACCGTCATTACAGCACCGGCGATAAATCCGTACAGAATGATCATAGGTCCGTAGGTCGAAGCGCTGACCTGTGCGACCAGCTCGACTCCGCCCTCAACTCCGGCTCCTGCCAAAAACAGGATGAGCCCGAACTCGCGGAATATCTTGAGCATATGGTCGGACACCTTAACGTTAAGTCTTCCGATGTGACCGAAGTGACCGAGCACGAGTGCAACGATCAGCGGTCCGCCGGTGTTACCCAGCGAGAAGCAAGCGCCGTTAAAGCCTGCGGCGGTCAGCGGGATCTTGATGCTGCCGAGCAGTATTCCGAGGACGACGGCAAGACCGAAGGCGGCAAAGCCGTGCTCCTCAAGCGAGAAGAGCTTCTTGGTCTTCTTTTCGGACGAGGACTCAGCCTTGGGGCTTCCTTTGATAAGCTCACGCTCGTGAGCCATATCTGCCTTGAGAAGCTTGGGCATAAGCTGAACGAAAACGACGACTCCGATAACTCCGAACGGATATGCAATAGCATGACCGAGCGAAACGAGTCCTGAGTTTTCAGCAACCTCCTGTGCTGCCGAGAAGGCAGGCGTGGAGGTCAGAGCACCCGAGAGTATACCGTTACTGAAGTCGGCGCCGATGCCCGGAATGAGGGCAAACAGAACGGCGATCGCAACTCCGACGGTAATGATTATAGCTCCGAGCGGAACATACGACTTTGCGTTTTTCTTGAGGTTCTTGAAAAATCTCGGTCCGGCAATGTATCCCACCGAGGTAACGAACAGTACGAGTCCCACGGTTTGAATGAACTTATAGTTAGCAAACGCCGTGGTTGCGCTGCCCGAAATATAGAAGCGGGAAAGGATCGGAAGCTCCTTGAGCACCGGAAGAGTGAACAGCCAACCGAAGAGCAGCGCCACAATGAAAACTCCCGAATCTCCAAGGCTGATGCCCTTGATCTTAATGCGACCGAGGGCATAGCCGATAAAGCAGATCAGAAACGTTCCGGCGAGCACAACAGCCGTGCCACCCATTGAGAAAAGGCCATTAAAAAACTGTGCGATCGGGCCCATTATTATCGCCTCCGATCAATTAGGAACGCTTGGGGTTGCCGTGGCTATAGGTCGGGAGAAGCAGCGGCGAGACCTTATCGGTTTCGATTCCTGCCTCACGGATCTTAGCCTCGAACTCAGCGATATGAGCGAGCGTGAGCTTACAGCAATCGGTGTTCTTTGCCTTTTCGGCAGCCGAGCGTCCGGCGTCACGTCCGAAGACGATTATATCGAGCAGCGAGTTACCCATCAGACGGTTACGTCCGTGGATTCCGCCAACCGCCTCACCTGCAACGAACAGGTTTTCAATGTTCGAGGTCTGGCAGTCGGCACCGATGTCAAGTCCGCCGTTCTGGTAATGCAGAGTGGGGTAAACGAGGATCGGCTCGTAGCGAATGTCGATTCCGTACTTATTGAACATACGGTGCATGGCGGGGATTCTCGCCATAATAGTTCCCTCTCCGTGAATGCGCTCGATCATAGGAGTATCGAGCCAGACGCCGTATCCCGAGCCGGTATAAACACCGTTTCCGCGATCAGAGCACTCACGAATGATCGAGGCTGCCGAGACGTCACGGGTCTCCAGCGGATGCATAAAGACCTCGCCGTTTACGTTGACCAGCTTAGCACCGATCGAACGTACCTTCTCGGTAACGAGAGCACCGAAGATCTGCTCGGGGTATGCAACACCGGTCGGATGGTACTGAAGAGTATCTGCATAAAGCAGCTTTGCTCCGGCGCGATAACCGAGAACAAGTCCGTCAGCGGTTGCTCCATAGTGATTCGAGGTCGGGAAGCCCTGGTAGTGCATACGACCTGCACCGCCGGTGGCGATGATGACCGTCTTTGCCTTGGCAACCATAAGCTCCTTGGTCTCCATATTCATAAGGACAGCTCCGGCGCACTTGCCGTTCTCATCGAGGATCAGCTCGATGGCGGCAGTAAAGTCGACGACCGGGATCTGCAGATTGAAGACCTCGTCACGGAGAGTTCTCATGATCTCAGATCCGGTATAGTCCTTCGCGGCGTGCATACGCTTGCGGGAAGTACCTCCACCGTGAGTGGTTATCATGGTTCCGTCGGGAGCCTTATCGAACTCGACTCCAAGCTCATTGAGCCAGTTGATGGCGTCGGGAGCTTCGTTGACGAGCTTGTAAAGCAGCTCGGGCTTTGCGGCGAAGTGTCCGCCGCCGAAAGCGTCGATGTAGTGAATTGCGGGCGAGTCGTTGGGCTTATCTGCGCCCTGGATTCCGCCCTCTGCCATAACGGTGTTGGCATCACCTATGCGAAGCTTGGTCACGATCATAACGTTCGCGCCGGCTCTCTTAGCCTCGATGGCTGCCGAAGAGCCCGCTCCGCCGCCTCCGATGACGAGAACGTCAACGTCGTAGGCAACGTCGTCAAGGTTTACCGAGTCTGCCGTGATGCGGCTGTGCGCCTGAAGCATCTCGGCGAGCTCGTGAGGAACCTTTTCTCCCTTGTTTGCACCGATCTTGAGCAGCTCGAACTGGTCAGCACGGTAGTCAGGGTGATAGGTGGCAAGCAGCTGTTCCTTCTGCTCTGCGGTCATTCTTGCCGGCTCGTAGCTGGTGTTATACTCGCGGCGAGCCTCGACCTTCTTTATCAGTTCTTTGATATCAGACGAATACATACTTTTGCCCCCTTATTTCTCTATCTCGCGATTGTTGTAAAGCTCTTTCATTTCCGAAATGGGCTTCTGCATAAGATTCTGGAGCAGCTCCTCGTAGGTACCGTTCTCGATCTCGACGAGACGGTCTGCAAGGTGAGACGTCTTCGGGGCGAGATACTTACCGTTTATACGGCGAGCCAGCAGTGCAACCTGAGGATGCGAGATACCTGCGGGACATCTCGACGAGCAGACTCCGCACATAACGCAGTCGAACGACAGCTCGGCGCAAGTCTCGAAGTCACCTCTCTGGGCAGCTGCGATGTACTGCATAACGTTCAGCTCCTGAGTGCAGCTCTTGGTGCAGGCGTTGCAGCCGATGCAAGCGTAGATCTCGGGGTAGAGCTGCATCATGACCTGCTGGTCGTGAGCGATCGTCTCAATGTCGTAGACCTGCTTGACAAGCGGGAAGAAAGGCAGAGTTGCAACGTACATATCGTTCTCGACCTGAGTCTGGCAGGCGAGGCAGACCTTGAGCTCCTTCTGTCCCTTGATACGGTAAATGGTAGCGCAGGCGCCGCAGAAGCCGTTACGGCATCCGCAACCGCGAACCAGCTGATATCCGGCATATTCCATAGCCGTCATGATAGTCAGATTGCTCGGCACTTCATATTTTTTGCCGAAAAGATATACATTAACCAATTTTTCCATTGTTTTATCCCCTTAATATTCGTTGGGAAGTTCGTCAAGCTGGTCGCATCTGAAGACCGGTCCGTCCTTGCAGACGTACTTGTTTCCGATGTTGCAGCGGCCGCACTTACCGACACCGCACTTCATACGCATCTCCATCGTGGTAAAGACCTGCGACTTATCAAAGCCAAGCTCGATAAGACCTGCAAGAGTGAACTTTATCATGATAGGAGGTCCGCAAACAACCGCCGTGGACGTGGGCTTGAAATCAAGCTCCTTGACGTAGTTCGGAACGAATCCGACGTGACCGTCCCAGCCCTCCTGCTCACGGTCGATGGTGAGATAGACGTTTATGTCCTTATCTGCGCACCATTCGTCTATGATCTCTCGGTAGTCGACCAGATCGTCCTTTGAGCGCGAACCGTACACGATATCAATGTGTCCGTAGTTCTCGCGCTTATCGCGGCAGTAGTTTATTACCGAGCGAAGCGGAGCCAAACCGATACCGCCGGCGATAAAGAGCAGGTCGCGTCCCTTGAAGTCGCTCTCGACCGGGAAAGCGTTTCCGTACGGACCGCGAATGCAGATCTCCTGTCCGACGTCCATCTTATGGAGCCATTCGGTCAGACAACCGCACTTCTTTATCGAAAATTCCATAAACTCTTCGTTTGTGGGCGACGAGGTTATCGAGAACATAGCCTCACCGACGCCCGGGATCGAGAGCATTGCGCACTGTCCGGGAACGTGTATGAACGGCTTTTCACCGTCAAGTCCAACGACGCGGAAGGTCTTAACGTCCGGCGTGTCTATTCTTATGTCGGTGACAACACCGAGTTTTGGGATCAGGGTTTCTTCTATCATTCTGTGACCTCCCCTAAGCTTTTCATGACCTTGACGATATTCATCGAGATCGGGCATTTCTTCAGGCATCTGCCGCAACCGACGCAGCCGTATACTCCGTCGTTGTTCATCGGATAGTAGACCAGCTTATGCATAAATCTCTGGCGGAACTTCTCAAGCTGTGTGTTTCTCGGAGTTCCGTGAGCCATCATGGTGAAGTCGGAATACATGCAGCTATCCCAGCAACGGAAGCGCTTGATACCGTGTCCGGTATCGAAGTCCTTAATATCGTAGCACTGGCACGTGGGGCAAACGAAGGTACAGCTTCCGCAGCCGAGGCAGGTCTGCGAAAGCCCCGCCCAGACAGGTGCGTTAAACGCATCAAGCTGCTTCTTGGTGAAATCCTTTGCCTCAAGAGCTGCGAGCGGAAGCTCTGCGAGCTTCTTCTCGGTCTCGGCGATCTGCGCGTAAACGGCGGCAGTATCATCGGTCTCGGCAATACCGAGTGACGAGAGAAGAGCGCTTCCCTTCTCGGTCAGAGCCTCGATATAGAGCGAGTCTCCCGCGATATACGCGCGGGCATCTCCTGCGGGCTTGGTCGCGTCGATACCGAAGGTTCGGCAGAAGCAGGTCTCCTCGGGAGCCGAACAAGCCAGCGAGATAACGGTGCCGTGCTCGCGACGGTTCTTATAGTAGCTATCTATCGGATCGGTGAGATAAACACTGTCGAGTATCTCGAAGCTCTTGACATCGCAAGCGCGAACGCCGAAAACGACGAAGTCCTCGCACTCCTCGCGGGAGTCTATTACCTCGATCTTCTTGCCATTGACCTTAAAATCAACGAGATTTTCGGTCTGCGGAAAGAAGAAATCCTTTGCCGAGCGCTCGGTGTTACAAGCGTTCGACAGCTCAACTCCCTCAGCCCACTCGGTATAACGGGCGCCGCCCTTACCGTTGTCTGCCGGGATATAAAGCTTTTCGTTCTGTGCGATCTTGGCGAAAAACGCATTGATCTCGGAAAGATTCAACTTATACATCAGCTGTTCCCCCTCTCGTAGACCACCGACGGCTCGGCATCACCCTGAGTATAATTGACCAGAGGTCCGCGCTCGTTGACCGTCTCTCCTGCCTGATACTCGCCGTAAAGCTCGTTGATATCCTTGATGAACTTACGGTTGAGCAGGTGGAGCGGGATGTTTTCGGGGCAAACGCGCGAGCACTCGCCGCAGTCGGTGCAACGACCGGCAACGTGGAAGGCGCGAATGATATGGAACAAATTTTCTTCAAAGGGATCGGCGGGAGCCTTGTTTGCAGATCCCGAGTCGGGGTTGTCGAAAATGCACTTTTCACAGGTGCAAGCCGGGCAAACGTTTCTGCAGGCGTTGCAACGAACACAGCGTGAAAGCTCGCCTCTCCAGAACTCGAATCTCTCCTCGCTCGTCATATTCTCAAGCTTTTCGACCATATCGAAGCGATTCGAATCGAGGATCTCTCCGCTCTCTCCGATAAGCTCGTCGTAGGCGACGTGCTTGCGGCTCTTGCAGCTCGCGCAACGCTCCTCGAGCTTTTCGCGATCGTTGACGTCCTTCATTCCGTTGCACTGGACTCCGATGGCGTAAACGTTATCACGCTTTATCTTATGCTCGGCGATCAGCTGGTTGAAGCTGTACGTATCGCAGGGCTTGAGGAAAACGGCAACCGTTCCCTCCTTATCGCTCTCCTTTACGAGATACTTCGAAAGGTTTGCTCCGCAGAACTCGTTGTAAACGAAGTTTGCCTGAAGATCGGCGGCGTCGGTGAAGACCGACGGAGTGTTATCGTGAGCGAAAAGACCTGCGCGCCAGCCGAGAACTCGGTTGACCTTGCCCGACGAGAGCAGTTCGGCAGCTCTTTCTATCATTACTTTTTGCATCTCAGATCCTCCAGCCTCTTGTTTTTGCCGAGTTTTGTGACAGTCTCAACAAAGCTGTTCATCGTCTGGGCAAATTTTGCACCCTCTGCAGCCGAGACCCACTCAACGCGAGTTCTCTCGCGCTCAATACCCAGATAATCGAGCATCGAGAAAAGCAGAGTCATACGGCGACGGGCGTAGTAGTTACCCGAGGTATAGTGGCAGTCACCGGGGTGACAGCCGCAGATAATAACTCCGTCGGCACCGCGACCGAAGGCACGAAGCACAAAGGTCGGGTTAACGCGGCAGGAGCAAGGTACGCGGATGATCTTAACGTCCGCGGGATAGTTCAGACGGTTGGTTCCTGCAAGGTCTGCTCCTGCATAAGAGCACCAGTTACAGCAAAACGCGACTATTTTCGGTCTGAAAGTGTTGTCGTTCATTTGCATATTGCGTCAACCTCCGCCATGATCTGTTTGTTCGAGAAGCCCTTGAGGTCCATAGCGCCGCTGGGACAGGTTACGGTGCAAGCGCCGCAGCCCTGGCAGACCGCCGCGTTGACCGACGCGACAAGACGAAGCTTGGTGGTACGGTCGGGCATTCTGAATTCTTTGTAGGAATAAGTTATAGCGCCGTACGGACAGACCTTCTCGCACTGCGAGCAGCCCGAGCAGAGCATTTCGTTTGCATTTGCAACGCAGGGGTTACATACCAGATGATCCTTGGCAAGCAGTCCGATGACCTTCGACGCGGCAGCACCTGCCTGAGCAACCGTCTCGGGAATATCCTTCGGACCTTGGCATGCTCCCGAAAGGAAGACGCCGGCAGTCGGGCTCTCAACGGGACGGAGCTTGGGGTGAGCCTCGGTGAAAAAGTCGTTGGTATCCATACTTGCAGTCAGTAGAGTTGCAAGCGGGCGGGCGGTCTTATCCGGCTCGATGGCGGCGGCAAGAACGACCATATCTGCGTCTATATGCAGCTGCTTTCCTGCAATAAGATCGGATGCCTGGACCTTGAGCTTTCCGCCCTCGGGAGTGACCTTACCGACCATTCCCTTGATATAGTGAACGCCGTACTGCTCAACGGCTCGTCTGTAGAACTCGTCAAAGCTCTTACCCGGGGTACGAACGTCGATGTAGAACACGTAAACGTCGGTGTCGGGATACTTTTCGCGAGTCAGCATAGCGTGCTTCGCGGTATACATACAGCAGATCTTCGAGCAATAGGACTTTCCGCACTTGGTGGAATCCTCCGACTCACGCGAGCCGACGCACTGAACGAAAACGATAGTGTGAGGGTGAGTTCTGTCGGAAGGACGAAGCAGAGTTCCGCCGGTAGGTCCTGCGGCGTTCATCAGTCGCTCGTACTCAAGCGAGGTGACGACGTCGGGGCTCTGAGCGTAGGCGAACTCATCGTACTTATCGACCTTTATCGGATTAAATCCGGTGGCGGCAACGATAGCGCCGTAGTTTACGTCAATAAACTCGTCCTTTGCCTGATAGTCGATAGCTCCGGCCGAGCAGACCTTCGAGCAGACGCCGCACTTACCGGATTTCAGCATAGTGCAGTAATCGGGGTCGATCGTGGCGATCTTCGGGATAGCCTGTGCGAACGGAATATAGATAGCGCGGCGGTTGTCAAGCCCGAGGTTGAACTCGTTCGGAACCTTCTTCTGAGGGCACTTTTCGGTGCAAAGACCGCAGCCCGTGCAAAGGTCCTCCTTGACGTATCTTGCCTTACGCTTGATGGTTACGGTAAAGTTACCGACGAATCCCTTGACAGCCGAGACCTCGCTGTACGAGAAGATGCGGATCTTATCGTTCTGGGCGGCTTCGACCATCTTCGGTGTAAGTATACACGCCGCGCAGTCGAGAGTCGGGAAGGTCTTGTCTATCTGTGCCATCTTACCGCCGATGGTGGGCTCTTTCTCAACGATATCGACCTCAAAGCCGGCATCGGCAATATCAAGAGCCGTCTGGATTCCGGCGATACCGCCACCGATGACCAGCGCACGCTTGGTGACCGGAGAGGTTCCGGCAGTCAGCGGAGCGTTGAGAGTAACCTTGGCGATAGCCGAACGAACGAGAACGATAGCCTTTGCGGTTGCGCTGGGCATATCCTTATGTATCCAGGAGCACTGCTCACGGATATTTGCGATCTCAACCATATAGGGGTTGAGTCCGCCCGCGGCAGCCGCCTTACAGAAGGTGTTCTCGTGCATACGGGGCGAGCAGGAGCAGACGACGATACCCGTCAGCTTATGCTCTTTTATCATGTCCTTTATCAGGTCCTGACCCGATTCGGAGCACATATACTGGTAGTCTGCCGAAAAGACGACGCCACTCTCGTGCTTGGCGGCCTCGGCAACTGCCTTAACGTCAACCGTTGCGGCAATGTTGCTTCCGCAATGGCAGACAAAAACGCCTATTCTTTGCATTTTCTTACCTCACTCGGAATATTTGCGGAAAGCGCTGACCAACGCCTGCTGCGGGATATCGGGATCAAGGATTGCCGGTATCGCATCTGCGCTCAGGTGGTTATGACCCTGGCGACGAATGCAGGCAGATCTTACCGCCTCGACCAGCTTTGCCGGCTCGACTTGTCTCGGACAGCGGTCTATACACGCAAAGCAGGAAAGACATTTGAAGAGCGACGGGCTTTCAACAAGAGCCTCAATATCGCCGTTCTCGACCATATTGACAAACTGATGAGGATGATATTCCATCTCGTCGTATGCCGGACAGGTTGCACTGCATTTTCCGCAACGCATACACTTTCTGGTATCTACGCCGGATATGCGAAGTATGTCTTCACGGCAAATGTTGTTTTCAGACATCGTTCTCCTCCTTAAGTCCGAGCGCCTCGGCAAGCAGCTCGGTGAAGTATACTACCGGCAGCTTGTTTTCAGCGTTGCTCTTATTAAGATTGTAAAGACAAAGCGGGCAAGCGGTGATCAGCATATCGGCTCCGCAGGCGGCGGCGTTGTCGACCACCTTACCCGCGCGGCTTGCGGCGTACGCCTTATCCTCAACCGTTGCATATCCTCCGCAGCACTCGTTTCTCTGCGCGTAGATGACCGGCTCGCCTCCGATGGCACGAATGAAATCCTCAAGGATCTTGGGGTTTTCGGGATCGTCCATCTGCATGACCTTTCCGGGTCTGAGCAAAAGGCAGCCGTAATATGCGCCGATCTTTCGTCCGGTAAAGGGCTTTACGACCTTTTTCTTTATGTTTTCAAATCCAACCGTATCGCGAAGCAGCTCAAGGTAATGGATAACGTTGATCTCACCGTTGTACTCGGCATCGGGAGCCATATAATTATTGGCGCGGCTGCGTATGTACTCGTCGGTTCTCATATCGTTATTGACCTGCTTGAGAACGTTATGGCAGGCAGAGCAAAGGGTCACGAGATCGTGTCCCGCATCGCGCGAGGCGGCAAGGGCGCGGACCGACGAAAGCTTGGTTGCTATCTTATCCTTTGCCAGCGGATAAACACCGCCGCAGCACTGCCACTCGGGCAGCTCCTCGAGCGTGATGCCGAGGAGCTCTGCCGAGCGTCTTGCATATATATCAAGGTCTATCGCCTTGTTTTTCAGCGTACAGCCGGGAAAATAGCTGTATATCATTGGCGTTTTCCTTTCAGAATTTACTTATTTATTATACGTCCTGATCTCAAATGATCAGACCATCTGCTCGGGGTGGAATACCTCGTCGAATCTCTCGGCAGTCAGGAATCCGAGAGCAACGCAGGCCTCCTTGAGCGAAATATCGTCCTTAAATGCCTTCTTGACCGTCTTGGCGGCATTCTCGTAACCGATGTAGGGGTTAAGAGCGGTGACCAGCATGAGCGAGTTGTGAAGGTTGTTGTGCATCTTCTCGCGGTTGGCAACGATACCGACGGCGCAGTTGACGTTGAAGGATACGATGGCCTCTGCAAGCAGACGTGCCGACTGCAGGAAGTTGTAGATAGCGACCGGCATGAAGACGTTCAGCTCGAAGTTACCCTGCGATGCAGCCATACCGACGGCAACGTCGTTACCCATGACCTGAACGGCAACCATGGTGACAGCCTCACACTGAGTGGGGTTGACCTTACCGGGCATGATCGACGAACCGGGCTCGTTCTCGGGGATCTGGATCTCGCCGAGACCGACGCGAGGACCGCTGGCAAGCCAACGGATATCGTTTGCTATCTTCATCATATCGGCAGCCATTGCCTTGATCGCACCGTGAGCGAAGACCAGCTCGTCCTTAGAGGTCAGAGCGTGGAACTTATTGCCGGCGGTGACGAATTCCTTACCGGTCAGCTCGGCGACGGCGGCGGCAACGGCGGTGTCAAAGCCCTTCGGTGCGTTGAGTCCGGTTCCGACGGCGGTTCCTCCGAGAGCCAGCTCCATCAGGGGCTTGACAGAGAGCTTGAGCAGCTCAACGTCGCGCTCGAGCGACGATCTCCAGCCGCTGATCTCCTGCGAGAACTTGATGGGAGTTGCATCCTGAAGATGAGTACGGCCCGACTTAACGATGTCGTCGTTCTCAGCCTCAAGTCTCTTGAAGGTCTCAATGAGCATCTCGGCTGCGGGAATGAGCTTATCCTCGATAGCGATGACGGCAGAAATGTGCATAGCAGTCGGGAAGGTGTCGTTCGACGACTGGCTCATGTTTATATCGTCATTCGGATGGCAGAGCTTCTTGCCTGCGATCTCGTTTGCACGGTTTGCAATGACCTCGTTGGCGTTCATGTTCGACTGAGTTCCCGAACCGGTCTGCCAAACTACAAGCGGGAAATGCTCTATCAGCTCGCCCGAAATAACCTCGCGGCAAGCCTTGGTGATAACGTCCAGCTTCTCGTCGGTCATCTTCTCGGGCTTCAGCTTGTTATTGGCAATAGCAGATGCAAGCTTGAGGATACCGAAGGCGTGAACGATCTCGCGCGGCATGGTCTCAATGCCAACACCGATCTTGAAGTTCTCGTGGCTGCGCTCGGTCTGTGCCGCCCAATACTTGTCTGCGGGTACTTTAACCTCTCCCATCGAGTCGTGCTCGATTCTGTAGTTCTGAATGTTTTCCATTTTGATGAACCCTTCCTTGTAGTAAGATCTTATATTATTTTTTTATAATCCAACGTTTTTGATGATGGTCTTGAGCGTTTCGGCGCTGTGAGCAAGCTTGGCGATCTCCTCGTCGGTCATGGGCGACGGGAAGATGCTTCCGTGACCGTTCTTACCGACCTCGGTCATAAGCGAGAGGCAGACGTCCGATATACCGAACTCACCGTGCAGCATAGTCGAAACGGTGAGCAGCGTCTCGGTGCTGTAGAAAATGCACTTACAAATGTGGCAGACCGCCAGCGAAACGGCATAATAGGTTGCTCCCTTGCGACGGATTACTCGCTCGCCCGACGTACGCATATACGCCTCGACCTTGGCGTGGTCAAGCTCGGGCAGTCCCTTGTCACGAATAGCCGCCGACTTGGCGTAAACGTCAAGCGGAACGCCTGCGATGGTTGCCGTCGACCACGGAACGAAGGAGCTGTCTCCATGCTCTCCGAAAACAGAGGCGTGAACATTCTGCTGGCTTATATCGAAATACTCCGAGATGCGCGAGCGAAGACGCGCGGTGTCGAGTATGGTTCCCGATCCGATGATCTGGTTATCCGGCAGTCCCGAGAACTTTGCAAAGGCATAGGTCAGAACGTCGACCGGGTTTGCAACTATGATGTACACCGCGTTGGGAGCATAGCGAACGATGCGGTCGGTTATATCGCGAATGATATCAACGTTGATCTTTGCAAGATCAAGTCTCGTCTGTCCCGGCTTTCTTGCCGCACCCGACGTGATAACGACGATATCCGAGCCTACCGCCTCGGCATAGCTTCCGGCATAGATCTTAACGGGTCCGCAGAACGGCATTCCCTGACGGATATCAAGCGCCTCTCCGAGAGATTTTTCGTTGTTGATGTCGATCAGAACGATCTCGGAAGCAAGCGTCTGCGCCGCCAACGTATATGCAATCGTGGAGCCAACGCTGCCTGTGCCGATAACTGTTACCTTATGCATTTAAACTCTCCTTTCGAAAAAGCCAAAATCCCTTATGCAACACGGCATTTTCCGGATTTTTTTACGAGCTTTTTCACATAAATTCTACCGAAAACAACGGCAACCGCACATTTAGCCATTATTTATCCTACATATTATATCACAACAGTTTTTCCTTGTCTTATGTCAATTTTACATATCAAATTGCAATATTAGCATAGCAAGAAACAGGACAGACGATCGCAAAGCGGTCGCCTGCCCTATTGGGAAAATTATTCACTTCTGAGAGCGATAACGGGGTCCTTCTTCGCAGCCGAGCGAGAAGGAATAATGCCGGCAATAAGGGTGAGCATCATACTGATCGCAACGAGTATGGCCCCCGCCTCTATGGGAAGCACGGCACGGATATTGTCAAGTCCCGTAAAGAACTGAACGATCGCCGTGATCGGTATGCACAAGAGCACCGTCAGAATGATACCGATAGCTCCTGCGGCAAGACCGATAATAAGCGTTTCGGCGTTGAAAACGCGAGAAACGTCCTTCTTCGACGCGCCGACCGCGCGAAGGATACCGATCTCCTTGGTTCTTTCAAGAACCGAGATATTGGTTATAATACCGATCATTACCGACGAAACGACCAGCGAGATCGCAACGAAGGCAATGAGAACGTACGAAATAGCGTTTATGATTATGGATATCGAGGACATAAGATTTCCGACGACGTCGGTATACTCCAGCTTGTCGGTCTCGTCCTCTTGCGCGTCGTTATAAGCCGAGATAAATCTCTCAACGGCGTCCTTGGACTCAAAATCCTTTGCATAGAAATTGATGGACGCGGGCGACGCCTTCTCGGCATCATCAAGCGTACGAAGAACGCTCTCGTAGGTCTCGTCTATCTGGGGCGCCATACCGTACAGCGTTTCCTCGAGCTGAACGAAGGACGGGTCGTTCTCATCCATAGTTGCAAGTATCGCCTTGAATATATCGTCGTTGACCCTGAGAGTACGAAGAGTCTCGGTAGTCTCGGCGTATATCGCTTCCATGCTTTCCTCCCCCGCAAGAGCGGCAAGACCGTTGATGGTCATGGGCATCGGCTCGGTTATCGAAACTCCGGCGATCAGGACGTAAAGCTCCTGCATACCGAAGATCGGCAGAAGGGTCGTTATATTTTCGGGGGTGACCGTAACGCTCTTCAGCATAGCCGAGAGCGCGGAGCAAAGCATACTGACTCCCGCAGGGTTGTTCGTTTTTGCCTCGGTCAGCATTCTTTCAATGACGACCGCCTGATTTTCGGCGGGGAGCAGGAAGAATATCTGCGAGAAGGAATCCTTGTTTACCTCGAGCTTGGACGAGAGCTCCTCGTTATTGAGGATCTGCTCGGTCATATATGCATAGAAGGTCTCCATAGTTTCGGAGTCGATCTTGTCGATCAGCTCGCCTATGGTTTCGGGGGTATAGTGAGTGCGCTCAAAGGTAAGTCCGGTCAGAACGTTGGTCTCGGGCGTTGCCTTTTGCTGGTTGATGACCTCGCTGTTTGCATTCTTTTCAAGGATATAGTCGGTAAGTGCCTTGGTATATCCGATAGCGCCCGAGATAGAGGTTGCCGCAACGCCGTCTTTGGGGCGAACGATACCGACTATCTTTACGTCAACTCCGTTTTCCTTAACGAAGCTCTCCTGATCGTATCCGGGGTGCTTTCTTACGTCGTTCCAAACGGGATAGGTCTGCTCGCCGACGGTGTAGGTCGTTCCGTTTGCATTGACCTCAAAGAAATCCGAGGTGGTGAGCAACTTGAAGGTCAGATTGAGGAAATAATCGTAGGAGTAGGGCTCCATATCCTCCGGCTTGTAGTTGCCCGACATAAGATCCTTCATATCCTCATCTATCTCAGCCGGATCGAGAATACCGAGCATATAAAGGGTCATCTTACTTATCTGATTGTTTGAATTGACAACGAGAACCACCTCGTCGGCAGCTCCGTCGGTCGGCCAAGCTCCGGCTATGACGTCATACTGCTGATCAAGGATCTCGCGGTTGTTTATCATCTCGGAGAAAACGTCGATACCGCTGCCGCCCATCTCCATAAGCTCGGTCATAGACGAGAAGGCGTCTCCCATATGCTCGAAAATGGTCTCCATTCCGACCTTGTTTTTACCGTTCGACGAATAGACCTGAAGATTATAGTCGTAGCTATACTGAATGTCGCTGACGTAGTCCTTGACAGAATCGTAATTCTCTTCAATATACGCCTTGAACTTTTCAAGATTGTTTTCAACGGTGGACGACATTGCAGACATCATAGTTCCCAGCGAATCGTCAACGTGGATCTGATCGGTATCCGAATAATCCTCGCCCTCGGAAACGCCGGTCATAGCCGAAAGCATTGCAGACATATCCTGCGTGTGCTTTTTTATTGTCAGCGGATATGTTGAAAGGGTGTCCTCCTGAACCTGCGCGATAAAGGCGTTGATACCGGTGGACAGTGCGAGTATCAGCGCAATGCCGATAATACCGATGCTTCCGGCGAACGAGGTGAGTATCGTTCTCGTCTTCTTGGTCATCAGGTTGTTGAGCGAGAGCGACATCGCCGTTGCAAACGACATCGAGGTCTTTTTGGTCTTCCTCTTTTTCTTTTTCTCAGCCGCCTTGACCTGCTCTCTCTCGGCGATAAGCTCAGCCTCGTCGACCGGCATAGTGTCGCTGATTATCTTACCGTCGAGCAGTCGAACGGTACGCGTGGCGTACTTTTCGGCAAGCTCGGGGTTATGAGTGACCATTATGACCAGCCTGTCGCGCGCCACCTCGCGCAGAATATCCATGACCTGAATGCTCGTTTCGGTGTCAAGAGCGCCGGTCGGCTCGTCTGCCAGCAGTATATCGGGGTTGTTCACCAATGCTCTCGCAATGGCGACTCTTTGCATCTGTCCGCCCGACATCTGATTGGGCTTCTTTGAAAGCTGATCCTCAAGACCGACTGCCCTCAGCGCCTCGATCGCGCGGCGGCGTCTCTCGGCGCGTCCAACGCCCGAAAGAGTCAACGCCAGTTCAACGTTCGCCAAAACGGTCTGGTGTGGGATCAGGTTATATGTTTGAAAAACGAAGCCTATCGAATGATTGCGATAGGAATCCCAATCGGCGTCGCTGTACTCCTTGGTAGAGCGGCCGTTTATGAGAAGATCACCGTCGTTATATCGGTCGAGTCCGCCGATAATGTTGAGCATCGTTGTCTTTCCGCAGCCCGACTGTCCGAGAACGGCAACCAGCTCACAGTCGCGAAATCCAAGATCAACGCTCTTCAGAGCGTGGACCTGCGACGTGCCGACGCTGTAATCCTTAGTAATACCTTTAAGCCAAAGCATCTGTTTTCTCCTTAAAAACTCTTTACATCATATCATTATACTACACTTTTTCGTACGTTTAATGATATATTCAAAAAAATTATGTGAACAACCCTTATTTTTTCAAAAAAAAGACTTGGCAAGCTCACTTGCCAAGTCTTTTATCTCAAGCCCACTCCGAAAGACTGTCGAGCGCCTCTCGACGTCCCGAAACGAAGAGTATGTCTCCCTCGCGGAAAACGTAACCGGGGCCAATGCTTTCGTTGACGACGCTATCGTTCTCAATAGCTATGATGTTCACCCCAAAGCGACCTCGCAGGTCAGCCGTTTTGACGTCCTGCCCGACCAACGACTTAGGAACGAGCAGCTTAGATATATTCAGCTTCTCGCTGAGCTGGATATAGTCGAGAACGCGCGATGCCTCAAGTCGGCGAGCCAGACGGATCGCGATGTCCCTCTCGGGGTATACGACCTCGGCTCCCAGCTTTTCGAGTATTTCGCCGTGCTCGGCTCCGGTTGCCTTGGCAATGACCTTCGGGATCCCCAGGCTGACAAGGTTAAGAGTCGTCAGTATCGAGGTGTCAAGATGCTCTCCGATGCAAACTATGGCAACGTCGCAGTTATGGAAGCCGGTTTCGGACAGCGTTTTTTTGTCAAGACTTTTAACGATAAAGGCGTTTTCGGTGTACTCACGAAGCTCGCGTACCTTTTCCTCGTCACGGTCGATGGCAATGATATCCGCCCCAGACTGCGCGAGCTCGATCGCCAGCGCGTAGCCGAAACGTCCAAGGCCGATTATTCCGTAAATATTCTTCTCTTTTTTCTTCTTTTTCATCATATCCGCAGCTCCTTTATCCAATAGCTATATTTCCGTCGGGATACTCGGCGCGCTCGCCCTTGGTAAAGTACCAGAGCGTTGCGATCGTCAAAGGTCCGAGACGACCGACGTACATAATGAATATCGAAAGTATCTTACTTGCAACCCCCAAGGTCGGCGTGATACCGGTGGAAAGGCCGACGGTTGCAAAAGCACTGACCACCTCAAACATCGCGTCGGTCAGCTCAATCCCTTGGTTGTTCGCCTCAAAGGCAACCATGAGATAAGTTCCGACAATGACGACAGAAAGACCGATGAGCAGTATGACTGCCGCCTTTTTGAACGCCTCGCGGGGAACCGAATACTTGAACGCCTTCTCGGAGCGATTGGTCGCCGCCGATTTGATCCCCTGAAGCAGAACGAAAAAGGTAGTGGTCTTGATTCCGCCGCCCGTTGATCCGGGAGACGCGCCTACGAACATAAGCGCCATCATAACCATAAGTCCGGCATCCGAAAAGCTGCCGAGGTCGTAGATCGAAAAGCCCGCGGTTCGGGCAGAAATACTGTAGAAAAACGCCGAGAGCCAGTCGAGCTTTCCGTGCTCGGTCAACATTATAAGCAGAGTTCCCGAAACGATCAGCGCCGCACTGACAGACAGAACGACCTTTGCGTGCATCGAGAGCTTTTTCCAACGAAAGCGCTTTTCTATCAGCTCGCGAATAACGAGAAATCCGATACCTCCGAAAAAGATAAGGCCGCAGCTCGTAAGGCTTAAAAGCAGGTTGTTTTTGTATGCCGCAAGGCTCACGCTGCTGTAAAGCTCACCCGACGTTCCGAGGTTGTCGAATCCCGAGTTGTTAAAGGCGGCTATCGAATGGAAAAGACTATGCCCCAGCGCCTCAAAGAAGGGATAGTCGCGAATAAACACGATAAAGCTGAGTACCGTACCAAGCGCCTCGAAGATAAGCGTGGTCAGCAAAACGCCCTTGACGAACTTTATAGTTCCTCTGCCGTTACTGAGATTAGATGCGTCACGAATGAGCGATCTTCCCTTGATGTCCAGCTTTTTACCCATAGCAAGCATTATGCCGGCGCCGACCAAGGCAACTCCGAGTCCACCGATCTGTATCAGCATAGCGATAAAAAACTGACCGATGGGGGAGAACGCCGTACCTATGTCAACGGTAACGAGTCCGGTAACGCATACGGCGCTCGCCGAGGTATAAAGGGCATCTATGTAATTCAGCTGAACTCCGGGTCTCACACTGCAGGGCAACATCAGAAGTCCCGAGCCGATCAGTATCACGGCGGCAAAGCTGAAGGCTATTATGCGCGCCGACGACTGCTTTTGAAACAGCCTTGATATCATAGAAAGCATCTGAAAATCCTTCTTTCAAAAAGCGAAAAAGTTTGACTTACCCTATAATTGTATACCATTTTCCCGCAAAAGTCAAGTTTTTCAAATTCGTTGGCAAATTATTTTATGTATAAAAAGTTGTTGGGTTCATAAAAACTTCAACAATAGACGCCGGTTTTGTGGTATAATATATTCGAACAAAAAAACTTAACGGAGGAAACGATATGTCTCACATTATCATTACAAACGAAAACTTTGACGCTTGCGTGCTTAATGCCGACAAGACCGTTTTGCTGGATTTCTACGCCGATTGGTGCGGTCCCTGCCGTATGGTTGCTCCCATCATCGAGGAGATCGCCGCCGAGCGCGCCGATATAACCGTCGGAAAGGTCAACGTTGACAATTCGCCCGAGCTTGCAAACCGCTTCGGTATCACAAGTATTCCCACGATAGTCGTTATGAAGAACGGAAACGTCGCAAACCAAGCAGTCGGCTTCCGCACCAAGGAGCAGCTGCTCGCATTACTTTGATTTTATATTTTAAGGAGAACCGAAAATGAAAGCTAAATTTTATATCTGCCGCCATTGCGGCAATCTCGTAGAGCTCGTCAATAACTCGGGCGTTCCCGTGGTCTGCTGCGGTCAGAAGATGGAAGCTCTGATCCCCAACACCACCGACGCCGCAGGTGAAAAGCATCTGCCGGTCGTGACCGTCGAGGGCGATCTCGTCAAGATCAGCGTCGGCTCGGTCAACCACCCCATGCTTGCCGAGCATTTTATCGAGTGGGTCTACCTTGAGACCGACCGAGGAGGTCACCGCATCTCGCTCAAGCCGGACGAAGCACCCTACGCTGAGATCTGCCTGAAGAACGAAAAGCCGATCGCAGCTTACGCTTACTGTAATCTGCACGGACTCTGGATGACCGAGATCTGAATCACACCCTAAAATCGGGAGAAAACGAGCGTTTTTTCCCGATTTTTTGTTTTTTTTGTTAAAAGGCATTGACAAGGACTCGCCGCCGTGCTATAATCTTTCATAATAAATAATAAGGATAGAGGCGCACTTCACAAAAAGTATCGCACAGAAAAAAAGACCCCACGGTCGTGCGAAAAAGGTGTGGGTGCCGAAGCGGTCGCCGTGGAACGCGGTCGCTGGCAGATCGGATAATATCCGCTTTGCTGTCGCAGAAATGCGGAGAGCTATCGAAAAAAGACCATATCGGTAATTTTGTCGGGATAGCTTTCGTGCTATCTTTTTTTGTTTGAAAAATTTATTAGGAGATAAAAATAATGAAAAAGACAGTTTTCACCGGCGCCGCCACCGCAATAATCACTCCCCTTAACGCTAACGGGATAGACTACGAGAGCTTCGGAAGACTTATAGATTGGCAGATCGCCTCGGGCATCAACGCTATCGTCGTCGTCGGTACTACCGGCGAGGGCTCGACTCTCACCAACGAGGAGCACGAGAGCGCCATACGCTTCTGCGTTGAGCGCGTTGCCGGCAGAGTTCCTGTCATTGCTGGAACGGGATCTAACGACACGGCATACGCCGTTGAGCTCAGCCGCTTCGCCTGCGACGCGGGCGCTGACGCGCTTCTGCTCGTTTCGCCTTACTATAATAAGGCGACCCAGCGAGGACTCCTCGAATCCTTCACTGCGGTTGCAGACGCCGTTGATAAGCCCTGCATACTCTATAACGTACCCAGTCGAACCGGCTGCAACATTCTCCCCGCCACCGCCGCGGCGCTGGCAGATCATCCCAACATCGTCGGTATAAAGGAAGCCAGCGGAAACATCTCGCAGATCGCCGAGCTTGCCGCCCTGGTTGGCGATAAGATGGATATCTACTCGGGTAACGACGACCAGATCGTTCCCGTTCTCTCGCTCGGCGGTAAGGGCGTCATCTCGGTGCTCTCCAACGTTATGCCGAAGGAAACGGTGGATATCTGCCGTCTTTTCGAGTCGGGTAACGTTGCCGCCTCGAGAGAGCTTCAGCTCAAGCTGCTCCCGCTGATCAACGCCCTGTTCTGCGAGGTAAATCCCATTCCCGTCAAGGCGGCTATGGCTGCTATGGGATTCTGTGACAACTACCTCAGACTGCCGCTGACGCCTATGGAGAGCGATCACGAAAAGAAGCTGCTTTCGCTGATGCGTGAGCAGAGCCTCATCTGATAACGGAGATAAAAATGAAGATACTGATAAACGGTATATGCGGATTTATGGGCCGTGAGGTTGCAAAGCTGTGCTTTGCAGGATACAGATCGTCCGAGCTCGTCGGCGGAGTTGACCCCTCTGCCGCCACGGTTGACGGAACGGTGGTGTATCCCGACTTTTCGTCGGTGCCGACCGACGCCGAGATCGACTGCATCGTCGATTTCTCCTTCCACGTCGTCACCCCTGCCCTGCTTGATTTTGCGATGTCTCGCCGACTCCCGGTCGTCGTTGCCACTACGGGACACACCGAGGAGGAGCTTGCCGAAATAAAGGCAGCGTCAAAGCTCGTTCCGGTATTTTTCTCTGCCAATATGTCGCTCGGAGTTGCTCTGCTCGTTGAGCTTGCAAAGAAGGCGACCGCCGCCCTTCCCGATGCCGACATAGAAATAGTTGAGATACACCACAACCGTAAGCTCGACGCCCCCAGCGGAACGGCACTGATGCTCGCACGAGCCGTTGCCTCTATGCGCCCCGGCTCGGTCATAACCACAGGTCGAAGCGGTCAGGGCAAGCGCGACGTAAACGAGATAGGAGTTCAAGCCCTCAGACTCGGCAACATCGTAGGCACTCACGAGGTCATTTTTGGAACACAGAACCAGACCGTAACGCTCAAGCACGAGGCGCACAGTCGCGCGCTCTTTGCCGAGGGCGCCCTTGCCGCCGCCGAGTATATAACCCCCCTTGCCGCCGGTCTTTACGACATGAACTCGATGATCGCCGCGGCAGAGTGAAAGGAAATAAAGAATGAAGATCGCAATATACGGATACGGAAACCTCGGCCGCGGAGTTGAGCTTGCCGCACGCCTCTCACCCGACGTTGAAACTGTCGGTGTTTTCACCCGACGCGCTCCCGAAAGCGTAAAAACGCTGACCGGACTGCCCGTTTATTCCACCGAAAGCCTTCCCGATTTCAAGGGAAAGATAGACGTTCTCGTCATCTGCGGAGGAAGCGCGACAGACCTGCCTCACTTGACACCGTCGCTCGCCGCCGACTTCAACGTTGTTGACAGCTTTGATACCCACGCCGCCATTCCCGAGCATTTTGCAAGGGTTGACGCCGCGGCAAAGGAAAACGGTACCGTCGCCCTCATCTCGGGCGGTTGGGATCCCGGTCTTTTCTCTATCGCAAGGCTTTATGCCTCGGCGGCACTGCCGAACGGAGCCGACTATACCTTCTGGGGTCGCGGCATAAGTCAGGGACATTCGGACGCTATTCGCCGCATCGACGGCGTTCTTGACGCCCGTCAGTACACCGTTCCGGTCGACTCGGCTCTCGATGCCGTCCGTCGCGGAGAATGCCCCGAGTTCACGACCCGCGAGAAGCACAAAAGAGAGTGCTTCGTCGTTGCAAAAGAGGGCGCAGATCTTGCCCGGATCGAAAGCGAGATCAAGAATATGCCAAACTATTTTGCCGATTACGACACCTCTGTCACCTTTATCTCAAAGGAAGAGCTTACCCGTGACCATAGCGGAATGCCGCACGGAGGCTCGGTCCTTCGTAACGGAAGCACCGGTCTTAACGGCGAGCATACGCATACCGTTGAGTTCCGTCTGTCGCTCGATTCTAACCCCGAGTTCACGGGAAGCGTTCTCGTTGCCTGCGCGCGAGCCGTTGACCGTATGTCGAAGCGCAAAAACAGCGGCTGCATAACACTTTTTGACGTTGCGCCCGCCGATCTCTCTCCTCTGTCACCCGAGGAGCTTCGCGCGCATCTGCTTTGAGGTGTAAAATGATCTGCAAAAATCTTTCAAGAAACGAGCGCGGCGAGCTTTGCCTTGCAGGGCACGAGCTTTCCCCGCTTGCCGAAAAATACGGAACTCCCGTTTATCTCTACGACGAAGCCCGAATACGCGAGCGTTGCCGAACCTACCTTGACGCCGTGAACGCCGCCTTTGACGGTCGCGGCCGCGTCCTCTACGCCTCGAAGGCAGCCTGCTTCAAGCGTCTTTACGAGATAATGCGAGAGGAGGGTATGGGCATCGACGTCGTCTCCTGCGGCGAGATATACACCGCAGAGCGGGCAGGCTACCCTCTCGGTCTTGCCTACTTCCATTCAAACAACAAGACCGACGCCGACATAGCCTACGCCATCGACCACGGCATCGGATATTTCGTTGCCGACAACGCCGAGGAGCTTTACGCCGTTGACCGCATAGCAGCTCAGAAGGATAAACGTCAGAAGCTTCTTCTGCGTATAACCCCCGGTATCGACCCGCACACCTATGCCGCCGTTGCGACCGGTAAGGTCGATTCAAAGTTCGGCTCGGCAATAGAAACGGGACAAGCCCTTGAGATATCAAAGCTTGCTCTTTCGCTTGAAAACCTCGAGCTTTGCGGCTTCCACTGCCACGTCGGCTCACAGGTGTTCGACTCGGAGGTGTATATCAGCGCCGCCCGCGTCATGCTCGACTTCGTCGCCGAGGTCAAGCGTGAGCTGGGATACAGCGCAAAGGAGCTTGACATCGGAGGTGGCTACGGCGTTCGCTATATCGAGGATCAGCCCGAGATAGACATCGCCGCAAATATCGCCGAGGTTGGAGCATTTATGAAGAACTACGCCGCCGGGCTTGGCATCGAGCTTCCCGAGATCGCCTTCGAGCCGGGACGCAGTATAGTTGCCGACTCGGGACTGACGCTCTACAGCGTCGGAACGGTCAAGCGTATCCCCGGATACAAGACCTACGTTTCGGTTGACGGCGGAATGACCGACAACCCTCGCTTCGCGCTCTACGGCTCGCCGTATACCATTCTGCCGGTCTGCCGCGAGATTGAAGCTGACAACGCGATGACCTGCTCGGTCGTCGGACGCTGCTGCGAAAGCGGAGACATTTTGCAGGAGAACGTCTCGCTCCCCTCCGATATCGGTCGCGGCGAGCTTCTCGCCTGCCTCACCACCGGCGCGTATCACTACTCTATGGCATCGAACTACAACCGCATAACCAAGCTTCCGGTCGTTATGCTGACCGAAGATCGCGACTACCTTGCCGTTCGTCGCGAAAGCTTCGAGCATCTCACGGCTCTTGACGTATAAAAAGCAGACGGGATATGACTTTTGTCATATCCCGTCCATTATATGCAGATTTCTTACGTTTGCGTCGGTTATCGTGTTCTGAATCGTAATAGCCTGCGTTTCAAGCTCAGAGCTATCCGAACAGCTGACCCCCTGACTCCGATACTCCCGCGCAAAGAGCGCCGCAATATCGTCTATCATGCCGAGCTTCAGCTCGGTGTTTTCTTTTGAGTTGTCAAGCTCGGTCAGAGCTATGAGCGAGCTTTCAAGCTCCGAAAGCCGCGGCAGCTCGCGAAGACCGCGATACGCCCATTTGTAAAAGGGCTCGTAGCGTCGGTTGAGCAGATATATGCTCGATATGGCGTGGCGGACGAACTCGTAAACGGCAAGCTGTGCGCCGCCAAGCTCTCCCCTTTTGAGAAGGCGGGGGTAGTTGTACTGTCCCGACTGCGCCATCATAACGGCGTGAGCCGCCAGCTTCTTTCGACGAACGTCCTCGGGGTATCCCGCGAGCAGAACGTCGCGGATCGCAGAAAACTCGCCCAAGGGGTCGGAGAACACCTCTCCGTTTGAGGCGCAAAGCAAGGCGTGAGAGGGCAAACGAAGCCATTCCTCGGCGTCCCTCGGCGCGGACGGGCTTCCCAAAAATCGAATGTAAAACTCGTCGATCGAAATAACCCCACGACGTCTGCCGCCGACGGGATTAAAGCGCCCCTTTTTCAAGCCGTGAAACTCCTGCGGCAGCGCGTCGTACGCCCTTTGGAGCTTAAATCCGTAGCGCTCTTCGTCCTCGGCGGTAAGAAACATACAAAACCCGACGTCAAGATCGTGATCGCGCGAAAGCTCGTCGTCATATCGGAGGCACTCCGAGCCCTCACCGCAAAGACCGACCGCCACGCGACCGCAAAGCTCGGCAAAATCGCGCTCAAGCATAGGACGACCGTAAAGCTCGTAATATTCTCTTGCTATGTCAATGGCTCGCATAGATATCCTCCGAAACGCGCTTCAGCTCGTCGGCAACCTCGACGTATCCGAGACCGCGAAAGGCAGGCGCGCATTTTTCAAGCACAAAGGCGTAGTAGCCGTCGTGCGGTATTTCGGGATCAAGCAAAATATCAAGCGCACGCGTCATACGCTCACCGATCTCGCCTTCCCTGCCCGCCGCAAGATACAGCTCGGCAAGATTGACGTGGGTTATAGCGGCGTCAAGACCCGAATCGGATAGCACCTCAAGAGCCGAGAGATAGGACTCCTCTGCCTCGCGATAGCGACCCAGATCGCAAAGAGAGAGGGCACGGTTGTTGTAAAGCGCCGCAAAACGCGGATCGTTTTTCTCAAGAGTTGCGCGGTATATCTCCTCGGCACGCGAGTACAGTGGCAACGCGCGATCGGCTTTACCGAAGGTCTTGAGCGTCGTTGCACAGTTTAACAGTACCGTCGCGCCCGAGGGCTTGTTTCTCTGACCAAGCTCGTCGACCAAAAACAGCGCTCGGTCTATGACCTCAAGCGCACGCTCGCGGTTGAGTCTCTTACGGTAATATCCGGTGAGCTCGTTGAGTATCGAAAGCTCGCCCGAAGGATCGCGAAGCGAGATAGCCTCGTTAAGCGAACGCTCGAGCAGCTCGCCCGCGACGTCAAGATCGTTTCTTGCAAAAAGGGCGTCAAGCTCTGCGATCATCTGTTTAACGGGAAATTTTCGGTCGGTCATCTCTTTGCCCCTTTCATAATACTCTATGAAATAATTATACCCCGACGTGCCCGACTTGTCAAGAAAAAAGACTGGGCTTTTGAGTATGTACCGTCGCGTATCGGGGAAAGATAAGGCAAAACACGCGCGAAAGGAAAAGATATGTGCACCGCTTTGAGCCTTAACACCCGCTATCACTATTTCGGAAGAACGCTCGATATAGACCGTTCGTACGGCGAGGAGGTCTGTATACTTCCCCGCAGCTTCCCGATCATCTTCAGTGAGGCGGGCGAGCTGAAACGGCATAGCGCGATCATCGGGATGGCAAGCGTTGCGAACGGCACGCCCCTCTTTTATGATGCGGTGAACGAGCACGGACTTGCCATGGCAGGCTTGAATTTCCCCGAAAACGCCGTGTATTTCAGCTCGGAGGGTAAAAAGACCGGCGTGGCGTCCTACGAGCTGATCGCTTGGGTGCTCTGTCACTGCAAGACCACCGAAGAGGCAAAGAAGCACCTCTCGGACGTCGTCGTGACCAACGCCCGTGCTCACGCCGAGCTGCCGCCAACTCCCCTGCACTGGATGGTGTCCGACGAGCGAGAAAGCATAGTCGTCGAGCAAACGGCAGACGGTCTCGGCATATATGAAAACGCCGTGGGAGTGCTTACCAACGCCCCAGCGTTTCCGTCACAGCTCGAAAATCTGTATAGGTATAAAGCCCTCTCGAACGCCAAAGACGGCGCCGTGGGACTGCCGGGAGACAGCTCATCGAGCTCAAGATTTGTAAGAGCGGCGTTCGGACGAAGATATTCGATCTGTGAGGGAGACGAGATATCGTCGGTCGGGCAGTTTTTCCATTTGATGTCGTCGGTGGAGGTGGCAAACGGACTTTGCAAAGCAGACGGCGAGGACTGGCATAAAACGGTGTATACGTCCTGCATAAGCACATCGCAGGGTCGGTACTACTATACCACCTATGGTAATCGACGCATAAGCTGTGTCGATATGCATAAGACCGACCTCGACTCGCAGAAGCTGACCCGCTTCCCCATATCGAACGAGCAAAGCGTGAGATATATAAACTAAGGAATAGTAACGGCGGAAGGTCACAAGACCTTCCGCCTCATAAGATGTTTATTAACTAACATTCTACCTGCGCTTCTTTCTCTCGGTGTCGTCCTGCGCGATGCTTTCAAGAGCGTTAACGAGTAGCTCTCGGTCAGACATCACCTTCGGCTCAACGATCTCTCTCCCCTCACGCTCGGCAAGCTCGTCCATATAGTCGATCACGTCAAGCTCGCGGGAGGCTTTGCCGTGCGACCCACTGTCGGTCGCATCTACGCCATAAAGCTTTTTCAGCTCTTTGACGATCCGTTCAACCTCTTCCTTTGTTGCAAAATTCTGCCGCTCTCGTTCAGTATATCTTGAGGTGTAGCGTTCAAGTGAGTCTTCAGATAGTGTATCATCAAAAGTTGGTCGTCCTCTTCTCTCAAGAACAGGAATATCGCTTCCTGATCCTCTTCTGATATCGGGAATTGGTTTAGACCATAAATCAGCAGTTTTTCTGTCTGTGTCAAGTTCATCTTTATATTCCTTTCGATATTTAATTTTGTCTTTGTATTCATAAGGTTCAAGCGACTCGACAATTTCACCGCGCATATATCCATCCGCCCTAAAAACATACACCTTTGTGGAACAATAAAGATAAACAGTCCTTGCTTCGTCTTCTTTCATTCCGGATGTTTTGTTTGCAAGGCTTCTCGCGAAAGAGCTTCGGTCTTTATATGATACTTGATTATAAAAATCCGCCGTAGAAGTGTACAAGTCTTCTGTATCAAACTCCCTCGAAAAACGAATATCCTTCTGCTTCGGGTTAAAGCGTTTAGACAAAGGTATTATATTGCCCTCGTCATCGTAGGTAACAGTGTCTGCGGATTTGATCTGTTCGCCGTCGAACACAACCGTCATTTTAGACATTCCATCATCGAGGATTATTCCGTCAGCTCGTCTCACTTCCGCTTCCTCTTTGAAGAACTCAAGGTAAGCATCCCATACATCTATCACATCGTGATCACGGAAGGGGTTGCCTAAACCTTCGCGAAGACAAAATTGCTTATCTATTATCAGTGGATTTTTGGCGCGCAGAAAAACTCTCGTAAACTCGCTGATGACAGGCTTTTCGCAGATCCCGAAGGAGAGGTTTGCCGATTTTATAGCCGAGCTCGGTCTGCGCCCCGACATCCGAGGCGAGAAGCTGACCGTGGAGCAGTTTGCCGCTCTTTCCGATCTTATTTATACCGAAATTCACAAATAAGACCCGTTCATCCGTCGATTGTGCGAAATTCACAAGCGACGGATGAATTTTTTATGAACAATCCATAAATAAATTTTCCCGAAAATTATTGACTTTTGATTTTTTGTGTGGTAGAATTACTCAACTAAAAAGCACCCGCGCGAAAATCGGGTGTTCACAATTGAATATATGTCGGAAATTGCTGTAATATTCGCCGCTTTATCCCTGCGCGGGCGCGGCGTATGGAGGTGTCTGACCGACTCCTCCAAATATATATTTTCATAAGGCAGTTCTTGGCAGACTGCCGATGGAGGATTTTATGGATAGTACGATCCACATCAACAAGCATTTAACGAATGCAGAGCTTCAGAACATTGAAAAGCTCGGAAGTCCGGACAATCCCGTCCGATTCGCAATTGTGGGTGATATTTCCGCTGACGGAAAGTATTCCCACTCGACATTGGTCGCCACCGCAGACGAGCTCATCGTAACCGATTACTCGACAGGTGACGTGACCGAACGTATCGCCTTTTCCGACATTGACGAGATCTTCTCCAAGCGTATGTACGGCAACGCTTTTATTCGCGTGCGCCTGAAGGGAGAGGACAAGCCGAAGAACATTTTCCGCTATACCTTCAGTATATCGGCTCTTTGTGATTCGGTCATTCTCTACGTTAACAATTACAAGGCAGGCGACAGCGTGGAATCGCGCGTCGAGGCCATTGCCGCCGCCTATGAAAAACAGCTTTCGGTCTGCCCCAAGTGCGGCAGAACGCTCTCCGCGCCCGGTGTCAAGTGCATCAACTGCGAGGGCAAAAAGAAGATCGTTGCAAGACTTGTAAAGTACATAAAGCCCGAGCTTCCGATCCTTATAATCTCGGTCATTATCTCGATCGTAACCACCGTTCTGGCACTTTTGCCGCCCTTTATGACCCAAACGCTGGTTGATGACGTCCTCGGCGGCGACAACGTGACCGCGAACGGCGACGTTCATCTTTTCGGCATCTTCACCACCACGGTGGTCAACAGCCTGATCATCATCGGCGTGGTGCTGACGGCTACCTACGTTATCCGATTCGGTATGGGCGCTATCCGCGGATACTATCTGCGTAAGGCGGGCGACCGCATAGTCAAGGATCTGCGCGATGACGTTTACGAGCACGCACAGCATCTGTCCATGCGATTCTACGATAAGACCTCCACAGGCTCGGTCATCAACCGAATCTCGGGCGACAGCGCCACACTTCAGGCCTTTATGCTCCGAATCACCCAGGAGGTAGTGGTTCAGTTCTTCAAAATGGTGGGTATTATCGTCATAATGCTCATTATGAACCCCACGCTGGCTATCTTTTCGCTGATCCCCGTCCCCTTTGTTGCCATCGGCTCGCGCATCTTCTCAAAGAAGATCGCTCCCTTCTACCGCCGCATATGGAGACGCAACTCGGCGGTTTCCTCGGTGCTTACAGACACCATCCCCGGCATCCGCGTTATCAAGTCCTTCACCAACGAGAAGAACTCAACGAAGATATTCGTGGACAAGACCCAGGAGTGGTACGAGACCGACTACAAGGCCGGTAAGATCCTCAACGCCTACCCCGCCATCGTAAACTTCTTCGTTTCAATGGGCTCGGTTGTCATCTGGATGCTGGGCGGCCTCGCCGTTTGCGGTGCGACCAACGTATCGGGCGACATTTCGGTCGGTCTGCTGGTCTCCTTCATCTCCTACGCGGCTATGTTCTACGAGCCCATCAACTTCTTTGCCAACCTCAACGACTCTTATCAGAACTTCCTCTCCTCGGCCGAGCGTATCTTCGATATTCTCGATGCCGAGCCCGAGCATGACTTCGGCAAGGGCAACAAGGACGTAAATATGCGCGGAGCTATCGAGTTCAAGAACGTCACCTTCTCCTTCGACCGCACGAAAAAGGTTCTCAAAAACGTGAGCCTCAAGATCGAGCCGGGCGATATTGTGGGAATTGTCGGCACAACGGGCTCGGGAAAATCCACGCTCATCAACCTGTTCTTGCGCTATTATGACCACTATCAGGGCCGAATTTATGTGGACGGAGTGGATATACGCAAGATAGATATGGAATATTTCCGCTCCCAGATCGGCTTTGTCCAGCAAGAGCCCATGATGTTCCACGATACCATTTTCAACAACATAGCATACGGCAACGAGGCCTACTCGGTGGATGACGTTATCCACGCCGCCGATATCGCCAACGCCCACGAGTTCATCGCCCGTCAGCCCGACGGCTACGATTCGGTCCTCGGCGAGCGCGGAGTCGGTCTTTCGGGCGGTGAGCGTCAGCGTCTCTCCATTGCCCGCGCCGTTCTCAAGAACCCCAGCATTCTCGTCTTTGACGAGGCAACCGCCTCGGTCGACTCCGAGACCGAGCATCTTATTCAGGAAGCCATTGAGCATCTGATCAGCGGACGTACTACTATCATGATCGCCCACCGCCTCTCCACCCTCAGCAAGGCCAACAAGATCGTTGTAGTCGATAACGGTCGCATCATCGAGTGCGGTACGCCCGAGGATCTGATGGAAAAGAAGGGCAAGTATTACAAGCTCGTTCAGATCCAGTCCATGGCCGACAAGGTCAACCGCCAAAAAGCGGAAGAGCATTTTGAATAAGGAGGTTCAGATCATGGCAAGATACATTATTACAGACGCAGATAAGATCACACGTACCGACACATATCTCGTAAAGGTCGAGTGCGCAGACGGAGGATGCTTTGAGGAGCTTGAGCCTCGCAGACTCTTTCCTCACACCAATCTCAATCAGTATATTACTCTGCTCGACTCCTCGAAAAAGGAGATCGCGATGATCAAGGATCTGGCGACCATCGCCCCCGACTCCCGTCAGGCCATTGAGGATTGCTTCTTTGATTATTACATGATCCCCGAGATCACCGAGATCCTCCACGTTGAGGATAAATTCGGCGTTCTCAAATGGCGCGTTATGACCGACCGCGGCGAGATAGAGTTCTCCATCCGTAACCGCCACAGCGACATCAAACTGCTCGGCAAAAAGCGACTGCTGGTGCGCGACTCCAACGACAACCGCTATAAGGTATGCGACATTGCCAACCTCAGCAAATCGAGCATCAAGAAAATCTATAGCTATCTTTAAAGCAATACCCGGGGCTGATTTCAGCCCCGGGCTTTTTGTTTGGATCGTGCAGACCAATAAATAGGAGTTTGAAGGGATGCTTTTATTCGAGAACCTTTTTTGCAAAAAAGGTTCTCGAATAAAAACCAAATAAACTCCGATTTGTCGGTGACTTCACCGTTGAAGGATTGCGCGAGCGGTTTTCCGATCTGCAAAAAAGACCCCTTTGTGAAGGGGTCTTTTTGGTATTTTCAGTTGAGGGACGAGGCATCAACCTCGAACATAGAATCGACCGCAGACCTAAGCTCCGGCCACGAAGTCAGCGACGGGTCTCCCGCGGTCAAGCCCTTTGCCTCGGCAAATGCCGCCGTCGCGTATACGTACGCCGTCTGTTTCTTCGCTTTCTTCATTAGGTGTCCCCTTTCCTATTATATCACTTTCCGTGTCTGTATTCAAGTCGTCGGGGGAAGTTTTAATATTTTACTTGCCACATAGACAATGTAATATGGCGCTTCATAGGCGCCGACTTTGTGATAAGTAAGAGACGCGCCGGGAGAAGAACAAGCGACAGACAGACATGACAAAATAATCTGTACTTTTTTTGCAAAAAGGCTTGACTTCGCCAAAAAGATGTGGTATAATGCCATAGTCGTAGGATCTGGGTGTGGCGCAGTTGGGAGCGCGCTACCTTGGGGTGGTAGAGGCCGCAAGTTCAAGTCTTGTCACTCAGACCAGGAAAAGCATAGAAAACAGCCGTTTTCTGTGCTTTTTTCTTTTGTTTTTAGCGGAATAGTGTTATTTTGCGTTTTGCAAATCGCAAAATTTAGTGTTTTACATTTTCATACCTCTCCAAAAGACACCAACCGCCAGTTTTATACATCTAAATCCCACCAAATAATTATAACTTTTGAGGCGATAATCGCATTTTGCGACTATCGCCTCTTCTTTGTTTAGTGCTGACCAAATTTTGATCAGCATCAAGCTTTTATTGTGTTGCATTATCATCAATTCATATTTTTCACGACACTCTCTTCTATGGAAAATGCACCTTTGATTTCACTCGAAGGTGCATTTTTTGATGAGCAATACTCTTATATGTCACATAATTGCTCTTTCTTTTGCTTTATTCCCGCGGCATCAGTCCATTCCGTTGTTACTAAAAATTTCGAAGACGATCCCATGTGAACTATTGATACAATATCGAAGCCTTTTTGCGGATCTAAAAACTCATATGGCATCTTGTCGTCGTTATATAACATTATTCCGTACTCATTAGGTATAGTGGCAGAAACATTATATACCGATGTGTTTCCGGAGTTCCATACCTTTAATCTATACTTACCTTTCGATATTCGAACCATTCTTGCTTCAACACAAGATTTATTCTTTTCGGCCTCGGCACTTTCTCTTTCTGCAAGCTCAAATTCTTTTATCTTTAATTCTAGTTCATTAACTCTATTTTGCAAGTGTTGTGCTCTGATAGAGACAATGAAAGAGACAAGTGCAAGCAGAAGCGAAACTCCCGATATCACCAATGCAGCTATTTCCATTCAACACTCCTTATTTAAAAATCTTCTTAAGCTTTTTCTCAAAATCCTTCAGAAGCTCCTTTTGTACTTCCTCTATGTTATCCTCAATACTTTCATTGTTGCTCTCGATAAGCTCTGCCTTGGTATATACAGACTTACAATCGGAACATTTGAAACGCACTGTATCGGGAGCATCCACCGCATCTTCGTGTGCTACATCCAAGGACTCAAACTGGTCATTTCCACACAGTGGACAGTACAAAGTTATTTTTCTGCTATAGTCCTTCATCTTATCTCCTATGGCTCAAATTACTCGCCCTCGGTCATCAGCGATTGAGCGAAAGTGATGCCTTGATTTAACAATTTACGCTTGAGTTCTCTTTTGTTTTCTTCGGAATGCCGACCTGTAAACCAAAGTTTTTCTCTCTTAAATACACCATTAACTTGGTCTACCGTAGCAGCTTCTCCAAAAACATCAGTTAATAAATACATTATATCAGCAGTGCTGAACCATTCGCCGACTTTTTCGTTCGTAATGATATACATCACCATTACCATTTTTTCTTTGAAATCGTGAAGCTTTTTGATTTCAGGATAGTTTGACAAATGTAAGGCGTCAACATTTATTCCTTCGTAACTTGTTTTGCCCTTGGGACGCGGCTTTCTGGCTTTTGTTGGTTTCTTTTCCGTCTGTTCTTGAGGTTGATAATTTTCAATATACTTTATACCTTCAGTGGTAATAACATAGTACTTGGGAGTTTTCTTTTCTGCATTAGGATCGTCCATAATCAAACCTTTTTTCGCCAAATCAAGCAACAGCTGACTATTGTTTGAATATTTTGGCCTTCTTGCCTCTGCATAATACTGCTTAACCGACTCGATGGAAAATGATTTTGCACCGTTTTTCTGTTCATCGTAATAAGCCGCAATCAACACAAAATCACGATCGCCAATATCACCAAATTTGCTTATGTAAGATGACAAACTGGTTCTGGACCAATCGATAGATGGTGTCTTGTCGCAAGAAACCTCAGATGCCTCATGATTTCCTTCAGTAAGTAAAGCGGGCGTTTCATCTGCAATAACATATTGAGTTGCTCGTTCGGCGCCGCGCGTTCTCACAATTGCATCAACTGCTGCCGGTAAGAGAGCGTTCAAAAACACCTCTCTTTCTCTTTGAATAACTTCTGCGCTTCCTTCTGCTTCGAATTCTATTTCACCTATTTTAAATTTTACTTTGTTTTCCATTTTCAAAATCCTTTCTTATATAATTCCTGCTTTGTTGTACAACTCCTCTAACATTACACGATAATCTATTTTTATATCGTCTATATCTTTTGCTCCTGCAATATATGTAATACTATGCGCTGAGAAATTCCCCACCTGTCTAAATGTATCAAATTTAGTTTTAATACGTGACAATTTTAAGGTCTGATCGTTCTGCGCGATTCCTACAATTCGGTCTAACATTAAATAGCCGTTTCCAGAAGGTTCTTTTATGAGATGGTCTATCTGATTGTGCTGAAACGATAGCACCAACAAGACTTCAAACAATCTTCTCATCAACACTGCGCATGCATCATAGCAATTTTGATTATAAGAAGCGTTTATCTGTTTGATTAACCTCGTCAAAAAATCACGTTTTCCACAAAATTTCGACTCATCAATTACTTCGCTGGAGGAGACAACTGTTTCTTTGTCTACCCAAAATTTTCCGTATTCTTTGTCTAACAACTCTTTCACAGCCGATATAAATTCTACTCTGCTCTTATCGCCTTTTGAAAAGACAAAGCACTTGCTTTTTCCCTTTGTTAAATTATCTTTCAATCTCGACAAATTTGGTTTATTACATCCGCAATTCACCAAATAATCTGCAATTTCAGACATCCTAAAAACTGTTGTACTGTGTTCTTTATACTCATAATAGCAAATCAGCTTTGCTCTTTCAGCTTCGCTTTTTTTGCTGAATTCT
The DNA here is from genome assembly GCA_017502915.1 of Clostridia bacterium. Classification (GTDB taxonomy): domain Bacteria; phylum Bacillota; class Clostridia; order Oscillospirales; family CAG-272; genus RGIG3994. The sequence goes on from JAFVUB010000002.1 coordinate 42,868, forward strand.
GTTGCCTCTATGTAGTCTAATAGTTTCAATTTTTCTCCAATCAAAGGAACAATTCCTTTATCCTTTCGATATTTATATCCGGCACACCACCATATAATCCTTCTATATATCTTTCCGACAGCTTGTGTACCTTACGCGGCGATTTGCTGTCACTTTCGGATAGCGGTGACGCTACGCTCACACCGGTTTCATCTTTTGTCACGGTAAAGATCTGATCCACTCGCAAGTGCTCATCAAGAAGTTTAATGTTATGTGTCGTAATAATTGCCTGTCCGCGCTTGCTATTTGTTACGCTGTTATTGAACAAATTAAGTAGCAACTGCGAGTAATAATAGTGAAGTGCTGTTTCCACCTCGTCGATGAGTAACAAACCGCCTTCTTTCAATGTTTTGATAATAGGCGCAAGGTATATAATAAGCTTTTGTTCTCCGCTTGAAATGTTGTATGCATCGTCAAAAATAGAGAGCTCTATTCTCTCGACATCTCCGCTTGCCGCTTTCTTATCAAAAGCCATCTTGATATCATATACATACAATCCATCCTCAGACAACCTCAAGCTTCCTCCTACATTTCTTACATTGTTGGAGTTGAGAGCTTTCAATACTGCATCGGGATTCTTGTAGTCTAAAACACCCAAGTCGAGTTTTCTCTTCTCGAAACGAAGTCCCTTGATTGATTTATCCGAATACGACAATATCTTATACGCTATCTCTAAGTACTCCGGATTGTCGTCGTAAATATCCAAGCTGTTATTGTTTCTATTTGCAGCCTTTATATTTAAGAACCAGTTAATGACCGCTTTCCCATCAGGACACATTTCCTCTTTGATATTTCCGTTACAATTTGAGAGAAACAGCACCGATGGATGTAAATCAAAAACATCGCTAAGTTTCAAAAATTGTTCCGATGCTTTTACAAGTTTCGTGCCTTTTCTCTCAAAAAGAACTTTCTTGCTTGACAGTCGCCCTTTGTCATTTGATTCGCGTTTTGCTAAGTACTCGTATACTATCTCTTTTTCGCAAAATGCAAAGCTGTAATAATACAAAACATCTTCGTTATCGTCCAAGGTAAATTCAAAGTTAAATTCCGTTGGCTCGTTAGCTGCGTTTTCGTCGAACATAAATATATCGGGATCTTCAAAAATATTTTCTTTATCTTTCATGGCATCTGCGGAATTCAAAATCAAATACCTGGCATAAGAAATTGATTTCAACATATTTGTTTTTCCGGCAGAATTCACACCAATGAAAACCAAACTGTTTAATACTCGATTTTTAGAAGCAAGGCTTGCATTTATTTCCGAAATGTTATCTTCTTCATACTGTTTTATTTTGGAAGCCACAAAAGAAATTCCGTTTTTATATCTATAAGATTTATAATTGTTAAATGAATAGTTCAAAAGCATATCAGCATTCCTCCATATATGTAAATAATACCATAAAAAATTATGCTTGTCAACATAAAATCCCGTTTTGTGCACTTTTTTTGCACAAAGCTCGATTTTGATAGGGCATTTTGTAGTTTTATGTTACAAAATGTATGATTTTAACCAGTTTTAATGACAAAGATCAAAGTTGTGCTTTTTAAGAATATCCAATATAACAAAAAAGGATAGGCTCAATTTGAACCTATCTTTCTTGCTTATTTAGTCAACGTTTCCATGGCGATTCTCATTCCTAGCTTGAATGCATAGCAAAATATTGCACATTCGCCAAGACTCGCATACTCGCTCCAGCAATCGTGGAACTTTTCGAAGATTTCTTTCTGCTCGTCCGTGAAGCTTTTCTCCAAGTCCTCGTGATGCCGCGCCATGTACCCGAGGAGTTCTTTCATCTCCTTTGAGTTCGTCCGACTGTCCTCTTGCGGTATGATGTTACCGTGCCACAGTTCTTTAATTATGCTTTCCATCATCCGTTTCTTCGGCATCGCTTTTACGTTCAGCCTCTACAAGCTTTCCGAACCACACCAAAAGATCTTTCCCCTCTGGACATCCATCTTTCTTGAGCTTTTCGAACGCTCTCTCAAGGTATTTTTCATCAACACCTGGGAACAACTTCTTAAATATCTTATTCTCCATTCTGCACCTACTCCTTTCATGCAAGAACGGCGACTGTACCACCGAGAGACCTCGGCAATATAGCCACCGTTCTTTTTGCTTTTTCTGTTGTAATCTGTGATTGTTTAAGTTTTGTTTTTCTCATAGTGTTACCTCCTTCGTTTGGGCAACACCAACAATACCACATAACTTTGAGAAAGTCCAGACTTTTTTTGAATTTTAAACCATTTCTTCCACTGGTCTTTTTGTATTCAGCAAAAAACTACTATTTTGCTTGAATAACTGACTATAAGCACTATCGTATATCTCTTCAAAATTAATTTTATATTCTTTGCTATTTAATTTACACTTGAATATCTTAATTGATTTGTATGTATCTGCGGCTTTTATAAGGTTCCTGTATTTTACTGAATTAGTTTTAAATTTCGCTCCAACATAAATAGCACTTATACAATCCAACGGCAAATAGTCTTCGTCTGACTCACAAATGATTCTCCACTCATGTTCATGAGACCAGACATCGGATTTTGACGTTAAAAAGTTTAAATACGAATCCTCATTTTGACCCATATGAAGATTATCGGCTCGAATCGGGCTGTAGTGAACTTTAGACAGGCTCTTAATAATTTTTCGATTTAATACATTTTTCTCATCTAATTTTGATAAATCATATTCAACACACACTCCCTCATGGCTATGAGCATAATAAGACCACATTAAAATAGAGTCTTTAATCTCGCTAAAGCAAGAAATTTTACACTCAACATGAAGAAATGGATCTACCATCAAAAAACCTTGATCAATCAAATCACAGAATTCATCAAAGGTAAAACCCACCTCGCCCAAACAATTATATATATTCTCTACCGCCGATGAAACCGTAACAATTTCCTCTCGCTGCCAATCTTTGTTTATCGTATATAACATCATAGCAGACAGAATTTCATTCTGTTTTGGATTTCCAAATGCACTTGCGATATACTTATGAACTTTAGCCACAATCCTTTTCATAGTATCAGTTATTGGTTGACGGGAATAGTGGTAACAACAAAAAGCTGCCTCAAAAGGATCATTAAAATTTCTGGGATTATCCAAATGAATTCTTCTGTTTTTTATACTATCAATAGCATACCCCGTATTGCTATAATATTTATACAATTTACGATCAATAACATACGGAATCGATATAAATTTATACGTCGAATTCTCCAAAGCAATCCCCCCTATTTTATATCAACACACCATTGCAGTGATCAATCTCATGCTGTATTATCTGCGCTGTCCAGCCTGAAAAATTCTTTGTGTGTATCTTCATTTCAAGTGTTTGAAACTGCACTTTGATTGTTTTATATCTCTTACATTTGCGCGGACCACCGAGAAGGGACAAACAACCTTCCTCGGTTTCATATATCCCGGATTTAGCTACGATTTGGGGATTAAGCATAACCGTGTACATAGGAGCTTGTCCGCTCTCATCGAAAAAGGCGATAATGCGCTTGCGCACACCTATCATGTTGGCAGCCATGCCGACACAGCTTTCTCTGTGCGCCATCAGCGTATCAAGCAAGTCCTGTGCGACCTGTAAATCTTCTTTTGTAGCAACCTCCGACTTTCCTGCGAGGAAGATCGGATCGTGCATCAGCTCTTTAATCATAGGTTTTCTCCATTCAAGAACGCATCCGCTTGTTCTCTGCTCTCCAAAATGATAATGTTTTTATCGCTATATTTTTGGAGCAATTCAAGCACCTTAGGCTTTTGCTGCTCATCATAGTTTCCTATAAATTCGATGAATTCCGAATCTTCTTCGGTTTCGATCCACGGCATATCACTGCGTGGCTTTCCGCGGCGCTCTTTGATTCCGTCAAGGCATATGTCCAACGGATAGTCGAGGAATATCACCGTGTCACACGCTGCCATTCGCAACTCCATCGTAGAGCCGTAATTGCCGTCGATAATCCACTCGTCTTTCTCGAGCACAGCGGACAGGCGTTCGAGAAAAACGCTCTTTTCTACCGTAGTCTTGTCAGCGTTCCAATACATCATATCGAGGTGATACAGCGGAATGCCTGTCTTGTTCTGTAACGCCCGCGAAACCGTGCTTTTGCCGCTTCCGGGACAACCAATTACAATAATTTTCTTCATTTTACGTTAACCAAAAATCCAGAACGCTTTCGTAATCAACGTTCGAAATTTCCCTGTTTTCAATCCAAGCGACAAGGAATGTGATTTTGTCTATCGTTCTATCTAA
>JAFVUB010000003.1 GCA_017502915.1 Clostridia bacterium
AGTTCTACAACAATGAACGCATCCAACTTAAAACAAAACTGACACCACTCGAAAAGCGATGTCAGTTCGTTGCTTAATTTTTAATATTTTCTACTTTAGGACTCTTTTTTTGTGCTGTCCGTACAATTTGGGGCAGTTCAATATCTTCGTTCTCTTTTTTTGTCGAGAAAAATCAAAACACTATTTACTTTTACTTGAAAAAATGGTATCATAAGGAGGTAATTATCAACAAAAGTATTTCGGAGATATATTTGATGAAAAAATTTCGTATCGTAGCGACACTGATAATTTCGTTTGTGTTACTGATAATGCTTGCCTCCTGTAACGTCAGCGGAGAATCGGCGTATGAGATCGCCGTTCGTCACGGATATACCGGGAGCGAGGCGGAATGGATAGCCTCACTGCAAGGTGAAAACGGAGATGACGGCAAGGACGGAAGCGACGGAGACAACGGCAAGAACGGAGCGGACGGCGTTGGAGTTGAAAAGGTTGAGATAGACGAAAACGGAGATCTCATCGTAACGCTGACGAACGGTAAAACCGTCAACGCCGGTTACGTCGGCTCGGCAAGCCTCGACATCTCGAGCGATTCCCCCGTGCTTAGCGTAAGCCATTTGAACCTGCCGACGGGAAATTCGTATATTATCACCGCCGACCGGGAAGACGTGACCTTTGAAAGCTCAGATCCAAAGGTGATACAGGTAAGTCGTGACGGAGTGGTTCTTGCTATAGCCGAAGGAAGTGCTACGATAACTGCAACGTCGCGAAATGGAAAGACCGCAAGCTGCACCGTAAATTCCGCTGCGTATATACATAAAATGCAAGCTGACGGTAGCGTCAGCATCAATGGATATAACGGTAATCTCACCGAGCTTTCCATACCCGAAAGCATTATGGGAATGACCGTCAAGGAGATCGGCAGCTCGGCGTTCAGATACTGCGCGTCGCTGACCGCGGTGACTGTTCCGGATAACGTTAAGGTTGGAGAATATGCCTTTGCCGACTGTGAAAAGCTTTCCGTGATCACTCTGGGAGACGGATGCGTATACGACGAAGAAACTTCGTTCTCCAATACCCCGTGGCATAGGGCAAATATTTGGACCGAGCTTCAGGAAACCGTTTGGGTACGTCCTACAGATTACGATGGTAACTATCTTCCAAATCAGCCTTCAAACTACTATCTCGAACCGACGAAAGACAACCGAGGAGGCACACTTAATGACGGAACAGAGCTGATCCGAACCGGCATTCTTTTTGAAAACGACGAGGGTGACGGCTGGAGCCGACTTATATACGACGGCAAGACTATATATATGCGAAACTCACAGATCAGCACCGTGAACCCCGACGGATCGGACGTTGAAGATGATGATTCCTCAAGCATACCTGCGGGTATGCTTGGCATTATTCCTATGGATCTCAGCGTCTCGAATAGCGGAGTTGGATATATAAATAACCTCAGCAAGGTATACAAAGAGCTTGACCTCGAAAAAATCATGGGAATAGACGTTTCGAGTGCAATCTCGTCAAACGAGCCGTTGGTTTTGATCCTGCATACTCATGCGACCGAGGCGTACACCCCTGACGGAGTTACGTATTATTCTCCCGATGATAATACCGATCCTCGCTCAAACGATCCCACAAAAACAGTCGTGTCGCTTGGAAAGCTGCTTGCAGACAGGCTCGAAGCCCTGGGAATACCAACGCTTCACTGCGATATAATGCACGACGGCAACGGAAATTATAGCGGAGCTTACGCGAGCAGTGCCGAAACCGTTGAGCGCTATCTTGCAGAGCATCCCTCGATAAAGTACGTTATTGATATTCACAGAGATTCGATTGAACGCTCAAACGGAGATCTGGTCAAGCCTGTCGCGGAGATTAACGGTCAAACGGCGGCGCAGGTAATGTGCGTCGTTGGAAGCGGAGCAGATACGAAATGGGAAAGCAATCTGGCTCTCGCGCAGAAGCTTCGCGCCGAGCTCAATGAGTCAAACTCTACTTTATGTCGTCCCACCTATTTCAGAGATTCCGTATACAATCAGCAGCTGGCACCAAGCTCGTTGTTGCTGGAGATAGGAGCGTCCGGAAACACGCTCGACGAGGCAAAGCTTGCCGTTGAGCTGGTGGCACCTGCCCTTGCCGCAGTTATAAAGGGTGAATAAAAATATACGACCCCTCGGTCATCGAGGGGTCATTTTTAGTTAGTTAGCTCCGCGCAATATATCTCCCTCTTTTACGTCAAAGGGCAGTCTTGCAAAGAAGGTCATGGACGGATGAGGCGCGCTTTCAATAGGCTCGCCGTTTTCGTCGTAAAGCTCGGTCAGCGTGAAGCGACAACCCGTCTTTCCCGGCGAGAGAAGCTCGACCTCTTCGTTAACAATCAGCTTGTTCTTCTGCATAAACCGGCAAAGCTCGCCCGCATCGGCGTTTGCCTGCGCCGTTGCAAGATACGATTTCTCACGAATATATCCACTGCTCGCGCAAAGCTGGGCGTTCTCTGCCGGAGTGTTAAGATAAAACCCGGTGGCGTATTCGCGGTGAGAAACGCTTTCAAGCTCGGTCATCCAGGCGGGATCGAAAGAGTAGCCCTCGGGATCGTTGTAATATGCGTCGAGAGCCATACGGTAGGAGTTGGTGACGACAGCCGTATAGTAAGCGCTCTTGACGCGTCCTTCGATCTTAAAGGAGTTTATGCCCGCCGCCACAAGCTGGGGGATAAGCTCGACAGTGCACATATCCTTGGAGGACATTATATAAGTTCCCTTTTCGTCTTGCTCAACGGGAATAGGCAGATCGAGCCGCTTTTCCTCAAGTATGGTATAGTTCCAGCGGCAGGGCTGAGCACACATGCCTCGGTTTGCATCGCGACCGATCAGCATATTTGAAAGCAGACAACGACCGCTGTACGAAACGCACATAGCGCCGTGAACAAAGGCTTCAAGCTCGATCTCGGGCGGCAGAGAGTCACGTATTGCCCGTATCTCTGGCAGAGTCAGCTCTCTTGCCAGCACGAGTCTCGATGCTCCGAGCCTTGCATAAGCAAGTGCCGCCGCGGGAGACGTGATACCCGCTTGAGTTGATATATGTATCTGCATTTCGGGCAAGATTTCTTTTATCGTGGCAATAACTCCAAGGTCTGCTACGATCATGGCGTCGATGCCGAAGCTTGAGATCTCCTCAAGAAATTCTCGCAGAGCCGGATACTCGTCGCCGTGCGGCATAGTGTTTACCGTGAGATAGAGCTTTTTGCCAAAGCTGTGGACGTAGTCGCACGCCTGCTTTAGCTCGTCAAGATCAAAGTTATCGGACGACGATCGCATACCAAAGCTCTTTCCTGCAAGATAAACGGCGTCGGCACCGTAGCGGATCGCGGCACGCAGCTTTTCAAAATTTCCGGCGGGCGAAAGTATTTCGGGCTTTTTTATCATAAATTCCTCTTTTTGTCTTCTCCGGAAAATTCCGGAGTGTATTTTTTGTCGGCTGAGCTTCGTTCTTGAAAGTATCCCTCAAAGCCTAAGGCTTCGGCATGAGCAAGAACGGCGTTATATTCAAAGCTCGTGACGCGACGGTAGAGCTCCTTTAAGCCGCAGTCGGCGGCAAAGTCGGGGGTGTACTGACTCATAAGGCTCAGGCGAACGTCCTTCACCGGAACGGTGTTTGCGATAAGATCAAGAACGGCGATAGAATCCTTCCTCGCGCCCGGCAACACCAAATGCCGTATGATAACGCCTTTTTTTATAATGCCGTCACCGTCAAGCTTGACGGCACCCGTCTGTCGGTACATCTCGGCAAGAGCAGCCTGCGCGACTTTCGGATAGCTTGGAGCGCCCGAATACCTTTCGGCAAGCTCTTCTGAGGCGTATTTGAAGTCGGGAAGGTATACGTCAACGAGACCGTCAAGCGCTTTGAGCGTTTCGACCTTTTCGTATCCACCGCAGTTCCAAACGACGGGTATATTCAGCAGAGGCTTGACCCGACTTAACACTCGAACGAGAGCGTCGGCATAATGGGTCGGCGTAACGAGATCAATGCAATGAACTCCTGCCTCTTGCAGGTCAAGAATGATTCCGCAAAGCTCGTCCTCGGTCACGTCAAATCCCTTTGCCGCATGGCTCAGGTCATGGTTTTGGCAGTAAACACATCTGAGCGAGCAGCCCGAAAAGAATATGGCTCCCGCACCGCGCGTTCCCGAAAAAGGAGGCTCTTCCCAAAAATGAGGGGCAAAGCGGGCAATTCGAAGCGTATTACCAACCCCGCAATATCCAAGCTCGCCCGCCGCCCGATCGACCGAGCATTCGCGGGGGCAAAGATTGCAGATTCCCAATTTTTCAACTCCCTTCTGCCAATATCGTTGCCATCATATATTGTAACATAAAAATCGGTTTTAGAACAGTACTTTTTTGCTTTTAAGGTTAAAAATTTTACCGTTCGGTTTACATTACTGCTATAATGTGGTATAATCAGTACATATATTTCGCTTGGGAGTTGGTGTAAATGATAAATGAGATAAAGGTTGCCGAGATACTGTGCGTTGGCACGGAGCTGCTGCTCGGTGATATAGTTAATACCAACGCCGCGCATCTTTCGCGCGAGCTCGCGGGCCTTGGGATATCGGTATACCACCAGACCGTGGTCGGAGACAATCCTCAACGGCTCAAGGAGGCGTTTTCGTTGGCGCTCTCGCGGGTAGATGTGGTCGTTGTGACCGGCGGACTCGGTCCGACCTGTGACGATCTCACGCGTGAGACGGCGGCAGAGCTTATGGGGCGCCGTCTGGTATTTCACCCCGAGATCCTTGACGAGATACGAGGCTACTTCGTTTCAAGAAATCGAGCGATGCCCGAGAACAACAGGCGCCAGGCAATGGTTCCCGAGGGAGCCGATGTTCTTCATAACGATTGCGGAACGGCGCCGGGGCTTTGGCTTGAGGACGCCGAGCATCGCGTTATAGTTATGATGCCCGGAGTTCCTTCCGAGATGATCGATATGTTTGAAAAGCAAGTTAAACCGAAGCTCTTGGCAAGACGGCATTCAGCTCTTGTCAGCCGAAACGTTCATCTTTTCGGCATCGGAGAGTCTGCCGCGGAGGAAATCCTGCGCCCTATGATAGACTCTGCAAAAAACCCTACCATAGCTCCATACGCCAAGGAAGGAGAGGTTCGTTTCCGAGTTACGGCCATGGCTGACGACGCTGAACGGGCGACACTGATGTGCGACGAGACCGTCAGACAGATAGCAGAGAGCGGGGTCGGTAAGTATATTTACGGAATTGACGTACAATCCCTTGAAAACTCGCTTGTTCAAGAGCTGGCACATCGGGGATTGACGCTCGCATGTGCCGAGTCCTGCACAGGGGGCTTGGTTGCCAAGCGCATAGTTGACATTTCGGGTTGCTCGGCGGTGTTTCTCGGCGGAGCCGTGACCTATGCGAACGAAGCAAAAATAAGGATGCTGAACGTCTCACCTCAAACCCTTGACGAGTACGGAGCAGTCTCTGCCGAGACTGCCGCAGAGATGGCAAGAGGCATAAGACTTGCGCTTGGCGCGGACATTGGAGTTTCTACTACAGGTATCGCGGGTCCTGGCGGAGGAAACGATGAAAAGCCGGTTGGAACTGTCTACGTCGGTATCTCGACCGAAAAGGGCGAGTCGGTTGAAAAGCTTTCGCTTTCGCCGATGAGAGATCGCGATTTTATCCGCTTCGTTTCGGCAAGTAATGCACTTCACGCGGCACTGCTTTGTGCGAAATCAATGAAATAAATGAAATCTCCCGAACGGTACCGTTCGGGAGATGCTTTTATTTGTCAAGTCGTTTTCCGGTAACAGCAACCGTCGTACGACCGGCGGTCAGCTCGGAGACCTTAGATATCACGCCATCAACCAAGCCTTCTTTGATCGCTATTTTCATAATTACGCGATCGGTGAAGTCTGCACTGTCGGTTTTTGCTCCAAGCTTTGGAAGCTCAACGCAAAGTCGCTGGTAATCTGAATAGGTGCAGTTCAGCGTCAGCTCGGCAAAGGGCTCGTAGGTAACGATTCCCGCCGCCTCGATCGCCAGAGACGCCGCCTTCGAGTAGGCGCGAACAAGTCCACCCGCGCCCAGAAGTATTCCGCCGAAATAGCGGGTCACAACAACGCAAACGTCCTGAACCCCACTCTTTCTGATAGCTTCAAGCGTCGGAAGTCCGGCAGTTCCCGTCGGCTCACCGTCGTCCGAATAGCGCGCCAAAACACCGTTTTTCATATAGTACGCCCACACGTTGTGAGTGGCGTCGCGAAACTCGCTTTGCTTTGACTTTACGAAAGCCATAGCCTCGGCTTCGGTTTTTGCGGGGATTATATGACCGTAAAACACCGATCTTTTTTCTTCAAATTCAGCGCTCGCCTCGTGAGCTATCGTGGTATAAAGCTCACTCATCGATAGTTTCCTCCTCGGCAGAGGTCAGATATTTCCTCAGCATACCGCGAGTTTTGGCGTCAACTATTGCCGTTGCGGTGATGCCTTCAGCACCGTATTCAACGTTTTCGATCGACGATGCGTTCTTATAAAGGGTGTTTAGAGCGCCGCCCTCTGAATTGGGGAAGAAAAACGATTCAAGCGTGCTTCCCTCCATAATTATCTGCTCGAGCTTGTTAACAAAGGCGTCTATTCCCTGTCCCGTCAGAGCCGAAACGTAGCAGACGTTCTCGGGACGAGCCTGACCGAACCTCGGCATTTCCGCGGCTCCAAGATCGCACTTGTTAAATACGATCAGCGTGGGCTTGTCGACCGCGCCAAGCTCGGTTAACGTCTCCTCGGTGACGGCGAGCTGAGTCGCGTGCTCGGGGTCGGACGCATCGCAAAGAATGACCAAAACGTCGGCAAAAACCGCCTCCTCAAGGGTTGAGCGAAACGCTCGAACGAGCTGATGCGGCAGATTGCGAATGAAGCCAACGGTATCGGTCAGCAGTATGGAAGATCCTCCGGGTAGTGTAAATTTACGCGTCGTAGGATCAAGGGTGGCAAAAAGCTTGTCCTCTGCGAGAATGCCCGCGTCGGTCAGGCGGTTAAGAAGGGTCGACTTTCCGGCATTGGTATATCCAACGATTGCAACCTTTGGGATCCCGCTTCGATCGCGAGAGGCGCGCATCGTCATGCGGTTCTTTTCAAGCGTTTCAAGCTCATCCTCAAGCGAGCGTATACGGCGCTGAATATGACGTCTGTCGCTCTCCAGCTTCGATTCTCCGGGACCTCGTGTTCCGATTCCGCCTCCCAGCCTTGACATCTCGGTTCCGTGACCGGTCAGTCGCGGCGCAGTATAGCGGAGCTGCGCCAGCTCGACCTGAAGCTTACCCTCTCCCGTGCTGGCGTGAAGTGCAAATATATCGAGTATCAGTATCGTTCGGTCGATAACACGAACGTCCTGCAAAACGTCCTCAATGTTTCTTATCTGAGAAGGAGACAGCTCGGCGTCAAACACGGCGAGCTCGATCGCGTTATCGCGGCAAAGGCAGTTGAGCTCCTCTAGCTTGCCCTCTCCGATATAGGTTGCGGGGTTGGGTGAGCGCAGATTTTGCGTCATACGAATAACGACCTCGCCGCCCGCAGTATCGACCAGTCTTGTCAACTCGTCGAGCGAGATGTTTACCTCCTGCTCGGATGTGCCGAAGGTGATCGCCCCGATTATGGCAACCTTGCTGTATTCGAGTTTATCTTTAACTTCCATATAGACCTCATAAGTTATAAAAACAGCAAAACGGGCAAAAAACCGTGTAGATTTTCTGCCCGTATACGAATGCTTATTTGCTTGCCTCGAGTCTCTTCTTGAACTTGTCGACGCGTCCGCCGGTATCGACGAGCTTCTGCTTGCCGGTATAGAACGGATGGCACTTAGAGCAAATTTCAACTCTGATCTCACCGCCGTTGGTGGATCTGGTCTCAACCTTCTCACCGCAGGCACAAATAACAGTGCACTTTTCGTAGTTGGGATGGATTCCCTGCTTCATTTCTTTCACCTCCGATAACGGCCCCCTCGCTCACCCAAACCTTTCGGGTGGCTGTCTAGCCGTAATTGATGGTATTATATCACAAACTTTTTTATTTTGCAATAGTTTTTTGAAATTTTTTATATCTTTCCCGCAATTTCGACCCTTAGACGAGAAATTATCTTTTTTTCGAGTCTTGATATGTAAGACTGAGAGATGCCGAGCAGGTCTGCAACCTCCTTTTGAGTCATCTCGCGGCTTCCGTTCAACCCAAAGCGAAGACCTATTATCAGTTTTTCACGCTCTTCGAGGCGATCTACTGCGTCGCGTATCACCCTTCTCTCCTCACGTTGCTCAAGCTCGTAGCCAACCGAGTCCTCGTCACATCCCAGAATGTCGGATAAAAGCAGCTCGTTTCCGTCCCAATCCACGTTTAAGGGCTCGTCTATGGAGACCTCGCAGCGAGAAGGGCTTTTCTTTCTTATATACATCAGTATTTCGTTCTCTATGCACCTTGAGGCATAGGTGGCGAGCTTGATGTTGCGGTCAGCGTGGAAGGTGTTTATCGCCTTGATAAGACCGACCGTTCCGATCGAAACGAGATCTTCTATACCGATCCCGGTGCTCTCGAACCTTTTTGCTATGTACACAACTAGTCGCAGATTCCGCTCAACCAACGTGGGTCTGGCGTTTTCGTCCTCGTCTACGCGAGACAGCAGCATTGCCTCCTCCTCGTGAGAAAGCGGTGGCGGCAGTACGTCGGGACCGTTGACGTAAAAAAGTCCCGCCCTGCGGCTCTCGCGCCTGTCCTTGAGCTTTTGCTTTATTAGCTTGAATATATTCATAGTAAAACCTTTCTTCTAAACCACGAATTCCGGGGGTATCAAAGCTTGAAACCCACCGGCACTTGACAATAATTCTACCGGAGCAAAAAGCGCCTCGACCTCGTGGGCGTCCTCACCGGGTAAGCTGACGGTCAAACGGTCGGGAGACATGGCAAACAGCATACCTCCGCCTATCGCGGTTCTTGACGGAACCAACCTCAAACGCCGAGCCGAGTCGGGCGGGAGGTCGGCAAGTAAGGAGGCGTCCTTGCGCCTCACGGCGCGCACCAATGCATCGGGAAGTGCTCGCTGAACCGATGCAAGATCGGCGATAACGACGCTTTTTCCGCTAACGGGATCGCGAACAAGATTTCCGCTGTCACAAATGGCGGCAAGACGTACGGTCTTTCCCGCATAAGTTATTTCTATATCGGCGCTCCGTTCACTCTGCTTTTGACGAAGAAAGCGTCCGCTTGCCAGCGTTGCGATGCCGGACGCCGCCGCTAAAAGTGCAAAAAACCAAACCGGCATACCGTCACCGCTCTCGTTTATCGAGCCGAGCGGAAGACCGAGAAGGTTCAGCATATTGAAGATGGCGGTCATCATACCCCCAAGCGCTACAGACACCCCAACGTACGCCAAGGACGCGATCGAAAAGCTGACGGCGCGTACCTTTTTGCCGACAAAAACGATCAAGCACATGGCGAGTCCCGCGCCGATGTCGCAGACAAGCTCAAGCGGAGGAACTACAGCTGCCATAAGTATTCCGACGGCGTAAACTCCGCCGAATATGGACGCCAAGAGCGTCCGTATAGGGGGGAGCTTGCGATGAAGTAGCTTGGCCGTTATGTAAAAGCAAAGATAGTCCATGCTGAAATTTATTAAAAACAAAAGATCGGCGTAAACCGTCTGCCCCATGTCCTCACCTCCGCAACAATTATACACGCGGCGATACAAAAAAAATGTCACAAACCGACGGATACGAATAAAAATAAAAAAGAAAGTGAGCGCCCCAAAGAGGCGCTCACTTAAGTCAGCTTTCGAGCTGACGGCCGAGAAAACCGGCGGCTGTCTGTATCAGCTTGGCTTCGAGATCCGAGTTCAGCTCGGACGGGCGAGACCCGTCTGACATTGAGGCAACGCAGCCAATGATATCACCCTCGGTCAATATCGGCATAGCACAGCTGACGTGGTAGGTCGACTGATCGACGGTAGCCTGAAGACGGTCGTTCCCTTCCTTCCAACAGTAAAGAGAGCGAGCGTTTATCAGCTTTTCAAGCTCGGGAGAAAGACGCTTCTCGGCAAACTCACGGCGAGGCAGACCGGAGCTGGCGATAACGGCGTCGCGATCGCAGATGATGACAGACATATTGCAGGTCTTGTGAAGGGTTTCGGCGTACTGAGCGGCGAACTCAGCGAGCTCGCCGATGGGCGAATACTTTTTGAAGATGACCTCGCCCTCGCGGTCGGTGTATATTTCGAGAGGATCGCCCTCTCTGATGCGCATAGTTCTTCTGATCTCCTTCGGTATAACGACACGTCCGAGGTCGTCGATACGGCGCACGATTCCTGTTGCTTTCATATATATTTGTACCTTTCCTGTTTATCGTTTTAATGCATTGGCGTTTCATTGATATTATTTGCAAATTAAACGATATTATCCCAAGAAATCAAATATAAAAAAATTAACCAAAAAAGCAAAAAGTTAATATCCCCACGGAAAGACCATCGATCCCTCGGTCTTAAAAAATTTAATTATAGGTAACGACATATCGTGTTTCTTTGAAATATTTATATAAAATCGGTTAAATATCAATTGCCGGTAAAGATTATGAAAAGATGTGCGGAAACTTGACACAAATGATTGTTTGTGATATGCTATAACAGTGAAATTATATGTAGCAAAACGGTGATAATAAAGTTATGCTCCGAGGAAAGCAGCAGGACTGACAGATAAGGTATGTTGATACCGATTTGCTCTTTTACCGCGTTTGGCTTTAACGATATTTAGATAACAGAGGCAACAGTAATGGCTGAAAACAAGAAAAAAGTTTTACTGAAAAACACAATAATGCTATATATATTAACGTTTTCCAACTATTTGTTGAGCTTTATCGTCGTTCCGTATGAAACGCGAGTTTTGGGGCCTGAGGCATACGGCCTTATTGGTTTGGCAACGTCTATAATGGTATATTTTCAACTTTTTATAGATTTTGGTTTTTTGATATCTGCCACGGAGGAGGTGGCAAACAGCCGTGAAAACAAGCAAAAGCTTTCGCTGATTTTCTCGTCGGTTACGATCAACAAGCTGATTTTGTCGCTTATATCCTTGGCGGTGCTTCTGGTTCTTTGCTTCTCTATATCGAGATGGCGAGAGCATATACTGTTTTTGATGCTGTTTTGTCTATCGACCGCTATTGGTTCTCTTCTTCCGGACTATATGTACAGAGGAATAGAACGAATGGGAACTATCACAGTTAGGACCATTCTTATAAAGCTGTTCTTTACGTTGATGATATTTATCCTTGTCAAGGAGCCGAAAGACTATATATACATTCCGATCCTGAACGTTATCGGCAATTTAGGCGCTTTGATCGCAACGTATATACATTTGCGTTCTATGGATATAAAATTCACCTCTTGCAGGTTGAAAGATATATTATCCAGAATGAAAACGTCGTCTATCTTTTTTATGTCCAGAATCGCTTCCACCGCATATACGGCTGCAAACACCATTATTTTGGATTTTTTGTCCGGAGGCGCTATGACGGGCTTCTATACTTCTGCCGACAAGCTGGTCTCCACCGCAAAAAACGGCATCTCTCCCATATCGGACAGCCTATATCCGTATATGGTCAAAAACAAGGATTTCAAGCTTATTAAAAAGGTAATATTGGTATTGGAGCCGATAATCATTCTGGGTTGCGCGATACTGTTTATCTGGGCAAATCCGATATGTATATGGTTGTTTGGTGACGAATACGGTTATGTGGGCGACGTTTTAAGGACTATGCTGCCGGCGGTTGTGTTCATTCTGCCCAGCTATATACTCGGCTTCCCGGTTTTGGGCGCTATGGGTATGAACAAGCACGCAAACTATTCGGTTATAGTCGGCTCGTGTATTCATATTGTCAACCTGTTGGTTATGTATTTTGCCGGTGTGATGAACATTATTACACTTGGATTTGCGACTTCGGTTGCGGAAGGAATAGTTCTTATTTACAGAATTATTGTCGTTATTAAAAACAAGGATAAGCTGAGGAACGGCATACGATGAGGATTTTGAAGAAGTGCTTAAAGGGCGCGCGCGTTGTACTCACATGGCTTGTCAGCTCTCTTTTTCCGATCGACAACAAAAAGATCGTGCTTTCAAGCTATTACGGAAGAGGATATGGAGACAATCCAAAATATATAGCCGAAGAGCTTATAAAGCTCGGCAAAGATCTGAAAATAATTTGGCTCGTTAAAGATGAGAAGGACGCTGTAACGCTTCCGGCTGGGATTTGCGGAGTTAAGACGTATAGCACAAAAGGTATTTTTCATCTTTGCACCGCAAAGGTTTGGGTCGACAACTGCCGGAAGGGGTTTCTGCTCTTCAAAAGAAAAAAACAGATATATATACAAACCTGGCACGGCTTTGCACTTAAGCGTATCGAAAAAGACGTTGAAAGCGCCTTGGACCGGGGATACGTAAGAGGTGCAAAAAGGGACTCGAAATATATTGATTATATAATCTCCGACAGTGAGTTTATGACCAATATCTATAAGAGCGCTTTCTGGTATGATAAAGAAATCAAGCAATGGGGCTCTCCGAGAAACGATATCGTAATAAGCGGTGACGAAAACGTAAAGGATAAGGTTTTCGGCTTCTTTGGTCTGAGTGACGATACAATGACCGTGTTATATGCTCCCACCTTCCGTGTCGATATGTCCATTGAGGCGTATTCCTTGGATTATGAAAGAGCCAGACGCGTTTTCGAAAAAAGATTTAATAAAAAAGTTGTAATTTTGGTGCGTCTTCATCCAAACGTTGTGGAGAAATCGGAAAATTTGGCTTTCGACGGTCAAATTATAAACGCATCGTACTATCCCGATATGCAAGAACTCTTGAGCTCGTGCGACGTTGTTATAAGCGACTATTCGTCCCTTATGTTTGATTTCGCTTTGTCTCGAAAGCCGTGCTTTCAGTTTGCAACCGATATAGATGACTATAAGAATGACAGGAATTTTTATTTCGAGATAAACAACCTTCCCTTCCCGTTGGCTCAAAGCAACGATGAGCTGGAGTCTCGCGTTGAAGAGTTTGACCAGGTCTCGTATTTGGAAAAGCTAAATGAGTTCTACGATTCCGTGGGCATGGTCATAAAGGGAGACGCGGCTGCTAAATGTGCAGAGCTTATCTGCGAAAGCTGCAAGGACGTTTAAGTAAACAGATATTTATAAATATCCGGAGGATATAATGAAAAAGGCGTTAATTGTAGGTGGAAACAGCGGAATAGGTCTTTCCATTTGCAAAAATATGTTAAGCAGATATGATCACTTATATATAGTTGGCAAGGAAGAGGTGTGCGTACAGGCCCTCCCCGATAATTTCAGGAGAGAGTTTGAAGAAAAAACATCGTTTTATAAAGTCAATTTTGCAAACGACGATCTTTCTGTTTTTGACGGCATTACCGATATAGAAGCCTTGGTTATCACGGCAGGGTTCGGTCGTGTTTCCCTCTTCGAAGATCTTACCGAAGCAGAGATAAAAAATCTTATGAACGTGAATTTCAATTCTATCGTTCGTATCATAAAAAAATACTATCACAGGATCAAGTCGGATCGACCTTTTTACACCGCTGTGATGGGGTCTGTCGCGGGGCACGTGTCGTCGCCCTATTTCAGCGTTTACGGCGCTGCAAAAGCGGGACTTTGCAGATTTATAGAGAATATAAATATTGAGCTAAAAGCCGCCGGATATCAAAATAGAATTTTAGACGTTTCACCCGGAGCCCTTAAGGGAACCGCTTTTAACGGCGGCGAAAACGATCTTTCGCTGGTTGATGACCTTGCTTGCCGTTTGATAAAGAAAATGTATGCTCGGGAAACTTTATATATCCCGCAATACGACGAGGTATATAAGCACGTTATTGAGAGGTATCAAACCGATCCCGAGGGCTTTGGAGACGATAGCTACCGTTATAAAAAAGAAAGCGGAAGGATCTCGAATAAGCCTCAGGTGGTCGTGGGATATCTTTCGGGCACTTTTGATCTGTTCCATATAGGGCACTTAAACTTGCTACGGCGCGCCAAAGAACAGTGCGATCATTTGATAGTCGGTGTGCATAACAGCGGCGCATGGAAGGGCAAAGAAACCTTCATTCCCTTTGAAGAACGTTGCGAGATAATAAAAAGCATACGGTTTGTCGATAAAGTTGTTGAATCCCCGGATGAAGACAGCGACGCGTGGAATATATATCACTTTGATAAGCTGTTTGTCGGCTCCGATTATAAAGGCACGGAACGCTTCAAAAGATACGAAGAAATATTTAAGGACAAGGTTGAGATCGTGTATTTCCCTTATACCAAGGGCACGAGCAGCACACAGCTGAGAGATATAATTGCTGAAAAAAAGTGCAAATGATTTTTTATTAACGCTGAATTTTGCCATGACAAAAAAGAAAGACCCGACCTCGAGTCGACTGACTTGGGGTCGGGTCATTTTGATTAAACGGTATCGTCAAATACGGTTTCTATGATGCGCGGCGAGCTTTTGGGTGAGTATACCCAGCGATCGATATGAGTTACCTTTCGGTCAACGAAGTATTTGAACGAGTCGGGCGGCGGGGCGTCGTTGCCGCTTGAGTCGACCAGAACGAGCTTTATCTTCATTCGCTCGGGAAGTATGCTCTTTATGTATACCGCGACTCTCTGCCCCGGACGAGGCGGCGGGTCTCCCTCGCGAAGCTCGGCGAGTCCTGCAAGATTCGGCGCAAGCTCAACGAAAACGCCGTAGCTCTCAACGCTTCGAACGATACCCGCAACCGTTTGCCCTGCTTCAAAGGCGGCGGCGTTCTCCTCCCAGCTGCCGAGAAGCTCTCGCATTGAAACGAGTATCTTGTGTGTGCTGTGGTCTATCGAACGAATCACGCATCTGATGTTCATTCCGCAATAAAGTCTATCCCGCGGGTGCGAGATCCTTGATACCGATATGCTGTCTATCGACAAAAGCGAGGGCAATCCGCATCCAATGTCAAGAAATGCGCCGAAGGTCTCAAGGTGAGTGACCTTCGCGTCGATTATATCGCCGGGGCAAAGATCTCTCAGTTGGTTTCTATAACATTCCTCCTGCGCATCGCGGCGCGAAAGACGGTAAAACTCGCCCTTTGAATCGAAATCCCGTCCCAACACCTTGAAGCAGACCGGCTTTCCAACGCGCGTTATTATAGCTATGTCTTTTGTGGGTTGACCCGACGGGTCGTAGGAGACTTCGCTTCTTTCTATAATGCCGCGCGTGCCGTAAAGGTCAATATGAAGTCTCATCGAGCCGTCGCAGAGCTGAGCCACGCCTTCAAGCGTTCTTCCCTGCGCGGCGGCTCGGTCAAGTCCATCGGGAGATGAGGTAAGCTCACGGTTTTCGGGAGTGGATATAAGAGATCCTTCGGGGGCGTATTTGTTTTTCATTGTTGCTATTCCTTCCTTTGTTTTGATCTGTAACAATGTTATGAGAGGGCGCGCGGCGTTATGACAGAGCCAAAAGCAAAAAAGCGTTCCCGATGGACGAGCAAGCAGGAGCAAAAAGGCGCAAAAACAAAGAAAATGCGAGAAATAGGGCTGTTTTTTTGAAAAAAGTTGATTTTTTTTGAAAAAAGCTATTGACAAGCCAAAACGAGTATGCTATAATAACCGAGCTTGAAAAAAACAAGATACATTTTTTGGAGGATTACTATGTCAACTTACATGGCAAAAGTCAATGAAGTCGAGCGCAAATGGTACATTCTCGATGCAGCCGGAAAGCCGATGGGTAGAACCGCAGTTGCCGCCGCGAACATTCTTCGCGGTAAGCATCGCGCTGAGTACACCCCCGGTGTTGACTGCGGCGAGTTCGTTATCATCATCAACGCCGACAAGGCTGTTCTGACCGGCAACAAGCTGCAGGACAAATACTACTATCATCACTCGGGTTACGTCGGCGGAATGAAGAAGATCCAGTACAAGACTCTCATGGCCGAGCGTCCTGAATTCGCAATGGAGCAGGCTGTCAAGGGCATGCTTCCCAAGAACACCATTGGTAGAAAGTCGCTGACCCGTCTTAAGGTCTATGCCGGCGACGCTCACAAGCAGGCGGCCCAGAAGCCCGAAGCTTACGAGTTTTAATCTGAGAAAGGAAGGTAACAGAATATGTACGAAAGCTCGGTGCCTTATTTCTACGGAACAGGCAGAAGAAAGAAATCCATCGCCCGCGTTCGCATAATTCCCGGAAGCGGCGTTATCACCATCAACGGACGTGACATTGACGATTACTTTGGTCTTGAGACCCTCAAGCTGATCGTTAACCAGCCCTTCGGTGTCACCGGAACTGCCGGTAAGTTCGACATTATCGCCAACGTTAAGGGTGGCGGTATCTCGGGTCAGGCAGGCGCAATCCGCCACGGTCTTTCCCGTGCCCTTCTCCAGGCTGACGAGAACTATCGTCCTGCCCTCAAGGCCGCAGGTCTTCTGACCCGTGACCCCAGAATGAAGGAAAGAAAGAAATACGGACTCAAGGCCGCTCGTCGCGCCAGCCAGTTCTCCAAGAGATAATTCGTGCCTTACGGCAATTATTTCGATATACAAAAAGCTCTGCAATGCAGAGCTTTTTGTTGTTTCCGAGCACCTCGGTCATTGCAACACCGAAATCACCTCTAATATCTACGTTCACATTTTCAAAGAATACAAAGCCAAGATGGCTGAATCTATCGAGCACGATTTGCTTTGATCAAAAAGGGCGGTTCAACTTGCGTTGAGCCGTCTTTTCTATATATTTCAACAATATCAGCTATTCTAATTGACAAAACGCTCTAAATGTGGTATAATACACTCGCTACACATCTTAATATACCCTTTACAAGGGGGAATACTATTTTGGTAAAAATGTATTCTCTCTCCCTTTGTGATGGGTAGATGTGTAGCAACATTGAGAGGTACGTTTTTCGTGCGTCTCTCGATGAGACGCACTTTTTATTCATTTCAGGAGGAAAAGAAAATGACACAAGCACTAACAATACTAATTGCATTATCAGCACTCGCCCTTATGGGAAGTATGATAATTCTCGTGGCTCTTTTAATATTGAAAGCCATTAAATCGTTTATGAAAAAAGATACAATAAAGTTAAAAAAGCCTATTGTTATTTCTGCTATAATTGCCCCGTGTAGTCTGTTTGTGATTATTGTTTCTATGATCGTTGGACAATCCACTGATCCTACTGCGTGGTGTGCTCACGAATACACCGTTTTAGAACAGCAAGATGCCAACTGTACAAATAGCGGATATATTAAAAAAATGTGTTCACTATGTAATAATGAAATTACTGAAACCATTGAACCATATCATCTATGGATTGAAGATAGCGTAATAGAAGCAACGTGTACATCTCAAAAACAAATAAAAAAGAAATGTACAAGGTGCGAAACAACCGAATACGAAAAGGTTGGCGATCTTCTAAATCATTCTTGGATTGAAGATAGCGTGATAGAAGCGACTTGTTCGCACCCCAAGCAACTTATAAATAAGTGTTCTGTGTGCGGAACAACTGAAACGGTTGAGGAAGGCTCTACAATTCCTCATTCTTTTGGTGATTGGATCGTTAGTATAGAACCCACAACTGAAAAAGAGGGGCAACAAACAAGAAAATGCACAGTTTGTAATCATAGTGAAAATACAGCTTTATTAAAAAAATCGCCTATATCCATTTTGAGCAGAACATATGACAAGGATTTTGTCGGTGGCGTCGAATGGACAACTGAAATAAAAAACAATTCTAACAAAACAATAAAATACATAACATTACAATGGCGTTGTTACAATGCGGTTGGTGATCCTATATATGATGAAATTGATGGTAAAAACCTTGTAGGAATAAAGATTACAGGACCATTAGAAAGCGGTGAAACAGGACGATATACTAACGCTTCAAAATTTTACAATCATTCATTTGCTTCTTCTGTTATTGTTACAATAAAAGTTGAATTTATGGACGGAGAAGTCATCAATATTACAAGCGATGAATATACAGATATTATAAAATATTAAAAATGATTTTATAAAAAACAAAAGTCAGCGTAATTCTAAACAGCTTTTATATTGTGGTTTCAATCAGCTGTTATACACGATCAAGCGATGTCCATTGATTAGAATATCAATTTGTCGGTGGAATTGAGCGTTGAATGTTGGTGTGATTTTGGTGCAAATTTGGTGCAACACTTTATCAAACAATACTCACGATATTCACGATATCGCACGAAAACATACGATAAATGCACGATATCACACGATATTTAACGATATTCACGATATCAGACGGTATTGCTAAAACTCCAAGAGATAATTATTTTATCTTATACACAAAGCTCTCACTGCGGTGGGAGCTTTGTTGTTTTGTAGGGGCGTTCATTGAACGCCCGCGGGCGACCAATTGGTCGCCCCTACCGTTGCAATCAGTTCGATCTGTATGAATGAGCCGACCTATTGACTTTTGGTTGATTTTGTTATATAATAAAACTGGTTAGGTGTCTAACCGATAAATTTTAATTTGACAAGGAGGTTGTTGGTATGAAAAAATTGCTCGCTCTTATTTTGGTGTTGATTTTGATTTTTCCTTTGTGTGCCTGCAATAGTGAACAATTACCTGACGATGACAGTCAGCAAACAACGACCATTGATACCTCTCCCAACAATGCTGAACCGGAACCCAACGAGAAGGATAAAAACAATGTCTGCGATGATTGTGATTATGATGACTTGACCGATGCATATGATATTGCTCAAATTGTAATTGATTATGAAGAATCTTTAAGAGATGAAATCGACAAATTAAACAAAGAAAAAAACGAGTATCATTATTGCTATAATCAAGTAGATAGGATCCGTTGTGAATACAAATTGAAAAGCGATGCATCTGCCGATGCTATTATTGGAAATTATGGCATGAACAATGAATTTGCAAAAGCAAAGGTTTCTGCTCTTGATGCGATAAAAAAGATTAGTATAATTTTCGATAGAAATGATTTTACAGAAACTATTTATCTAAAAATAAGGCAAATAAGTGAAGAAGAGCCGTTGATTGAAAATTTTTCCATTAATATGGAAAGAGACTGGTCTAAAAGTTATACGCCTAAAATTCAGTATTATACCGATAATGAAACTGTGTTGGACTATGAAATAACTGACAACGTTATCAATTCACATCACGACAAGTGCTTTATTATAAAATCCAAAGACCAATATGATAATTATTTGAACGATCTTTTTGAAAGTGCACAATATGATTATTCGAAGGAATTGATTATTGGACAAAGGGATTTGTATGATGAGGTCTTTTTTGAAGAAAACGCATTAATTGTTACAAGGACAATTACTCTCGGCTCCGGTTCAATAAAATTAACAGTTGATAATCTATATGTTTCGCAAAACAAGGTGTATGTTGTCATAAGAACCGATATTCCGAGTTTCGGGACCGATGATATAAAATATGAATCTTTTACTCTTAAAGTGCCAAAAAACAAAGTTGCTGATGTAAATGAAGTTATTACTTTGCAATAGAGTAAGTATTAAATGATTTTGGCAAATATTTGACGCAAGACCTTATAAAAGCCCTGCTTCGGCAGGGCTTTTTGTTTTTCGTCTCTTTACATCAGAAAAATTTGTGGTATAATGTAATATAATGTCGTTGACAAAAGCTTGACTTTGCAAAATAGGAGTAAAGCGATGAAAAAAATAATAGTTATATTGTGCGTGTTGGTCGTGGCGGCGCTCTTGATCCCTATTCCCTCTCAAATAAATGACGGTGGGAGCGTACGTTACAAGGCGATCCTTTATGAAGTATATGACGTTCATAAATTACAAAAGGCGGACGATACAAACAAAATAGAATACGTCGAAGGAATTATCATTAAGTTGTGCGGCATTGAAATATTCAACAATACCGAGCCGGTTTGCGATCACGAACACAACAAAGGTGACGAAGCTGGCGACGAGCTTGACCCGCATTTCACGGGCAAGGTTCTCGAAACAAACGAAAAAGGGGTTCTCGTTGAGGTAACCGACGTTGGAAACGGAAGCTTTGCAATCGGTGAGAAGGTACAGGTGAACACCGACATTTCAAGCTGCCCCGAGTATACCGTCGGGGATCACTTGCGGATCGCATTTGACGGAAAGGTTGCGTTGTCTTATCCGCCGCAGGTAACAAGCGTGATCTCGATCCGCAAAACGGATAGCCAAGGAAATAATATCGAGTAAAACTCGTTGATACAAACCAGCACTCGATCTTACGAGTGCTGGTTTTGTGTTGTGAGAGCGCCTCTTTACTTTTATGCGATTTTGTGATATAATAACAATATCTGTAGACAAAGTCATTAAAATATAGTATAATTGACGTACATATAGCTAAATCAAGCCAAATCTTTCTATAAGGGGTTTCATTAAATGAAAATTTCAAAAATTATCGAGCTTCTTGATGCAACCGTTCTTTGCGGTGAGGACAAGATCGAAAACGAGGTCCACTCTGCCTGTGGAAGCGATATGATGAGCGACGTGCTTGCCTACGTAAAGGAGCAGGCTGTGCTGCTCACCGGTCTTGTTAATCTTCAGGTCGTTCGCACCGCCGAGATGATGGATATGAAATGTATCGTTATCGTGCGCGGCAAAAAGCCGGGTAACGAGGTCGTTGAGCTTTGCCGTGAAAGCGGGATCGTTATGCTTTCAACCGAGGAGCGCATGTACGTTGCCTGCGGAAGACTTTACGAAAACGGCTTAAGGGGAGGCGGCGTTAAAGAAAATGAGTGAGGCGATAAGTTTTCGTTTTCTGATAGACGGGGATGACTTTACCTCCGCCGGAAACGCGTCCGTCCAGGTCAAAAAAATGCTTCGTCAGCTGAATTTTGACGCCGAGACAATTCGCCGCGTTTCGGTCGCTATGTACGAGGGTGAGATAAATATGGTCATTCACGCCAACGGAGGCTCGGCCGACGTCAACGTTTGGAATGACCGTATAGAGGTCGTGCTTGCCGATTCCGGCCCCGGTATTCCCGACATAGACCTTGCCATGCAGGAGGGTTATTCCACCGCTAAGGACAATATCCGTTCGCTCGGATTCGGCGCCGGTATGGGTCTGCCCAATATGAAAAGATATTCTGACGATATGAAGATAACGACCGAGCTTGGCCGCGGCACGACGGTCACTATGAGCTTTTTCGTTAACAGCTGAACCGGAGAGTTTTACTTATGATTGGAGTACACCATTCGGTCACGTTACAGACCGATCTTTGCAAGGGTTGTACGCACTGTATAAAGAGATGCCCCACCGAGGCAATTCGCGTTCGTGACGGCAAGGCCGTTATAAAGAGCGAGCGTTGCATAGACTGCGGCGAGTGCATTCGTATCTGCCCTTATCAGGCAAAGCGTGCGATATACGATACCCTTGACAATTTCAAAGATTACAAATACAAGATCGCGTTACCCGCGCCTGCCCTCTACGGTCAGTTTGACAAGCTTGAGGACATTGACTACATAATCAGCGGGCTTTATCGTTGCGGCTTTGACGAGGTGTTCGAGGTGGCGCGCGCCGCCGAGCTGGTTTCGGAGTACACGAGGCAGTATATGAAGGACCCCGGGGTCAAAAAGCCGGCGATAAGCTCGGCGTGTCCTGTTGTCGTAAGGCTTATAAGCGTTCGTTTTCCGAGCCTTATAGATAACGTTATTCCGATAATGCCTCCGGTCGAGCTTGCCGCAAGGCTTGCGAAAAAAGAGGCTCTGAAAAAGCATCCCGACCTTGCCGAGGAGGATATTTGTGTTCTCTTTATTTCACCCTGCCCTGCAAAGGTCTCGTACGCCAAAAACCCAATAGGCGTTAAGAAAAGCGCTATCGACGGAGTTCTCGCTATGAGGGATCTGTATTTTATGCTCGTTTCGGAGATGAATAAGATAGACAACCCGACCGAGGCTTCTTGCTCCGGTATTATTGGCATCAGCTGGGCGGGCTCCGGCGGAGAATCTTCGTCCTTGATGAACGATAAGTATCTTGCGGCTGACGGTATTGAAAACGTTATCCACGTTCTCGATGAAATAGAAAAGGAAAACATCCGAGGCATTGACTTCGTTGAGCTGAATTCGTGTAACGGAGGCTGCGTCGGCGGTGCGTTGACGGTTGAAAATCCCTATATTTCCAAGGCAAGGCTTCAGAGCCTTCGCAGATACCTACCCGTTTCTCTCAACCACGTTTCAAATATGCCGGCAGACGGCAGCTTACCGAGCGATATACTCTGGGACAGCGGTATCGACTACGTTCCGGTAATGACACTTGATTCCAACCGATCCGCCGCTATGCGAAAGATGAGCCAAATACAGCAGATAACCAATACGCTTTGCGATCTTGACTGTGGCTCGTGCGGTGCGCCGACCTGCCGCGCTTTGGCAGAGGACATCGTTAACGGCGAGGCGTCTCTCGACGATTGTATTATAAAGCTTCGCGAAAAGGTTGCGGAGTACAAATCTGACGAAAAGATAGCTCAGGAGGATAAAAAATGACGGTTTCAAGGCTTATTGACGAGCTTGATCTCGAGGTGCTGTCTCTTCCCTTTCCCGATCGTGAGATAAAGGGCGGCTATACCGGTGATCTTTTGAGCTGGGTCATGGGGCGCGCCAAAGCAGACAACGTTTGGATAACCATTATGACTAACATAAACGTTGTTGCGGTTGCATCGCTTTCGGACGTTGCCGCAGTCGTTATCGCGGAAAACGCTGAGATCGGCGCCGGCGTAATAAAGAAGGCCGAGGAGCAAGGAATAAACATATTGCGCTCCAAGTGCCCGACGTACGAAACTGCAATAGCTGTGGCTAAGCTTATCTGAGAATGAAGATAAAATACGACCTTCATATACACTCTTGCCTTTCTCCCTGCGCCGAAAACGATATGACGCCAAACAACATAGCCGGTATGGCAATGCTGGGCGGTATACGTGTGGCGGCGCTGACCGACCATAACAGCGTAAAAAACTGTCCGGCTTTCTATGATGCTTGTCGAAAATACGGTATAGTTCCGATAGCCGGTATGGAGATCACCACCGCTGAGGAGATACACGTTGTGTGTCTTTTCGCGACGCTTGAAGCGGCTATGGAGTTTGGCGAGCTTGTCGATAGCCGCCGAATGAAGATAAAAAACCGAGCCGACATCTTTGGTCAACAGCTGATAATGAACGCGCAGGACGAGGTGATCGGCGAGGAGGAGTATCTTTTGTTATCTGCAAGTGATCTCGATGTTTTTACGGTTGCCAAAGAGGTGTTCTCTCGCGGAGGGGTTGCGTATCCCGCACATATTGAAAAGCCGACCGACAGTATCATAGCAATGCTTGGAGACATTCCCAAGGAGGCGGGGTTCTTTGCCGCCGAGGTGAAAGATCTCACAGCGCTCGATGCTCTTATCGAAAAATATCCTATACTTGAAGGAATGACGATCGTTTCGGATTCGGATTCTCATATGCTCGAAGGTCTTGTTGACGATCGTCGGGAGCTGGAGCTTGAGCTTCTTTCGGATGACGAGAACGAAATTCGCGATGCCGTTATCAGAACTCTCCGAGGACCGTCGATATAGTCTCAAAAAAAGCACTTAAAAATTCGAAAAATTAAAAAAAGTATAGACAAACGGGACTTTTTGTTATATAATATGATAGATATGCGATATGCGTTTATTCTATATCATAACGTTCCCAATACATCCGCGCGCGGATGCTTTAATATGCTTTACATTGTAAAAAAATATCAACTCAGGAGGAATTCCAAAAAAATGAAAAAGTCACTGACTACCGTTGAATTTCACGGTACAAAGGAGCAGGAGGAAAAGCTCCTTGCGGTAATTGCCGAGCTTAAGGGCACGCAGGGCGCAATGATGCCTATCCTTCAGAAGGCTCAGGATATCTACGGATATCTTCCCATCGAGGTACAGAAGATCATCGCAAGAGAAACCGGCACTCCGCTTGAAGAGATCTACGGTATCGTAACCTTCTATGCACAGTTCAAGCTGAACCCGAACGGTAAGTATGCTATTTCGGTCTGCCTTGGAACGGCTTGCTACGTAAAGGGCTCAGGTGAGCTTCTCGACGAGATCTCGAAGGAGCTGGGTGTTGAGAACGGCGGCATCTCTCCCGACGGAAAGTACTCGCTTGAGGCATCGCGTTGCATCGGTGCTTGCGGACTCGCTCCGGTTTTGACTATCAACGGAGACGTTTACGGAAGACTTACCACAAAGGATATTCCCGGCATACTTGCTAAGTATAAAGACTGACTGTGAAAGAGCTGTCGCTTAACATACTCGATATTTCTCAAAATTCCATTTCCGCCGGCGCGACAGAGATCAAGATATCCTTGATTGAGGAGGGCGCGCTTCTGACGCTTACTGTGGAGGACAACGGCTGCGGAATGTCGAGAGAGACGGTCGAACGCGTTATGGATCCGTTTTATACAACGAGAACGACGCGCAAGGTCGGAATGGGAATACCGCTTTTGCGGCTTGCTGCCGAGCAGACGGGTGGAACTCTTTTTATCGAATCGGTTACTGCCGAGGAGAACCCTCTGTCTCACGGAACCGTCGTTCGCGCGACGTTTTATACCGACAGTATTGATTTTACTCCCGTTGGGGATATGCCGTCAACGATGTGCGTGATGATCCAAGGACATCCCGAGATCGATTATGTTTTTCGACATAAAACACCGATACTCAACGTTGAGCTTGATACCGTTCAGATAAAAGAGATTCTGGGAGATGGTATCTCGCTTGCGGAGCCCGAGATAATAGCGTGGCTTTCCGAGTATCTTATCCAGCAATACGAATAAAATTTGGAGGAAATAAAGTAATGAAATCATTAGCTGAGCTTGCAGCAATCAGAGAAAGAATGAAGGATAAAGTTTCTATTCGCGAGGGCTCGAGAAACGTCCGTGTCGTCGTTGGAATGGCAACCTGCGGTATAACAGCCGGCGCCCGTCCCGTGCTTTCCGCTTTCGTTGAGAAGGTTAACGAGGCAGGTCTTTCGGACAAGGTCGTCGTAACTCAGACCGGATGCATTGGCATTTGTCAGTACGAGCCGATCGTTGAGATCTTTGAGCCCGGCAAGGAGAAGGTTACTTACGTTAATATGACCGCCGAAAAAGCTGCCGATGTTGTTGAGAAGCATCTCAAGGGCGGAAACGTTATAGAGCAGTACACAATTGGAAACAAATAAGGCTAAAGGAGATATAAGAGATGATTCGTTCACACGTTCTTATCTGCGGAGGAACCGGTTGTACCTCGTCCGGAAGCCTTGCGCTTAAGGCGGAGCTTGAAAAAGAGCTTGCCGCAAACGGTCTCACCGATGAGATCAAGATAGTTATTACCGGTTGCTTCGGTCTTTGCGCACTCGGACCGATCATGATCGTTTATCCCGAGGGCACCTTCTATAGCATGGTCAAGCCCGAGGATATTCACGAGATCGTTGAGGAGCACCTGCTCAAGGGACGTCCCGTAAGCAGACTTGAGTACCACGAGAAGACCGGCGACCACCACGCCGTTACCTCTCTTTCCGAGACCCAGTTCTACAAGAAGCAGCACCGCGTTGCTCTTCGTAACTGCGGACTTATAAACCCCGAGAACATTGAGGAGTACATAGCCCGTGACGGTTACTCGGCACTTGGTAAGGCTCTGACCGAGATGACTCCCGAGAGCGTTATCCAGAGCATTCTCGATTCCGGACTTCGCGGACGCGGAGGCGGCGGATTCCCCACCGGAAGAAAGTGGGATCTCGCTCGCAGACTCGTTCAGGACGGCAAAAAGAAGTACGTTTGCTGTAATGCCGACGAGGGAGACCCCGGTGCATTTATGGACCGTTCTATCCTTGAGGGAGACCCGCACGCACTTATCGAGGCTATGGCTATCGCCGGTTACGCTATCGGCGCTGACGAGGGCTACGTTTACGTTCGTGCAGAGTATCCGATCGCCGTCGAGAGACTTCAGAAGGCTATCGATCAGGCCCGTGAGTACGGTCTGCTCGGAACCGACATTTTCGGAACCGGATTTAACTTTGATATGAGCATTCGTCTCGGCGCCGGCGCATTTGTTTGCGGCGAAGAGACCGCTCTTATGACCTCGATCGAGGGTAACCGCGGCGAGCCGCGTCCCCGTCCTCCGTTCCCTGCCGAGAGCGGACTTTACAAGAGACCCACGGTTCTTAACAACGTTGAGACCTATGCGAACATTCCCCAGATCATTCTGAACGGTCCGGAATGGTTCGCCGCTATGGGTACTGAAAAGTCGAAGGGCACGAAGGTCTTCGCGCTCGGCGGTAAGATCACCAACACCGGTCTCGTTGAGATCCCGATGGGAACCACTCTGCGCGAGGTCGTTGAGGAGATCGGAGGCGGTATCCCGAACGGCAAGAAGTTCAAGGCTGCTCAGACCGGTGGTCCTTCCGGCGGTTGTATCCCTGCAAGCCTTATTGATACTCCCATTGATTACGATAACCTCCTCGCTATCGGCTCGATGATGGGATCGGGCGGACTTATCGTTATGGATGAGGACAACTGTATGGTCGACATCGCAAGATTCTTCCTTGACTTCACTGTTGATGAGTCGTGCGGTAAGTGTACTCCCTGCCGTATCGGTACTAAGCGTATGCTTGAGATCCTTGATAAGATCATCGCCGGAAACGGTGAGCTTGAGGACCTTGACAGACTCGAGGAGCTTGCAAACTATATCAAGGCAGGTTCGCTCTGCGGACTTGGACAGACCGCTCCTAATCCCGTTCTTTCAACTCTCAAATATTTCCGTGACGAGTATATAGCTCATATCGTTGACCGCAAGTGCCCGGCTCACGTTTGCAAGAAGCTCGTTCGCTATAATATCGTTGCCGATAAGTGTAAGGGCTGCACCAAGTGTGCAAGACAGTGCCCGGTGGGTGCTATCAACGGTGCCGTTAAGCAGGTCCACGTTATCGATCAGGCTAAGTGCATTAAGTGCGGCGCTTGTGAATCGAGCTGTAACTTCAAGGCAATAGTTAAAGAATAATTAAGGAGAGTTCAGAAAATGGCTAATATTAAAGTTACTATAAACGGCAAAGAGTATGAAGTTGCCGCCGGCTCGACCGTCCTTGAGGCAGCCAGAGCCGCAAATATTGACATTCCCACTCTCTGCTATCTTAAGGATATCAACGAGATCGGCGCTTGCCGTATGTGTCTCGTTGAGGCATCCGAGGGCGGCCGTCCCTTCAGAATGGTCACCGCTTGCGTTTATCCCGTAAGCGAGGGTATGGTCATTAAGACCGATAGCCCCAAGATCGCACAGTCGAGAAAGCTTAACCTTGAGCTGCTTCTTTCAAACCATAATATGGACTGCCTCTCCTGCATTCGCTCCACCAACTGTGAGCTGCAGAAGCTCTGCCGTGACTACGGCGTTGACAGCAACCACTTCAAGGGCGAGAAGACTCAGACCTCTATGGACACCTCCTCGGTCTCCATCGTTCGTGATAACTCCAAGTGCATTCTCTGCCGCCGTTGCGTAGCCGCTTGTAAGACTATGCAGGGTATTGGCGTTATCGGAGCAAATAACCGTGGTTTTGACACCGAGATCGGTTGTGCATTTGAGTCGGGTCTTGCCGATACCTCTTGTGTCAACTGCGGACAGTGTATCGTTGCCTGCCCCACCGGCGCTCTTCACGAAAAGGACGACACCAAGCAGATATTCGAGGCGATAGCCGATCCCGATAAGAAGGTATTTATCTGCACGGCTCCCTCGGTACGCGCTACCATCGGTGAGTGCTTCGGATACGCTCCGGGTACTGACGTTGAGGGTAAAATGGTCGCAGCTCTTAAGAGACTCGGCTTTGACGGTGTTTTCGATATGAACTTTACTGCCGACCTCACCATTATGGAAGAGGGCTATGAGCTCATCGGTCGCATCAAGGAGAATAAGAACCTTCCTCTGATCACCTCCTGCTCGCCCGGTTGGGTCAAGTATTGCGAGCATTACTTCCCCGAATTCACCGAAAATCTTTCAAGCTGCAAGTCGCCTCAGCAGATGTTCGGCGCCGTTATGAAGACTTATTTCGCCGAGAAGAACGGACTTGATCCCAAGAACATCTTCTTCGTTTCGGCAATCCCCTGCACCGCAAAGAAGTTTGAGGTACAGCGTGACGACGAGAACGCCGCAGGCGTTGCTGACGTCGACGTTGCCGTTACCACCCGTGAGCTCGGTCGTATGATCGAGAAGGCAGGTATCGACTTCAAGGCTCTTGAGGACGAGACGTTTGACGATCCCTTCAGCATCGGTTCAGGTGCCGGCGCTATTTTCGGAGCAACCGGCGGCGTTATGGAGGCTGCTCTCCGTACTGCAGCCGAGGTGCTGACCGGACAGGAGCTCAAAAAGCTTGATTTCGAGGACGTTCGTGGAACAGAGGGTATCAAGTACGCTTCTTACGACCTCGGCGGCATTACCGTAAACGTTGCGGTTGCCAGCGGCACTGCAAACGCCAAGGCTCTGCTTGAGAAGGTCAAGTCGGGCGAGGTTAACGTTCAGTTCATCGAGATCATGGCTTGCCCCGGCGGCTGTATCAACGGTGGCGGACAACCCACTCAGCCGGCAGTCGTTCGCAATAACGTCGACCTTAAGGCTCTGCGCTCTGCCGTTCTTTATAACGCAGACGCGAACAAGCTTGCTTACCGCAAGTCGCACGAGAATCCCCAGATCAAGAAGATCTACGAGGAGTTCCTCGGCGAACCGAACAGCCATAAGGCACACGAGATCCTGCATACCACCTACGTCAAGCGCGGTATGTAATTAATAATAAAACAGCCACACCTATCTCGGTGTGGCTGTTTTATATCATCAAAGCATCAAAGGTTATCTATGTAATTACAAGCGGCAAGGGCAGCGACAGATCCGTCTGCAGCAGCCGTCGTTACCTGTCTGATCCGCTTGGAGCGGCAGTCTCCCGCGACGAAAACGCCGGGAGTCTTAGTCAAGCAATCCTCAGCTGCGGCGTAGTATCCGCGCCCGTCCAGATCGACAAGAGCATTAAAGGATTCGTTTTCAGGTATAAGACCTATCGCAACAAACACACCGTCACACAAAACATCGGTAGCCGTGTTTTCAACCGTATCTTTTATTTTAACGCCCTTAAACTCCGTATCAGTTATAAAGGACTCGACTGTGGCATTGAAGACGACCTCAATGTTTTCTCTTGCCATAACGGCGTCAACAAGTCGCTTTTCACCGGTAAGGAAGGCAAGATTCTGTATAACAGTGACCTTTTCACAGCCCTCAGAAAGCAATATCGCCTCCTGAAGCGCCGAGTTTCCTCCGCCTATGACCGCAACCGTCTTTCCGTTATAAAACGCGCCGTCGCATACGGCACAGAAGGAAATGCCGTTACCGATCAGGTCTTCCTCTCCGTCAATGCCAAGCATTCTGTGCTTGACTCCATTGGCAAGAATAACCGCCTTGGAACAATGCTCACCCAGATCGGCAACAACCGTTTTAATCTCCCCGTCCCGTATGCTGCGAACCTCGTCAATCTCAAATTCGCCGCCAAGATTCATGACCTGCTCCATCAGTTTATCTGCAAGCTCGTTTCCACTTGCAGAGACCACTGTGGGAAAGTTCTCGATCTTGGGGGAGAAGGTCATCTGACCACCTATCGCTCCGCGCTCGATCACGAGAACGCTCTTTCCTGCGCGAAGGGCATAGACCGCCGCAGTAAGTCCGGCAGGTCCTGCACCGACAACTATTATATCGTAAATTCTCTTATTTTCCATCTTTAATTCCTTGTTAAAGGGGCTTCAGACAAATTGCGTTGAAGCCCCTTGCTTTTATTACTTAAACCTGAACCGACGAGATGCTGTTTATATACTTTCTGATGTTCGAGACGTTAACGATCGACTCGGCGCTTCCGTTCTTGATAACGATCAGCGTGGGAGCCTGCTTGATATCATATTTCTCGCAAAGCTCACGGTTCTCTTCAGCGAAAACCTTTTCGTACTTGATTCCTGCCTTATCAAGGAATCCGGCAGCAAGACGGCAGTTCGGGCAGGTCTTGGTTGCAACGAGAAGTATCTGCTCCGGCTCGCTTACCTCGGCAGACTCACAGCAGCAGCAATCCCCGCTATGGTCGTGAGGCGTGAAGTTAGAGCGACTGATGTCGTAAACCTTTCTCTGCTTGAACTCCTGAGACTTACCGTCGTTCCAGTTCTTGACCGGACGGTAGTAACCGGTAACACGGCTGTATACCTCGGTCTCCGATCCGCAATCGCAGCAGGTGCTGACCTCGCCTGCAATATAACCGTGGTTGCGGCAGATCGAATATGTGGGCGAAAGAGTATAGTACGGGAGCTTATAGTTCTCGGCGATCTTTCGGACAAGCGACGCGGCGGCGCTCCAGTCGGGCAGTTTCTCGCCAAGGAAGGCGTGGAAAACGGTTCCCGAGGTGTAAAGAGTCTGCAGCTCGTCCTGAACGTCGAGTGCGGCAAAGATATCCTCGGTATAACCAACCGGGAGATGAGAGCTGTTGGTATAGTACGGTGCTCCGCCCGGATCAGCGGCAGTCAGCATTTCGGGATAACGCTTCAGGTCGTGCTTTGCAAGTCTGAAGGCGGTCGACTCTGCGGGAGTTGCCTCGAGGTTGTAGAGATCGCCGTACTTTTCCTGATAGTCGGAAAGTCTCTCACGCATATGGTTAAGAACGCGCTTGGAGAACTCCTGGGTTTCGGGAGCGGTCATGTCCGCGCCGATCCACTTGGCGTTGAGACCTGCCTCGCTGAGACCAACGAGACCGATGGTCGAGAAGTGGTTATTAAACGATCCGAGGTAACGCTTGGTGTAAGGATAAAGACCCAGCTCGAGCAGTCTGGTTACGACAGTTCTCTTTACGCTGAGCGAACGTGCAGAGATATCCATCATCTTATCGAGACGGCTGAAGAACTCCTCTTCGTTAGCCGAGAGATAAGCGATACGGGGCATGTTTATGGTAACGACGCCGATAGAACCGGTCGACTCTCCCGAGCCGAAGAATCCACCCGACTTCTTGCGAAGCTCGCGGAGGTCGAGACGCAGACGGCAGCACATCGAACGAACGTCGCTCGGCTCCATATCACTGTTGATATAGTTCGAGAAATAAGGAGTTCCGTACTTGGCGGTCATCTCGAAAAGGAGCTTGTTGTTCTCGGTCTCGGACCAATCGAAGTTTCTGGTGATCGAATAGGTGGGGATGGGATACTGGAATCCGCGTCCGTTAGCGTCTCCCTCTATCATGATCTCGATGAACGCCTTATTGACCATCTCCATCTCTTTTACGCAGTCCTTATATTTGAAGTTCTGCTCTTTTCCGCCAACTATGCAGTTCAGCTCTGCAAGGTCTGCCGGAACGGTCCAGTCAAGAGTGATATTGGTGAACGGCGCCTGAGTTCCCCAACGCGAGGGAGTGTTGACTCCGTAAATGAAGGACTGGATGCACTGCTTTACTTCTTTATAAGAAAGGTTGTCTACCTTTACAAAGGGAGCAAGATAGGTGTCGAACGACGAAAACGCCTGCGCGCCTGCCCACTCATTCTGCATGATACCGAGGAAGTTGACCATCTGGTTACAAAGGGTGGAGAGATGCGATGCGGGAGCCGACGAGATCTTTCCGGGAATTCCGCCAAGACCCTCGGTGATGAGCTGACGAAGCGACCATCCGGCGCAATAACCGGTCAGCATCGAGAGGTCGTGAATGTGAATATCGGCGTTTCTGTGAGCGTTTGCGATCTCATCGTCGTAAACCTCGGAGAGCCAATAGTTTGCGGTGATAGCGCCCGAGTTCGAAAGAATAAGTCCTCCGACCGAATAGGTAACGGTCGAGTTCTCCTTAACTCTCCAGTCAGCCGCCTTCAAATAATCGTCGACGACGTTCTTATAGTCAAGGTAGGTGTTCTTCATCATGCGGAGCTTCTCGCGGTTGCGGCGATAAAGAATATACGCCTTTGCGATATCTGCATATCCTGCCTGAATAAGAACAGACTCAACGCTATCCTGAATATCTTCAACAGCGATCTTTCCGTCCTTGATCTTGGGCTCGAAGTCCGCCGTGACCTTCAGGGCGAGAAAATCGATAACACCGGGAACGTAATTTTTCTCCTGTGCTTCAAAGGCCTTGGTTATGGCCGCGCTGATCTTTTCGATCTCAAAATTAACGGTCTGGCCGTCTCTTTTTACAACTTGATACATATTTTTACCTTTCCTGCATATTTTCGTGATTTTACATTACGAGATAATTGTATCATTCCCCGGCGTAATTGTCAATATGGAATAGTTCACAATATATTGACGAAATATTTGTCGTTTTTACTATATATAGTGTAATTCGATAAAAAACGCGGGGCGTATCAAACGCCCCGCAAAGCCGCGTCCGGCAAGTATTTTCGGGCTTTTTCGAGCATTTTTTCCATATCCGCCCGATCTGCAGCGTTCAGATTCTTTTCAATAGTATTGCCCGAGTCAACAAAGCCCTGCAAAAAATATTTTTTTGCTCCGGCAAGCCATTTTCCGATCTGCTCGAAATCTTCAACCTCGTGAAAACCGCGAACGACCGTGGTTCTGAACTCGAAGTCGATCCCGCTATTTTTCAAAAGCTCAACGCTCTTTCTGACCGAAGAAAGGTCGAAGTTCTCTCGCCCAACCGTCTTTGCATACTTTTGAGGCGAGTTCTTTATGTCCATTGCAACGTAGTCGACGAGTCCCTCGTTTATCAGTCGCTCAAGTCTTTCGGGGTAACAACCGTTGGTGTCAAGCTTCACGGCGAATCCAAGTGCCCGAATCTTCTTTATGAGCTCAAACGTATCGTCATAAAGCAACGGCTCTCCGCCGGTGATGCAAACCCCGTCAAGTATTCCCTGTCGCTTTGAAAGAAAGGCATAAAGCTCCTCGGGAGACATAAGCGGTTCCCCCTGCTTTTCGGTCACGAGCGCGGCGTTATGGCAAAACGGGCAGCGCAGATTACACCCCCCGATAAAAACGGTGCAAGCCACCTTTCCGGGATAATCAAGCAGTGTCAGCTTCTGCAGTCCTTGTATATTCATTATGGGGACCCCCTTTGGTTAAATGTTACTGTAGTATATTATAAAAAAAATAGTATAGCTTGTCAACTTAATATTGACTAAAGCCGAAAAAAAGTTTATAATATTATGTATTAACTGTAATATGAAAGGAGCGATAATATGCAGGATAACAAAAGGCCTACCGAAAACGACGTCAATTCGTCGAGCTCGGGCGAAAAAAAGCGCACAAAAACCTTTTATATAAGACTTACGATAATTTACGCCGTGTGCATTTTGTTGCTTTTGTTGGTCGTCAATTACGATTCGTTTGCAGCCACTATAAATAAATTCACATCAGTCCTGATGCCGTTACTCTATGGTGCCGTTATAGCGTACCTATGCAACCCACTATATAATCTGTTCTTTGACAGGTGCCTTGCACGCCTGAAGTCGATACGTTGGAGAAAAATACTGTCTCTGGTATTGACCTACGTCGTCGTTATTATTTTGATATTTGCTATGCTGTTCATTCTGATACAGCAGCTCATAGTCAGTGTACAAAACTTCCTCGCCAACATCGAGACCTACATCAAAAACGCCGAAGCATTCATATTTGACATCATCGACAATCTTGATTTTATCAAATCCGAAAACGAGCTTGGAGGCGAGCCTACCGTCCCGGAGATAACCGGACCGGGCACTGAAAATGACACTGTTATTCCCTCCGATACAGATGACTTGGGTAATTCTGTCATAGATCCCAACGAGCAGGTTCAGATCTTTGACTTTGCCTTTACCAA
Organism: Clostridia bacterium; assembly: GCA_017502915.1. GTDB lineage: Bacteria > Bacillota > Clostridia > Oscillospirales > CAG-272 > RGIG3994. Next base: position 33,858 of record JAFVUB010000003.1, read on the forward strand.
AGAAAGTCTCGTTAAGCTTATCTCCGGATTCTTTGACGACTACAAAGCAATAATATCGAATGTTGGAAACGCCATAGTTCAGTCCGGAACCACCGCCGCCGTAACCGTTTTTAACGTCTTCCTCGGCTTTATTTTCTCGATCTATATCCTCACGGAAAAGGATATGATCTGTGCGAAGGCAAAGAAGCTAACCATGTCTTGCTTCAGACCCGATCGTGCAAAGCGCTATATAGCGCTTTGCAATTATTCAAACGGCAAGATAGGGCATTTTATAAAAGGAAAGATCGTAGAATCGGTCATCGTTGGAATTCTCGCGTATATTGCATTTATCATATTCGGCATTCCCGCACCGCTCATGATCGCTATGATCGTTGCTATAATGAATATGATCCCGGTCTTCGGACCCTTCCTCGGCGCTATTCCGGCGGCTCTTCTGGTTCTGATCATGGATCCCTCGAAGACCATTGTATACATCATAATCGTTATAATAATCATGCAGATAAACGGAAACTATATCTCTCCCAGGATCGTTGGAAACAGCACCGGTCTAACTCCTCTCGGAGCTATGACCGCCCTCATTCTTATGAGCGGATATTTCGGCGTTATCGGTATGTTTATCGGTATTCCGATATCGGCTATCGTCACCGAGCTTTTGTGGCGCGAGATGAATTCTCGCCTTGAGGAACGCGGCCTGTCCGACAATCTTGACGACTACTATTCCGAAAAGGCTCTGGCTGTTCTTAACGAGGAAAGAGCGCATCCCTCTCACGGCAGAAATCTGACTGCCATCGTAGTAGACGAGGCGGTTCTACTCTTCAATCTTGTTTTCAGACGTCGCAAGAACAGCAAAAAAAGCACGGCATCTAAAGCCAAAAAGGAAGATTCCAACACCAAAAAATAACTCCCGGAGAAAAAACATGTCTGATAATATCAAAAAAGGCGGGATCTCTGTTGAGACCCACCACATATTCCCTATCATAAAAAAGTGGCTTTATTCCGAAAAGGATATCTTTCTGCGTGAGATAGTTTCAAACGCGACCGATGCCATAACCAAGCTCAAGCGCCTTATCTCGCTTGGCGAAGCTGCAGAAAACGAAGCTCCCTTCCGCATAGACGTTATCTGTGACAAGGAGGCGGGAACGCTGACCGTCAAGGATAACGGAATCGGTATGACCGAGGAAGAGCTCGAAAAATACATCTGTAACATCGCACTGTCCGGTGCTTTGGACTTTATACAAAAATATGAAGCTCAGGACGATTCTGCAAGCTCGGGGATAATCGGGCATTTCGGTCTCGGCTTTTATTCCTCGTTTATGGTAGCCGATAGAGTCGAGCTGGTCACAAAGTCGTATAACGGAGACAAGGCAGTTCGCTGGGTGTGTAACGACGCCGGAGAATACGAGATCACCGAAGCCGAGCGTGAGGGTTGCGGAACCGATATCATAATGCATATCAACGACGGTGAGGATTATCTCGAGCTTTCGAAGCTTCGCGCCGTCCTTGATAAATACTGTGACTTTATGCCGGTGGATATTTATCTTAGCGACGCCACCGACACGAAGGAAGACGGAAACCCCATAAACGAGACCTGTCCGCTTTGGCAAAAAACGATCTCCGAATGCTCGGACGAGGACTACAAAGCCTTCTATCACAAGGTCTTCAACGACGTGCGCGATCCGCTTTTCTGGGTTCACATCAACGCAGATTACCCCCTGAACTTCAAGGGCATCCTCTACTTCCCCCGCATCGGAAATGAATACGAGTCTATTGAGGGTCAGGTCAAGCTGTACTATAATCAGGTCTTCGTTGCCGACAATATAAAAGAGGTAATTCCCGAATATCTTTTGATGCTCAAGGGCGTGCTTGACTGCCCCGAGCTGCCTCTCAACGTTTCGAGAAGCTATCTTCAAACCAATTCGTACGTTTCGAAGGTATCGTCTCATATCGTTAAAAAGGTTGCGGACAAGCTGAACTTTATGCTTCACAACGAGCGAGAGAATTACGAAAAGGCTTGGGGCGCTATCGGAAGCTTTATCGAATACGCCTGTCTGCGCGACCGTAAGTTCTACGACCGTGTCAAGGATTCAATGCTGATGCAGCTGACCGACAAGCGTTTCGTAACTCTCCCCGAATATCTCGAAAACGCGAAGGACACCAACGAGAACACAGTTTACTATGCCACGGACCGCTCCTTGCAGTCCCAGTATATCTCTCTGCTTAATGCAAACGGTATTGACGTTGCTCTGATGGAGCACGTGGTCGACACGCAGTTCGCGGCAATGCTTGAGGACTTCGACGGCAAGGTAAAGTATCTGCGAGTTGACGCCGACGTTGCAAACGCCATCAAGCTCGACGAATCGGTTGACGAAAGCGAAAAGCTTGCCGAGCTTTTCAAAAAGGCAAGTAAAAACGATCGTCTGTCTGTGTCGTTCAGCGCGCTCAAGGATGAAAGCATTCCTGCTCTTCTGAACGTTTCGGAGGAATCCCGCCGAATGGAGGAGATGATGAAGCTCTACGCGAGCCGACTCCCCGATATGGACGGCAGTTATCCAACCGAGATGTCACTTATCATAAACACAAGATCCCCGCTGATCGAAAAGCTGGAAGACCTTGCCGAAAGCGAGCCCAACAAGGCAGAAATGATGGCTTCTTATATATATAAGCTTTCTCTTCTGTCGCAAAAGAAGTTCTCAGCCGATGAAATGAACGGATTTCTGGCAGACGGATTTGCTCTGCTCTCTTTACTTTGATGAGAGAACGTTACGCTAATACCGGTAACCGAGGCGTTGACGCCGTGTTATCCGGGATCCGCGAATTAGATGAAAGGCAAAGGCTTGAGCTTGAATCCAGGCGGGCGCAGATGCACGAGTTAGTGTCGTCTATAGCTTATGAATGCAACGGTGATCCCGAGGCTCTTCTCAGAGCACTTCAGGAAACACGTCCGTTATATAAAAGCGCTCTGTCGGTCTACGAAAGGATCGCAGTATGCCGCGAGCTTATTTCGCTGTGTCCGGCTCTTGAGATCGGCAGATCGTTACCCTTCAACTCACTTGAAGCGTTGCCCGAAGAAGCAATAAACAAGATTGCTTTTGTTGAAAACAATTATACGAATGAAGCGTTTTCTCGTATCTCAAGGCAACTCGAGCTTGCAACGCCGGTTTTCACAAGAAGCTTTGACGAGCTTTGCGAGCGCGTTTATAACGGCGAGGTTGAATTTGGTATTCTGCCCGTTGAAAGCACCGATAACGGCAAGCTTCTGTATTTCTATTCTCTTATAAACAAATACGAGCTGAAGATCGCCGCGGTCTGTTCGGTCGACACGTCCGACCTTGGAAGCACGACCTTTGCTCTGATCAGAAAAAGCATCGAATATCCGCGTCTTCGCTTTGGAAAGCCCGATATGCTCGAGCTGTTCGTGACACAGACCGAAAACGACAGCTTCTCGGATATTCTGACGGCGTCAGAGCTTTGCTCAATGAAGCTTTACCGTGTAGACTCCCTGCCCCTTTCATATCGAAGCGAAAGCTTCATAACCTGCCCCGTATTTCGCGCCACGGACGCCGAGATCGACGTATTCCTACTTTATATGGCACTCGATTTTCCGCAGTATACTCCGATCGGGATCTACTCTTATTTAGAATAAAATCAACCGTTCAAAAACGGTATGGAGGTATTATGTCAACCATTATTTCATACACTACAAAAGGAACCTGCGCTCGAAACATAGAGCTTGAGATCGAGGGGAACGTTGTAAAGCAGGCTCGCTTTGTCGGCGGCTGTCACGGAAACACACAGGGTGTTGCGGCGCTCGTCAGGGGTATGTCTGTCGACGAGGTCATAGCAAGACTGGACGGTATCCGTTGCGGCTCCAAGCCAACTTCCTGCCCCGATCAGCTCGCCTGCGCGCTGAGGGAATATAAAAGCAAAGCAAACGATTAATTGGAGGTCGCGATCGTGTCTGACTATCTTTCAAACTACAATAAATGGCTCAATTCGGACAAGCTCACCGAGGACGAAAAGAAAGAGCTTCTTTCAATAGCCTCGGATGACAAGGAGATCCGTGAGCGTTTCACTGCCGGACTTGAGTTCGGAACTGCAGGTCTTCGCGGAACCATGAAGACCGGTATGAACGCCATGAACGTTCACACCGTTGCGCTTGCAACGCAGGGTCTTTCTAACTATATAATAAAAGTTGGAAGAAAGGACGAGAGTGTCGTTATCGGCTTTGACAGTCGAAACAACTCGCGGCTTTTTGCCGAGACCGCCGCACGCGTTCTTGCCGCAAACGGCATCCACGCCTATCTTTTTGACGACATTCGTCCAACGCCTGAGATCTCTTTTGCTCTTCGCGAGCTTTCCTGCGTTGCCGGCATAAACGTCACCGCATCTCACAATCCCAAGGAATACAACGGCTACAAGGCTTACTGGGACGACGGCGCTCAGCTCTCTCTCGAGTCTGCCGATGCGGTTTCCGCTGAAATAAACAGAACCGACATCTTCGCCGACGTCAAGTTCATCTCGCTTGACGAGGCAATGAGATCAGGTCTTGTCACCCTTGTCGGTGACGAGATCGACGAGAAGTATCTCGCCGTAGTTCAGGCTCAGTCGGTCAACCCCGACATCGTCAGAGCTGTTGCCGACGAGCTGAAGATAGTATACAGCCCGCTTCACGGCTGCGGATATAAGCTCGTTCCCGAGATCCTTCGCCGTCAGGGATTCAAGCATATATATATGGTTCCCGAGCAGGCAAAGCCGGACGGAAACTTCCCCACCGTAAAGAAGCCGAATCCCGAGTACCGCGAGACCTTTGAGCTTGGTATCGCACTCGCTAACGAGATCGGCAGCGATCTGATCTTTGCTACCGACCCCGATGCCGACCGCATCGGTGCCGTTGCAAGAAATGCGAGCGGCGAGTTCGTTAGCATTACCGGAAACCAGATGGGCGCCCTTTTGCTTGACTATATCCTCACGGCTTACGAGGACACGAACACGATGCCTGCCGAGCCTTATGCTATAAAAACCATCGTTTCCACCGAGCTTGTTGGCAAGATATGTGCCGCACATAACGTAAAGCTCTATAACGTTCTGACCGGCTTTAAGTTCATCGGCGAGGTCATTAAGAATCACGAAAAGATGGGTCACGGTAGCTTCGTATTCGGCTTTGAGGAAAGCTACGGATATCTCAAGGGCACTTACGCTCGCGACAAGGACGCCGTCGTTGCCTCTATGCTGGTTGGCGAGATGGCAGCATATTATAAGTCCAAGGGCATGACCCTGATAGACGCACTCGAGGATCTTTGGAACCGTATGGGATTTTCCTACGAGCTTACCGAAGAGCTTTATATCAAAGGGCTTGACGGTGCTGCCCGCATTCGCGCTATTATGGAAGCCTTCAGAAGCAACGCTCCCTCCGAGCTCGGCGGAGTCACCGTCGTCCGCGTTGGAGATTACAGAGAGGGTTACTTTACCGACACCGCTACGGGTGAGCGTACCCCGACTGGTCTTCCTCAGTCGAACGTTATGTACTTTGAGCTTGCAAACGGCGATATTGTCATTGCCCGTCCCTCGGGAACCGAGCCTAAGATCAAGTTCTATTACCTCATAACATCGGTCTCGAAGGACGACGTCGCTCCGCTCGTCGAAGCATACAAAGAATCTGTCAATGGCTATAATTCCTGAAGTTCCGGTCAAATACCGTCTTCGCGTTGGGACGTATAACATTCGTGCAGGGGCTGACGTAGACCGAGACGTGTCTGTCATCGCAGAGGACATCCGTGCGCTTGATCTTGATATAGTTGGTCTGCAAGAGGTGGACGTCTGTACGAAGCGTTCAAACCTGACCGATCAGCTTCAAACGATCGCCGAGCTTGCCGGATATCCGTATTACCGATTCACCTTCTGCATAGATTATCAAGACGGAGAATACGGTACGGCTATCCTTTCCAAGCATCCTATACTGGAGTATAAGACCGTCAAGCTCTATTCCGAAGGAGTTGAAGAGAGAGCGATCGGTTGCGCTGTCGTTGAAGTGAACGATGAGCAGATCCATTATTTTAACACCCACCTTTCGATCGAGGATAGCTTTATACGGTCGCTTCAGTTCGCGCAGATCGCAGGAATTCTTGCCGACTTCAAGAAGCTTTCCGAAAGCAACGACTATATCGTGACCGGAGACTTTAATACCGAGCATATGCTTGAGTTCAGAATCTTTCCCGACCGCGCATTGGTCAACCACGGAGAAATGAAGACCTTCCCCGCCACGAACCAAGCGATCGACAATATAATAGTTTCCCCTCATTGGCAGATCGAGGAATACGGCATGGTTGAGACCGGACACTCGGATCATCATATGCTGTACGCCGTCCTTGCCAAAAGAGAGTATATCCCCGTGATACAGCCGAGACGACAGAGCAAAGAAGAAATTCTTTTTGGCAGAAAGCTATAAAAAAAGTAACGACCCGACAGATCTTGTCGGGTCGTTACTTTTATATCTGTTTTCTCATTCGTTCAAGAGCGCCCTTTTCAAGTCGGGATACCTGTGCCTGAGAAATTCCGATCTCGGAAGCGATCTCCATTTGAGTCTTGTTCTTAAAAAAGCGAAGCTCTATTATGGTCCTCTCTCTATCCGATAGCTTTTTCATTGCCTCCTTTAGCGCGATGTTCTCGAGCCACGCCTCGTCGGACGGATTCGTGTCGCTCAACTGGTCCATAAGATAAATAGAGTCTCCGTTCTCACTGTATACCGGCTCGTAGAGCGAGACCGGCTCAACTATCGCCTCCATAGCACGAACGATGTTTTCCTTCTTCTCGCCCAAAAGCTCGGCAAGCTGGTCGATCGTCGGCTCGCACTGCTTATCTCTCATAAACTCCTCGCGAGCCTGAAGCGCCCTATACGCCGTATCCCTCATTGATCGGCTTATTCGTATGGCGTTGTTATCACGCAGATAACGGCGTATCTCGCCTATTATCATAGGAACGGCATAGGTTGAAAACTTGACGTCAAGGTCTGTGTTGAAGTTATCGACTGCTTTGACAAGCCCGATACAACCGACCTGAAAAAGATCGTCAAGCTCCTCGCGTCGATTATTAAATCGCTGGATTATACTTAAAACGAGTCTTAAATTACCGTAAATGAGTGTTTGTCGTGCTTCTTCGTCTCCTTCCTTGCATTTTTTCAAAAGTTCCTTTTTTTCGCTGTCGGTCAGCGTTTTGAGCTTTGCGGTGTTCACGCCGCAGATCTCTACCTTGTTATAGTACATATCGGCTCCCGTATTTTTTCGGTTACTGAAATTATTGACAGAAGCCGTCTTGTATTATTCAAGCTTTATCACTTGCCGTCTTTTGGCAAAAAAATAAGGTCATGGAAAACCATGACCTTATTTTCAGTTTCGTCAAATCTTCTCTTTGACCTTCGCTGCCTTACCGACCCTGCCACGCAGATAGTACAGCTTAGCACGTCTGACCTTACCCTGACGGGTGGTCTCGACCTTTACTACGTTGGGGGAGTGGACGGGGAACGTCTTCTCAACGCCGCAACCGTAAGAAACACGTCTTACAGTAAAGGTCTCGGAGATACCGCCGCCGTTCTTGGCAATAACCGTGCCCTCAAACAGCTGAATTCTTTCGCGGGAACCTTCCTTGATTCGGCCGTGAACACGAACGTTGTCTCCAACCTTAATAGAAGGTACATTCTCCTTGAGCTGCTCATTTGTCAGAACCTTAATGAAATCCATTTTGGGCCCTCCTTATCCGGGACATTCGTGCTTGAGCATTAATGCAGAGGACTGTCCGTTTTTTTCACCGCATGCGCGGCACAGCGGATATTATACCATATATTGTTGCTTTTTGCAATAGTTTTTTCAAATATTTTTTAATCTTTTTTTGATTTTATTGACTTAAAAATTGCATTTGCGCTCTTTATCATTGGTCTTGCGTTGATCAGCGCGATCAGCGCCACCGATATAGGTTGAGTTACGACGAGCAACGCAATATTTTCGCTAAAGCAAAGCATTGAAACGACCCCAAACAGCAGCACGGCAGCGTTTACTGCCAGCTTCACGGGGTGCATATCAAATTTCAGCATCCGTCGGGCGTCGAAGGCACGAATAAAGAAGACAATCAGATAACTTGTAACCGTTGCGATCGCAGCTCCCTGCGCGCCAAGTCCGGCTCCAGAGAAAACAGCCTTGCCTCCGATCTCAAGCACTGACGGTATCAAAACGAAGTTGAGAGATATGTTTGTCAGCGCGCCTATCATTGATGTGACAAAGGATTTCATGCTGCGCTTTTTGACAACGTAAACGCTCGAAAGGAAATTCACGAAGCTTGAAAAAACACTCGATATAACGAGAATCGGTATAAACTCCCACGCCGTATAATAGGCATCTGCAAAGAGTATTCCCGCGAAAAACCTCGAAAGCGTAACGACGACAACAGCGCCCAAAAATATGATCGCTTGAAAGCTCTCAAAAACGGTTGAATAAAAGCCTGCTCTTTCGTTCGGATCGTCCTCCCTGACCGCTGAGAATTGCCATGCCTCCGAGAAAACGCCAGTCACAAGAGTCAACAGTGTCGGAATTTTATATGCGGCAGTGTAAAGCCCGGTCACGGCTTCACCGTCGTCTACCAGCAAAAAGGTCAGCATATATCTGTCGGACACGTTGGTTATCCACCAAAAGATCGTAGTCGGGATAAGCGGCAGGCTGTATTTCAGCATAGACGTTGCCAGCGAACGGTCAACGTATCTGCGACTTATATCCTTCCAAAGTCGAGCATATACAAACAGAAACACGCCCACCAAAAAATCAGCAATAACTATCGAAAGCACGTATCCGTGAACACCGTTGAAGAAGCTGTCGTCCGGCAGTATTACCAAGAAAAGTATATTGAACGATATAGTCAACACCGTGTTGATTATGCCCTGCACCGCGAAAAGCTTGGTCTTATCAAGGGCACGTATATACTGCGCCGCCGAGGAATGGAAATTTGAGAAAAGAACGTAGGCAACTATCAGCCAAGCGTAATCCCTGAAATATTCAAAGCTCCAAAGCAGAGGCGACAAGAGCAAAAACATTGCGCCGGAGCAGCAAAGAATAAACATTCCTGTCGAAAAAACGGCGCGCTTGTCCCTCTCTCTGTCAAGCGTGAATCTAAATATTCCATCACAAATGCCTGCCGCCGCTAACGGTATCAAAAGATTTGCAACGTTTGCCACGAGATCCGCCTGACCGTACTCTGCGCTGGTTAGACATTCGGTATAAAGGCGCGTCAAAAAGAAGACCAAAAGCTTTGATGCAAAGGTCCCCATTCCGTATACGGCTGTATCCGAAAGCAATTTTTTGTAGCGATTCATCATATCCTCAAAACACACGACGTTAACATGAATAATTTTACCACACACCGAAACATATATCAACCTTTTTTAATAATTTGTTTTGAAAATTCTTTTAGTGGGACAACTCTTTATTATTTTAACAAACATCTTGACAAAATTCGCTCCGTGCCGTATAATAGACTGTGTCAAGTTGGTTTGACAGCTTTGTTCGTATCACCGCGAATACATATTAATAAGGAAATATTAACAATGAAATTTATCACTTTTACGGTTCCGTGCTATAACTCGGCCGCATACATGGAGCGTTGTATAAACTCGCTCTTGCTTGCCGGCGAGGACGCCGAAATCATAATAGTTAACGACGGATCGACCGACGACACTGCAAAGATCGCAGATGCTTACGCCGAGAAATATCCGACTATCGTTAGAGTCTGCCACAAGGAAAACGGAGGCCACGGCTCGGGCGTTAATTACGGCATAAAGAATGCGACCGGTCTTTTCTTCAAGATCGTGGATTCGGATGACTGGCTCGACCCCATCGCTCTCCAGCGTCTTCTCGGAATAATCAAGAAGATTCATTCACAAGGACATACGGTTGACGCCTTTATTTGCAACTACGTTTACGAGCACGTTCTGGACAACACACAGTATGTGGTTAACTATAAAAACGTTTTCCCGCGCAATCATATAATAAGCTGGAAAAAGGTTCGTCGCTTCCGCATCTCGCAGTTCCTCATGATGCATTCGCTCATTTTCAGAACTGCAATACTGAAGGAAAACAACATCGAGCTTCCGGAGCACACCTTCTACGTTGACAACATTTACGTTTGCCACACCCTGCCCCACGTTCGTAAGCTTTATTACCTTGACGCCGACCTCTACCGCTACTTTATCGGGAGATCGGATCAGTCGGTCAGTAAGGACGTCTTTATGAGCCGTATCGACCAGCATCTCAAGGTCACGAACATCATAATAGACAACTACGATATGCAGGCGGCACGCGACGTTGACCGTCACCTTGAGAGATATATCACCCGTCACGTTGCAATTCTTTGCTCCACGGCTTCGGTATTTCTCACGATGCGCGGCGACGACGAGGCGATGAAGCTTCGCGCCGATTTCTGGAAGAGGCTCAAGGAGGTCAACCCTGAGCTTTACCGCGACGTTCGCTACACCACCTTCTCGGGTCTTACCGACATTCCGGGCAAATTCGGAAAATTCCTCATCACCAAGGGATACGAGATCTCGCAAAAGCTTTATAAATACAACTAAACAAAAGACCGACGCTCCTTCATAAAGGAGCGTCGGTCTTTTATTTATTAAACGATTTCAACCTTGAGAAGATTGGTATTGCCCGACGATTTAACGGCTTCGCCCGAAGTTATAACGACTCGGTCTCCCTTACGAACTATGTCTATCATCTTGGCACAGTCAACGGCGTGACGCAGCAGAGTGTCGGCGTCGTTCTGATAGATCGCCAGAACCGGGTAAACTCCCCAGGACAGCGCAAGCTGATGATATGTCTTCTCGTTGGGGGTTGCCGCAACGATGGGAACCGACGGGCGGAACTTCGAGCAAAGTCTTGCCGTGTATCCCGACTCGGAAACAGTTATGATCGCCGCCGCGTTCATATCTCCCGCAGTGGTGCAGGCGGCGTCGCATATGGCGTTTGTAACGTTGGCGTGATCGAGGTCGTGACCGATTCCGCGGTAAGCACCAAGTTCGAGTGCGTCTCCCTCTGCCTGCTCAACGATATGAGACATAACCTCAACGACTCTTACGGGGTGATCTCCGACAGTAGTCTCTCCCGAGAGCATAACGGCAGAAGTTCCGTCGAAAACGGCGTTTGCAACGTCGGTTATCTCGGCACGTGTGGGCATATAGTTATGCTGCATGGACTCAAGCATCTGAGTTGCGGTTATGACCATCTTTCCCGCCTGGTAGCACTTTCTGATAAACTTCTTCTGGATTCCGGGAAGTCTTTCAAAAGCGATCTCAACGCCCATATCTCCGCGAGCTACCATTATTCCGTCCGAGTTCTCAAGTATATCGTCAAAGTTCTGAACACCCTCGCTGTTCTCGATCTTTGAGATGATCTTGATGTCGTGTCCGCCGTGATAATCAAGGAACTTTCTCAGCGATCTTACGTCATCGGCACAACGAACGAAGGACGCCGCGATAAAGTCTACGTCATTCTCAATGCCGAAAATAACGTCTGCCTTATCCTGCTCGGACAAGAACGGTATATTAAGATGGAAGTTCGGAATATTAACGCTCTTATGGGTCTTGATAACACCGCCGTCAAGAACTCTGCAACGAATGTCGGTCTCGTTATAATCAATTATCTCGAGATCGATGTTTCCGTCGTCGATAAGTATCTTCTGACCGGGCTTGAGCTCGTGCTTCAAAAGCTCGGGATAATTCATCTGCGCCTCTTTGGAGTTACCGATGATATCGCGCTTGGTAAGTATATATTCCTGTCCGCTTTCAATAACTGCCTTACCGCCCTCGATCTCACAAATGCGGATCTCGGGTCCTCTGGTATCGAGCATAACACCTGCCGGATAGCCCAGCTCGTCGCGAACCTTACGGAAGGTGTCTATCATTTTCTTATGTCCCTCGTGAGTGCCGTGCGAGAAATTGAATCTTGCAATATTCATTCCCGCTTTAAGCATTCTTGAAAGCACTGCCTCGGTGCTCGAAGCAGGGCCCAGAGTACAAACTATCTTAGTCTTTCTCATGGTTTTACCTTTCAGTTTTTATTTATTCAAGTCCCATATGACTCATAAGCTTCTTGTTGAACTCTTCCGCCGTGTTGTATCCCATCTTCTTTTGACGGTTGTTCATAGCGGCGATCTCGAGAATGATGGCGAGATTTCGTCCCGGCTTGACGGGAATAGTTATAGCCGGAACCGCAATTCCGAGGATCTCGACCTTTTCGTTGTCAAGCCCAAGTCGATCGTACATCTTACCCTGCACCCACTGCTCAAGATTGATAACAAGGTCTATCTTTTCGGTCTCCTTAACGGCTCCCATACCAAAAATACGACGAACGTCAACGATTCCTATTCCACGAAGCTCAACGTAGTGGCGAATTATCTCTGGTGCCGTTCCGACCAGCGATTTGGCTGAAACGCGCTTTATCTCTACTGCGTCGTCTGCGATGAGTCTATGACCGCGTTTGACCAGCTCGATAGCCGTTTCACTCTTACCGACGCCACTGTCACCAAGAAGCAAGAGACCCTCACCGTAAACCTCTACGAGAACGCCGTGCTGGGTTATTCTCGGAGCCAAGTATACGTTCAGCGAGGCGATCATTGCCGCCATTATGTTGGTCGTCTTTTCCTTCGACGAGAAGACCGGAATACCAACGCGCTTGGCACTCTCAACCAGATCCTCGAAAACCGGAAGCCCGGCAGTCACAATGACGGCAACGGGATGGGCGTTGATAAACGCTTCGAGCTTCGCGCGGCGAACCTCGGGTGTTTGACGCGCAAGATAACGATACTCGGCGTTTCCGATCATTTGTATGCGTTCGGATTCAAATATCTCAAAAAAGCCCGCAAGAGCGAGACCGGGTCGGTCTATCTCTTTGTTGGCGATCATAATGCTTTCCGCAGGTGCCGGAAGATAGATAGTCGTTAAAGCGAACTCGTCTATCAGCTTTTTGAGCGGTATACTGTAAGTCTCTCCCATATTAAGATCCTTTCGGCGCAAGCTCGAATTTACAAGCTTCGCTTATAATTTACACTATATATCCATTATTCATTATAGCATACTTTTACGGTTTTGCATAGTAAATTTTTAGAAAATATTTTAATTTATTTCATCTCAAAAAGTGTTTTTTCAAAAAAATATACACAATCGCACGTCAAACTACGAAATTGATAAAAAAATTCATAAAGCGGTCACATTAATGATTTATAATATTATGTATTGAAATCAGCCTTTAACGGAGGAATATATGAAAAGAACGGTTTCTTTGCTTTTGGCACTTGCCCTTCTCTGCGGGTGCGTCTCGCTGTTCGCGTCTTGCTCAGACGGCGCAACTCTGCGCAAAATAACCCCCACCGCCGAAGAAACTCGAGTTGTCGGAACTGCCGGAGACTACGAGATATTTTACGACGAGCTCCGTTGCGTCACCCTTAACTATCGTGAGCTCATGGAGCTGAAATACGGCAAAGGCATTTGGGACAAGCCCGAGACAGCCGAGCTCTATCGCGAGGAGCTGACGAACTACGTTATAGGAGCACTTTCGGTAAACAGCGCCGCATTAACGACCGCTGCGAAATACGGCATAACTCCGGACAATGACAGTGTCAAGGATTTCGTGTCGTTTCAGCTTGAAAACCTTGCAGGAGAGCTCACCGAGCTTATCAAGCTCGATCACACCGAGGAGGATTTTGCCCCCTCAAGCTCAATGCTGAACGACTACTACGTTCAGTTTCTGAAAGAAAACTATCTTTCCGATCGCTATAACCGTTTCGTTATGGGCGTTGACGGTTGTATAGATGCGCTTCGAGTAAAGCTTTTGAGCGACGGTGCTCTGCCGTCCGACGACGAAAGCGTTAAGGCTTACGTAAATGAAAACTTTGTTCACGTCTTTCACGTCTGGCTTCCCTTCGACGAGTACGCCGACGCCGACGCCGCAAAACAGGACGCCGAGCTCGTTTCGTGGATGCTCAAAACCAATCTGCTGATCGAAAGCAACCGCGCTCAGCTTCGTGAAAAGCTCAATATCACGAACACCAGTGTCGATTCCTCTCTCGTGAGACTTTACAACCGTCTCATTGAGGCGATAAGCACCGACGATAAGGTGAACGTTCTGGTCGGAAGCGTATACAACAAGGACACCTCAATATCGAAGTACGGATACTATTTTTCTCACGGTGAGTACAGTAAGTCTTATGAAGACGCGGCGTATGCTCTCGGCGAGGGCGAGATCAGCGACCCCGTCGCTGATGACTCGGGTTATTACGTTATCTACCGTCTGCCGCTTGACCAGACCTACGTTAACAAGAATCTTGACGTGCTCAAATCTCAGTATGAATCGGCGTACATAAACGGACTTGTTGAAGCCGAGCAACAAAAAATCAGCTTCAGCTTCAACGATTTCGGCAAATCCATTGATCTGACCACGATAAAATGAAAAGATTTTCAGCCTTTATTTTAGCCGTAGTTTTTTGCATTTTGTCGCTCTGCTCCTGTGGAAGATACGATAAGATCGCGCCGTCCGCACAGGATATGCGCGAGGTCGGAAAGATCAGATCCTACAGCGTATATTACGACGAGCTCCGTTGCTCGGTCATGAACGCCAAGACCCTGATGGCAGAATCGCACAGCATAAATTGGAACGACCCGTCAGACGCCGAGAAGCACCGCGAGGAGCTTGAGAAACGCGTGTTTTCAGGGCTCAAATACAACTACGCCGTACAGATCCTTTTCGCCGAAAACGGATATACTATCGAGAACGATTATATTCAGTCGGCAGTCGACCAAAGAATGGTCGAGCTTATAGACGAGTGCGGCGGTCGTTGGGGATATATACAATATCTCAAAGAAAACTTCTTGACAGACCGCGTTCTGCGCTTTAACATTGCCATTGCGTACGCCGTAAACGAGCTCATCTACAGCCTTTGTGACAGCGGCGCGTTCGACGGCTACGGTATTGACTTTGATATCGAAGCACTCACGTCGGCAAATCCCGCGCTTTATTATCCTAACGATTACCAAAAAGCCATCTCGTTTTTGCTTGAAGAAAAGGTCATTCTGACCGCCGAGCATATATTCGTTCCTGCAGATCTTTCGAACGGTGAGCTCAAGGCAAAAAATCTTTTTGAAAGAGCCGTTGCCGGAGAGAAGCTTTCGGAGCTTGCAAAGGGACTTGACGTTGACGGTATCATACACGAAAAGCTGACCACCGTTGAGGGCGAGCTCAACTCCGACTATTATAATGCCGTCCGCGCCCTCGATCACGGCTCAATGACTCTTCTTAAGCTCGAATCGGGCTGGTACGTACTGCATCGCCTCGAGCTTGATATAGAGTATGTTATGCGCTATTATTTCGATCTGATCTACACTTACCTTTCGATCAAGACCAACGAAAACCTGACGGCGTACGAAGCCGACATGGAGATAGAGCTCACCGAGTTCGGCAGAAGTCTTGACCTAACGAAGATCCAATGAAGCGATGAAAAGCAAGAATAAACTTCAGATGTCTCACGAGGTGCAAAGCTCAAGCCGAAAGCAAACGGTTTCGGTCCTCGCCATATGGCTTTCTTCTGCCGCTTTGGCTATTATAATAGCTTTAGTTATCGGTAACGCTCTCGGAGACCGAGCCGCGCTTCTTGGCGGCACTTCGTCTTTCGCACCACCTATCTATGAATACGAAGGAGAGACCGTTCAACCGGTGGATGCTTGGCACGTTTCACTTTCAGGGCAAACCGTTGAGAGCATAACTTCAGCCATCGAATCCTTGCCTCGATCGGTAAGCTCCGTGTCGCTTTACCTGAGAAGCGGAGAAAAAGCGCCCGAATATTATTCTCCGGTTTACGCCGCAGTAACGGGACGACTGTCCGCGGGAGTATCTCTTCCCGAGGTCGTCGATCTGATGCATAGCAAAGGCTTATACGTCATCGGCTGCTTCGATCTCAATTCGGCTCATCTTGCCGGAAGCTCTGCCGGTTCAGCTCTTGCAAGCTTCGAAACGGCGCTTCTTTGCGAAGCCGCAGAGTCGGGAATTGACGAGCTTATAATAACGAATCTGCCTTCCGGCGAAAGCGGAATTTCCGCAGTCTCTTCTATCTTCAAAGCGATCCGCGCAAAGAACGCGAGCATCGTTCTCGGTGCCGGAATCGGTTATAGCGTTATGCTTTCAGATGCCGGAGCCTCCTCCCTGCTCTCCTATTCAAAATTTGCCGATTTCTGCGCTGTTGACGCCTCCGGAGCGCGTGCTTCGGGCACAAGCGCAGTTGCTATCGTAACCGAGCTTGAATATCTTTTCAGGTCATATCCATTAAGGCTTCTGTTCGAAAGCTCAGACGTTACCGACCGACAAACGCAGGCGGATGCATTGAAGCAACTCGGCATAACGAACATACAATCTCATAAGCTAACGACCATCACCACTGCGCCAGCCGGTTGATGAGAAGAATAACAACACCCCACCGTGATTGCGGTGGGGTGTTGTTATTAATTGTTGTCGGCGACGTTGCGCTCTTTTTTCTCGCGTCGGCGGGCGGCGATCTCGTGACGCTTGAGCTGCGACCACAGAATGGTCGACACCTGTATCGGAATGCCCAAGATAAATATAGTCCAAAGAAGATCGGTATACTGACTTACCAACAGTATCACGAGAAATATCGACGTCAGCAGAGTCCAAGTAAAGATAGATATTATAAGATAGTTGAGTCGTTTGTTGCCCCAAAGAGAATTGAATATCAAAAGCACGATGCAAGTCACGGGGACGGCACAAACAAAGGATATCCACGCGCCAGCTCCCTGCAAAAAGAGGGTAACGTATATAAACGCGATGGTGGCAACCAACCAAACGACCGAGCAGGCGAGCAAGGTTATGACCAAATAGCTGTAATTATGCGGTTTGTTTTGTGCAGACGGAATATCATCGATCTCAAGGTTTTCGTCAACCAGATCGTTGAGCGTCAGACCGTAAAAGCTTGCGATCTCAAGCGCGACCGCTATGCTCGGGCAGGACTCGCCCTTCTCCCATTTGCTGATGCTCTTGTCGGAGTAATGTATTCTCTCGGCAAGCTCCGCCTGCGTCAGCTTATTTTTCTTTCTTAGTTTGACGAGGTTTGCGGAAACGACCTCGTTTGTGTTATTATAATCGTTCATGCTTGAATTATAGCAAACTTTTCCTCTCTTGTCAAGCATTTTCGCGCTCTCTACTATTAGTAGAATTCGAAATTCTATATTCTACGAGGCGGTAAAATTGTTTAGAAATTGACTTTTGCGTATTCCCTTGACTGTCCTGATCAGGAATGGTACAATACCGCTATATTTAAGGCGATCTTCATTCAAGATGCAAAGGAGGCACAACAAAATGAACGCAAGTAAGCCCATAATTCCGATCTTTTTTTCAACCGACGATAACTACGCGCCTTATCTCGGCGCCGCCATTCGCTCCCTTACTCAGAACGCCTCGCGCGATCATCTCTGCAAAATATACGTCCTCACCACGTCTTTATCGGGCTCAAACTGCCGTGCTCTTCGCCGCTGTATCAAGGGATGCGCCGAGCTTGAGTTCGTCAACGTTCAGGAAAGTCTTGACCGCATCAGCTCGAAGCTTCATCTGCGCGATTATTATTCAAAAGCAACCTATTACCGCTTTTTCATCGCAGAGCTTTTTCCTCAGTACGAAAAAGCCGTTTATCTTGACTGCGATATAATCGTGAACGGTGATATATCCGAGCTTTATAATGTTGATCTTGGAAATAACCTTCTGGGCGCCGTTCGCGACGAAGTTGTTTATCAGACGCCGGTGTTCTCCGAATACGTTGAGCGCGTGCTTGAGGTCTCTCGCAATTCATACTTCAACGCAGGTGTACTGTTGCTTAATCTTGCAGAGTTCCGCCATCGCGATATTCTCGGCTCCTTCACCAAGCTTCTTAGCAAGCGCCGCTTTGACGTGGCACAGGATCAGGACTATCTTAACGTCATATCCTACGGAAGCGTCGTGAAGATCGGCATTGAATGGAACAAGCCCCCGATCGTTGACGAGATCCTCGGAAGCTCGATCCCCAAGCTCGTACACTTTAATCTTAATCGCAAGCCCTGGAATTACGAAGACGTTATGTACGGTGATCTTTTCTGGCATTACGCCCTGCAAACACCCTTTGCGGAAAGACTCGTCGAGGGTCTCGGCGCGTATAGCGAGGAGTCGCGCCGTCGCGATCAAAATGACTTCTACCGTCTTTGCCGACTTGCTGCGCGTCAGGCGTCCGAGGCTGAGCTGACTGTGCTTTGTAACGCTTGATATGGAACGCTCCAAAGAACGCCTCGAGATAATAAAGAAGATCGAGGAATACGAAAAGAACGGCTGGTTTGACCGAGACGTTGAGCCCGATCCTCCAACAGAGCCGCTTGATTATAAAAAGGTTGATTATACCGGCAAAAAGCTTTCCACGCGAATTGCAACCAAGCTTGCAAATATTTCTGCACGGCATCATTTTGACCGACTTATCAAAGAGAAAAAGCTTATAATCAAGCGCGTCATAGGGCTTGAAAACTATAAAAGCGTTACGGGCGGCGCAATCCTGACCTGCAATCATTTCAACGCCTATGACAACTACGCGGTATACAAATCAATTCAAAAAGAGCTTGGCAAGCGCGATCTTTACAAGGTCATTCGCGAGGGAAATTACACCTCATTCCCCGGGTTTTACGGTTATCTTTTCCGTCATTGCAACACGTTACCCCTATGCTCGTCGGTAAAGGGCTTGTCGGTGTTCTTCAAAGCGGTATCGAAGCTGCTCTCTCGCGGCGAAAAAATACTCATATACCCCGAGCAGGCAATGTGGTGGAACTACAAAAAGCCGCGCCCGATAAAGGACGGCGCCTTCTCGATCGCAGCCAAGAACCGCGTTCCGGTAATTCCCTTTTTTATCACTATGGAGGACAGCGATCTCATAGACGAATCCAACGGCTTCCCGATCCAGGAATACAGCGTACACATTCTCCCCCCGATCTATCCCGATGAAAGCAAAAACCACCGTGAAAACACGTCGTTTATGCGCGATAAGAATTTCGAGCTCTGGAAAGAGGTCTACGAGCGCGTATACGGCGTCGAGTTAAAATACTGATATGCCTTATATAATAACGATAATCTTATCCATGGCGTCTATCGTGGCGCTGAACCTGCTCTTTCCGGGCTCGCGTACCGACCTGAATTGGATCAACTTAAGCCTTTCCACCTTGGGATTTACCCTGGGAGCCATCGTGGTAGACGGCATTTCCGCCTTCATTATAAGAAGACTGCCTTATAGGTGGTTTGATTACAAAAGTCGGTTTTTTACCGTTTCAAAAAAAGAGCGACTTTTCTATAAAGGCATTGGCGTGAAGTCATGGCGTTCCCTTGTGCTTGAGCTTGGAGTATTCACGAGCTTCAGCAAGAGTCATTTTACAGATCCGAGCGACCCCAAGTACACCGCGCGCTTTTTGCTTGAGTCCTGCTATGGCGTTGCTATCCACGTCGTTGGTGTTTTTGTCGGCTTTCTTTTGCTCGCCGTCCATCCGCCGCTATCGTTACGCGTAGCCTTACCTGTTGCAATAGTTAACGCCGCGCTTAATCTTTTGCCCATATTCGTTCTTCGTTACAACACGCCGAAGATCAAAAGCATACATGAGCGGAATCTTCGCCGAAGCGCTCGCGAAAATAGCTGAAAGCTATTGCAAAAATCCTCTGTCGATGCTATAATAGACAGAGGATTTTTATTTATGAACGGAGATAATATTTATGAAGCTTTTTATCGCATCCGATCTGCACGGCTCTGCCGTTTGGTGCAGAAAACTGCTTGAATCCTTTAAGCGCTCGGGCGCTGACCGACTGCTGTTGCTCGGAGATATTCTCTACCACGGCCCGCGTAACGACCTACCCGACGGTTACTCGCCCAAAGACGTCCTTTCTATGCTGAACGCCGAAGCCGATCGAATTGTCTGCGTTCGCGGAAATTGCGATTCCGAGGTGGATCAGATGGTTCTCGAGTTCCCAATTATGGCAGATTACGCCGTTATTTCGGACGGCAACACAACTATATACGCGACCCACGGTCACAAGTTCGGTCCCGACACGCCTCCCCCGCTCTGCGACGGAGACGTGCTGCTCTACGGGCACATTCACATTCCCGTGAATCGCAGGAACGGTAAGTTTATAGAGGTCAATCCCGGCTCGGCGTCGCTTCCCAAGCAAAACACGCCGCACAGCTACGCGATCTACGAAAACGGCAAGATCCGTCACTTCGATCTTTCAAACGACGAAGAATTTATTCCCGAATAACTAAAAAGAAAAAATACGACACGGCTTAAGCCGTGTCGTATTTTCTACTTATTTCTTCTGGTCGTCAACTGCGATGACTTCCTTACCGTCATAAGTTCCGCACTTCTTGCAAACGCGGTGCGAGAGAATCATCTCGCCGCACTTCGGGCAAGCAACCATGCCCGGGACATCGAGTCTTTCCTTGGCGGTGCGTCTTCTGTCGCGACGAGCCGAGGAAACTTTACGTTTCGGTACTGCCATTTCCAAAACCTCCTGAAATATTGTTTATTTTTATTTTTTATTTTTCTTCACTGAAAAAGCCTTTAAGTACAGCCCAACGCTGATCGGGCTCACTCATAACACAACCGCATTCGCCGTCCTTTTTCGGTTTACCGCACTTCGGGCAAAGCCCCTGGCAATCCTCCGAGCAAAGCAGCTTTGACGGAAAATCAAAGATGATCGCCTCGCGAAGCTCCTCGTCAATATCGAGAAAGCCGTCACTTATAACGACGTATTCGTCAACGTTATCCTCAAGCTGTTCGTCGGTGAGCGTTCCTTCGTCAACAACAGTTCTTACGAACTCGGTCTCAAATCGACCTTCGATCGAGGACAAGCAACGGGCGCACTCTCCGGCATAGCCGAGCTCAACGTTGAGCATCATTCTCATATATCCCGCCGTGTCAACTATCTCGCCCTTGACCGAAACCTCGTCACTGATGCCGACTCCGTCAAGCTCGACAGCCGAAAGACGGAAATCTATATCCATACGAGCTATCTCTCCGCGGAGCATAGGTCTCAAATCAAGCTTCATCTCGTATCACCTCAAAACAGGTAATGCGCACACTTCGGGTATACTCGAAAATGCGACACACAATATTATAGCGACTAATCTTCGATTTGTCAAGAGTTTTTTTACTTTTTTCTTCTTTATTTTGCAGTATATTTGCCGTTTTAAGCCTACTTTGCAAAACAATTATCTTTTCATACGAACAAGCCTTGATATCGCCGTTCCGAGGCAATCAACAAGTGCATCAATATCCTCTTTCGTATTATAGCGCGAAAGACTTATTCGAACGGTACTGTCTGCATCTCGCTCCGAAAGACCGTACGCCAACAGAACGTGGCTGGGCTTGTTTGAGTGAGACGAACACGCCGACCCCGACGAAACACATATACCGGCCGCAGAAAGATGATTCAGTATCGTTTGGCTCTTAATGCCGAAAACGGTCACGCTGATAACGTGAGGAGCTGACAGCGGCGGCAGATTCAGCCTGACAGAGTCATTAAGCTCCGAGAGCCTGTCTATCGCGTATTGCCGAAGCTCGGTCATTTTGCGACTGTCTTTAGCGAAGCTCATTGCCCCCTACTCTGCCGCAGCGGCAAAGCCCGCAATTCCAAGCGTATTTTCGGTTCCGGATCGAAAGCCCTCTTCCTGCCCTCCGCCGAGAAGAGTCGGCACAAGCCGTCTTTCTCTGATAATACGATCGCTGCCCCAAAGCGCACCAACGCCCTTCGGTCCGTGTATCTTATGTGCGCTGATGCTTATCATATCGGCGTTGAGGGTGTTTGGTGTAAAGGCGATCTTCAAAAAGCCCTGGACGGCGTCGCAATGGCAGACCGCTTCGGGGTATTTGTCCTTTACTCTTTTGAAAAACTCCGAAACTTGATATACCGCACCGGTTTCGTTGTTAACGAGCATCATACTAACCATAAGTATGGGCTCTTCAAGCGCTCTTTCAAGATCAGCGGCGCTAAGCTCTCCGCCCGCCGTCGAAACGCGAACGATCTCAAAGCCTTGCTCCTCAAGCGCGCACATCACGTTTTCAACAGACGGGTGCTCCGAGTCGGTCGTCACTATACGGCGTGCCGCACGGCGCTTCTTGGATGAAACGCAACCGAGTATTGCAAGGTTAGATGCCTCACTTCCGCACGAAGTGAATATCAGCTTGCCGTTTTTTGCACCGAGCGACGAAGCTACCTTTGCTCTTGCGACTGCAAGCTCACGGCGAGCGATATCTCCCGCAGAATGAAGCGAGGAGGGATTGCCGAAGCTCTCCATCGCCGCCGTCATTGCCGCCTTGACCTCGTTGCTCAGCGCCGTGGTTGCGCTGTTGTCGAGATATATCATTGCTTGAACTGGAACTCTTTGATAATATTATCAACGTCTGCGGCGTGAGAGTCGTAATTCTCTGCCGTTGACGAATAAAGCAGATAGATTATCATCTCGCCGTAATAAGTAACTGCCATGCGGTGCTTATACTCAACCCCACCGGTCGTGTGCGTGTACACGAACTGCTTTGCATAAAATCCGCCAAGCGTCTGGGTGTCTATAACCTCGTCCGAAACGTCAAAGGCGATAAGAGTTTTGCCGGCATCGGCGCAGAACTCTGACCAAAAGGCATCAATGTACGGCGCTCTGGGGTTCTGTGCCGCAGCTTCGTCCCCACCTTCGGTCTCAACTTCATTTTGGAGAACGTATGCGACCACGCTGACGTTAGACATATCGCTCGCCGAAACGAAGGCAGACGCGGAGCTTCCCTCCTTGACCGTCCACGCGTTGGGAACGAAGAGATAGTACAGCTCGCCGCTACCCGAGGCAAGCTTCATTCCGTCCGGAACCTTTACCTCGCTTCCCGAGCACGAAACGGTCATAACACATATCACAAGCAAAAGCAGTATACAAACTATTTTTTTCATAACACATCTCCAATCTTCCACACAGGTCGACACCGGGTCGATCCTCGGTGAAACATTATAGCATACCTATTGGTATATAATGTCAAATTTTTGTTAATTCTTGAGCCGCGCTGAGGATTCCTATCTTTCCTGCCTCAAAGGTCAGTCCACCCTGAAGGTATGCAATATAGGGATCACGAAGCGGTCCGTCTGCCGAAAGCTCAATAGACGAGCCCTGAGTGAAGTTTCCTGCCGCCATAATGACCTGATCGGAATATCCCGGCATTCCCCACGGCTCGGGCGAGACGTAGGCATCAACCGGAGAGCCTGCCTGTATTCCACGGCAGACAGCGCAAAGCCCTTCGGGGCTTCCGGTGTAAACACACTGTATGATATCCGAGCGACGCTCGTTCCATGCAGGCTCGGTCTTATATCCCAAAGCCGAGAAGACATACGCGGCAAAATGTGCCGTTTTAAGCGCCTGTACCGTGGTATGCGGAGCATAGAAAAGTCCTTTATAAAGACTTTTGTTGAGTCCCAGCGTGCAACCGACCTCCCCACCTGTTCCGGGAGAGGTGAGTCTGTACGAGGCAAGCTCAACAGCGCGAGCACTACCCACGAGGTATCCGCCCGTTTCTGCCATTCCGCCGCCCGCATTTTTTATCAGCGACCCGACGCAAAGGTCGGCGCCCAGTGCCGTCGGCTCAAGCTTTTCGGTAAACTCGCCATAGCAGTTATCAACGTAAACGAAGCTATCGGGAGAGATCTCCTTGACGGTCTTGACCAGCTCTCCGATCTCGGAAACGGTCAGCGTTCGTCTGTCAAGATATCCCTTGGAGCGCTGAACGAACACCACCTTGACCCTCTCGCGCGATATAGCCTCTCGAATAGCCGGCAGATCAAGCTTGCCGTCCTTGAGGTCTATTTGACGGTAGGACACTCCGAAGTCGCGGAGAGACCCGTTACCCGGTGTTCCGCTGTTACCTATGACCTCGTCAAGGGTGTCGTACGGCTTGCCTGCAACCGACAGAAGAAGGTCTCCCGGTCTCAAAAGTCCAAAAAGACCGACGGTCAGGGCCTGAGTGCCGTTAACTATCTGGGTTCGAACGAGCGCCGCCTCGGCGCCGAAAACATCCGCCCAGATGCGATCTAGCGTATCGCGTCCGCGGTCATCGTAGCCGTATCCGCTCGTCCCCGCGAACAACGCGTCCGAAACGCGATGCTCACGGAAGGCGTCCAGAACTCTGTTGGTATTATAGAACGATATCTCATCAAGCTCAGCAAAGATTCCCGAAAGCTCTGACTCGGCGCGTCTTGCAAGCTCTTGAAGCTCTCTTGAAAATTCCATCTATCAATTACCTGCTCAGTTTATCGATTTGATATATGCGACCGTCAGATCAACGCAGGCAATAGCGTCATCAAGATCGAGCATCTCGTTGCCCGAGTGAATATAACGGCTGGGAACGGAAAGAGCGCACGCGCGGCTTCCGGCGCGTGCCATCTGCATCGACGCCGTATCTGTTCCGCCGTAGGTGAGTATCTCAAGCTGATATTTGATCTTTTCCTTCTTTGCAATATCGACAAGCTCTTCAACCAGAGTCGGATCGCAGATGACCGAGTTATCCTTGATCTTGATGGCAGCTCCGTCTCCAAGCGAGCAAGCCATAGGCGTGTCACCGGGAACGTCGCCCGTTGCGGTAACGTCGTAAGCCAACGAAAGCTCGGGAGCGATAGCATACGCCGCCGTCTTTGATCCGCGAAGTCCGACCTCCTCCTGAACCGAGAAGACGTAGTAGATATCGTCGTTTATTTTTTCGTTTGCAAGAGCCTTTGCGATCTCGATGAGTATGGCGCAGCCGATGCGGTCGTCGAGCGGATGTCCGCAAACGCGCTTACCGCAAAGACGAACGACGTCGGCTTCAAAGCGGAAAACGTCGCCGATCTTGACCTTCTTTTCGGCTTCCTTACGGTTTTTTGCGCCAATGTCAATATAGAACTTGTCCGCCGAGTAATCTGCAGGCTTGACTCCGCCGCGAGGAACTATAAGTCCGCGTACTCCCTTTTCAGACATTACTCTGTCGTACGACGAAGCGGCGAACGAAATACCTCCTACAGGAGCGATGCAAAGCTGTCCCTTTTCCTCAATAAAGGTCACCATAAAGCCGATCTCGTCCATATGTGCGCAAAGCATGACCTTTCTTCCCTGACCGTTACCGCGCTTTACGGCGATAAGATTTCCGAGCGTGTCGGTGTACTGCTCGTCGGTATAATCTGCAATAAGTCCGCGTATGGTCTCAGCCGCCTTCTTTTCAAAGCCCGAAACGCCGTGCGCCGACGAAACCTTTCTCAACAATTCAAGCATTTTTTATCTCCTCTTCGTTAAAATTCGTTATGATGGTGTAAAGTAGCTCTCCCATCGAGAGATAGTCATTTTTGGAAACAACGCACGCCGGTGAATGGATATATCTCGACGGCGCCGAGATAGCGAGCGCACGAACGCCCGACCCACTCTTGTGGATATGACCCGCATCGTTTCCTCCCGAGACGTAGCGCTTCAGCTGCGCCGGAATACCCTTGCTTTCAGCAAGCGCGAGCGCCATTCGCACAAATCCGCGGTCGTATATTGTAGAGCGGTCGCGAAGAGAGATCGCTCCGCCCTCTCCGAGCTTTGCAACTCTGCTGTTTTCGGGAACGTCGGGAAGGTCTGCAACCGCCGTCGACTCTATCACTATCGAGTAATCGGGTCTGATGCTCTGAGCCGCCGTCTGCGCTCCCGAAAGTCCTATCTCCTCACGAACGGTGAAGCAGAACCAGAGATCGAGCGGAATACTTTGACCCTTGATTTTTTCAAGAACGTAGATCATCTCGGCACAACCGAGTCGGTCGTCGATCGCCTTGCTCTTTATGAACGCGTTCTCGTGACCGAACTGAACGAACTTCGAATCAAAGGTTGCACAGCCGCCAAGCTCAACGACAGATTCGGCGTCCTCCTTTTTGTTTGCCCCGATGTCGATATACATGCTCTTAATCGGGGTCACTGCCTTACGCTCCTCGGCGGTCTGATGGTGTATTGCTTTAGAGGCGATAACTCCGGCAACGAAGTCTCCCGACTTGGTCTCAACCGTAACGTGCTTTCCGCAAAGCACGCGAGGATCAATGCCGCCAAGCACTCTGAATTTCAGGTATCCGCTTTCGGTTATCTCGCTTATTATAAATCCGACCTCATCGGTGTGTGCCGAGATCATAACGCGAGGTGCATTCTCGCAGGGGATATGGACTATAAGGTTTCCAACGCGGTCAAGATAGCTCTCGTATCCGAGCGCCTCCAACTTATCCTTTATAAGAGAGGCTACGCGATGCTCGCATCCGGTCGGTCCGAAGGCAAGGCAAAGCTCGCGCAAAAGCTCTATTCTTTCGCAATTCGTCATCTTTTGAACACCTCCGCTATCTCTTTTGAGGTAATAAAGGCGGCGATCAGCTCGGCGGCGCACTCGGCGTCTGCCATATCGAGCGATTCGGCGCAGGTATGCATACTCTTAAGGGGGAGTCCCGCGTCAACGCAAGGTATTCCGGCACCCGTCAGGTGGATCGACGGAGTGTTGGTTCCCGTTCCGCTTCCGCTGACCGATATCTGATATTTAAGACCTCTCTTTTCGGCAAGCTCTGCGGTCATACGAGTCAGACGTCTGTCGGTTATCGGGCAGACGGTCAACGACACTCCTCCGCCAACCTCGACCGACTCGCTCTTGGGAACGTCGGGTGTGGTTCCGAGATTTACGTCAAACACGAAGGCGTAGTCCGGGTCTATCGCGTAAGCTCCGGTCGCAGCACCTGCAACCGCGGTCGTCTCCTCGCGCGATGAAAGCATAAGGTAAACGTCTCCCGCAAGATCCTCGCGAGCGGCACGTCTGATGCCCTCGGCGGCACAGGCGGCACACGCTTTGTCGTCAAAGCCCTTGCCGGCGATCTTTCCGTTTGCAAGATCAACGTACTTGACCTCAAAGCCTACCGGTGTTCCGATGCGAACTATCTTTTCAAGCTCTTCCTTGGGATATCCCGTATCGATCAAAAGCTCACCGATCGCGCGAAGGCTTTTGGCTTCGCTTGGCTTCTGAAGGTGAGGCGGAGTTGATCCTATAACTCCAAATATCTTTTCCTTTCCGTAGATCACCACGTCACTCGCCTGAAGAATACGCGTGTCAACTCCACCGACGTTGGTGACCGTCAAAAATCCGTTTTCCTTGATGTCGGTGACGATCATACCTATTTCGTCAAGATGAGCGTCAACGAGGATCTTCGGCGCGTTTTCTCTTCCACATCGCTTGATAAAGATGCGATTTCCGAGAGCGTCGGTCGTGCTCTCGTCGAAGAATCCGCCGATCAGCTCGTCGAGTCGCTCGGAGTCGTGGCTCTCGTAGCCCGTTACCGTCATAAGCGACGCCATAGAAACTATAAGTTCTTTAAGCTCCATTTTTACTGCCTTTCTATTTTTATCGTTTTTCAAAGTTTATTGATAATTTCCTTAAAACGCCTTCCGCGTGCGGCAAAATTCTCAAAGGCGTCAAACGACGCGCACGCCGGCGAAAGAATGACCACGTCACCCTTCTCTGCTATATGCGAAGTCTCGATCACCGCGTCGGTGAAATCGGGACGCTCAACAATATCAAACAGCTCCGGGCGGTATTCGGGGCACGAAAGTATCGCCTCTTTGATCTTTTGCGCCGTAGCTCCGGTCAGCACCACCGTCTTCGCGTGCCGGCAAAGCGAAAGAGCGAGCGGCTCGAAGGGGATCTTTTTATCGTACCCTCCGCAGATTATTACAACTCGTTGTCCAAAAGCAGACAGAGCCGCCGCCGTTCTCGTCGGGCTCGAGTCTATCGAGCTATTATAATATCTGACTCCGTCCTTTTCACGAACGAACTCGCAACGATGCTCAACTCCGCCAAAGCCCTCGGCAATGCTTTTGATCGCCTCTCTCGAAACGAAGGGGCGAGTTGCCGAGATCGCTGCCATATAGTTCTGAAGATTATGACGTCCCGGAAGAAGAATGGACGAAACGTCCAGCAGCACTTCCTCGCCGTCCTCATCAGAATATACGACCTTGCCCTCCCTCTCAAAGACTGCGTTTGCTTCAAGCTCTCTCGTGCTTGAGAAGAAGGTAACGCCACCGTCAAAGCCTTTGCCGAAGGAAAGAGTTGTGGGATCCTCGGCATTCACCGTCAGATGTACGCACGGCTCGTGCGAGAAAAGATTTGCCTTGGCGTCTCGGTATTCGTCCATGCCCGTGTGCCAATCAAGATGATTGGGCGTCAGATTTGTGACCACCGCGCGTTTCACTGAGCGATGCACCGTCATCAGCTGAAAGCTCGACAGCTCAACCACGACGAAATCGTCCCTTCCGATCTCGTTGAGTCGAGGCAAAAGCGGCTCTCCGATATTTCCGCCAACGAAAACGCGACGGTCGCTTTTATCAAGTCTTATCTGCTCTTCAAGCAGCTTACCGATAAGGGTCGTGGTGGTCGTTTTACCGTCACTTCCCGTAACTCCGAGTATGTTTTCGCAATCGGTCAGCTCAAAGAACAGCTCCATCTCGGATGTCAGCAAGGCTCCGCGCTCAACTGCCGCGCGTATTTGCGGCAGGTCCGGTCTTATCCCGGGCGAGCGAAAGATCACCGTGCTTTCAGTCTCGTCTCCACCTATCTCTTCGAGGTAGTCATCTCCCGTCAAAAGCTTTACGCCCAGCTCTTTCAGCTCGCTCGCCGTTTGAAAGAGACGCTCCTCGCTCTTCTTGTCGCGTCCGTATATGTTTTCAGCTCCGTTCTTTACCAAGAAGCGGCAAAGCGGAAGGTTTGAAACGCCAAGTCCCAGCACCTCACAGCGTCCACGTTTTATCTTTTCGAGCAGATCTCGTCCAAATTCAGTCACAGTATATTTCCCCCCATAATACTATATACATTATATCTTATATTCTCGCAATATGCAATAGTATTTTGGCATAAATTTTCGAAATACCCCTTTTCAAACCACAAGATATATGGTATAATTTAGTTTGGAGTAATATATGATGTATTTTACATAAATCACGGAGGTGCTTATGGCATCAAAAAGCAAGATCGAAAATCAGTCTCAGCAGTACAACGACCAGAGCATAAAGGCGCTCAAGGGCGCGGACCGAGTTCGCAAGCGCCCCGGCGTTATCTTCGGTTCGGACGGACTTGACGGCTGCGAGCATTCCTTTTTCGAAATACTTTCAAACTCGGTTGACGAGGCTCGTGACGGTCACGGCTCGGAGATCCGAGTGACCGCATATAACGACAACTCGATCCAGGTCGATGACCACGGTCGCGGAGTTCCGCTGGGCTGGAACGAGTCCGAGCAGCGCTTTAACTGGGATCTTATATACTGTGAGCTCTACGCCGGAGGTAAGTACGACAACAACTCGGGCGATTCGGCATATGAGTATTCTCTCGGACTTAACGGTCTCGGCGCTTGCGCCACGCAGTACAGCTCTGAATATATGAGGGTCGAATCGTACGACGGAACTTACTGTCGCTCGATCGAATTCAGAAAGGGTGAGCCGGTCACCGGTCAGCTTGAGGAGCGTGAGCTTTCAAAGAACGAGCGCAGGACAGGAACCGTCATTCGTTGGCGGCCCGACCTTGAGGTCTTCACCGATATCAATATCCCCAGAGAGTTCTTCGTTGATACTCTCAAGCGGCAGTCGGTTGTCAACCCCGGAATCAGCTTCGTTCTCAATTTTCAGGAAAACGACGGCAGCTTCACGGCGCAGGAGTTTCTTTACCAAAACGGAATTTCGGATTACGTTGCCGAGATAGCCGGAAGCACGGCCCGTACCCAGCCCGTCCTTTGGCACCTCGAGACCACCGGACGTGACCGCGCGGACAAGGACGACTATAAGCTCAAGGCGGACTTTTCCTTCTGTGTTTCAAACACGGTAAACGTTATCGAATATTATCACAACTCCAGCTTCCTCGAGCACGGCGGCTCGCCCGACAAGGCGATGCGCAGTGCCATGACCTACGCGGTGGACAAGTATCTCAAGAACACCGGCAAGTATACGAAAAACGAAGCGAAGATCACCTTTAACGATATTGCCGACTGCCTTATATACGTCAGCAACAGCTTCTCAACCTTGACCTCTTACGAGAACCAGACCAAGAAGTCGATCACGAACAGCTTTATCTACGAAGCCATGAACGAGTTCTTGAGGCACAACCTTGAGGTCTATTTTATGGAAAACCCCATGGAGGCGGAAACGCTTGCAACTCAGGTCCTTATCAACAAGCGCTCGCGCGAGTCGGCCGAAAGCACCCGTCTTAACATCAAGAAAAAGCTTACCGGAACTATTGACATCGCAAATCGCGTTGAAAAGTTCGTCAACTGCCGTTCAAAGGACCCCGCCGTACGCGAGCTTTATATAGTTGAGGGAGATTCGGCGTTGACCTCCTGTAAGCTCGGTCGAAACGCCGAGTATCAGGCTATCATTCCCGTCCGAGGCAAGACGCTCAACTGCTTGAAGAGCAGCTACGAAAAGATATTCAAAAACGAGATCATAACCGATCTTTTGAAGGTCATCGGCTGCGGAGTCGAGATAAACGGTAAGGTCAAGGGTGACATTGCCGCGTTTGATATAAATCTTCTTCGCTGGTCCAAAATAATCATATGTACCGATGCCGACGAGGACGGTTTCCAGATCAGAACGCTTTTGCTGACCCTCTTCTATCGCCTGTTGCCAACCCTTATAAAAGAAGAAAGGGTCTTTATAGCCGAGTCTCCGCTGTTTGAGATATCGACCAAGGACAAGACCTATTTTGCCTACGACGAATTTGAAAAGGCAAGCATACTCAAAAAGCTGGACGGCAAAAAGTATACCCTTCAAAGATCAAAGGGACTTGGCGAGAACGAGCCCGATATGATGTGGGAGACCACTATGAATCCCGAGACCCGTCGCCTCGTTTCAATAAAATCCGCCGACCCCAAGGCAACCGAATGGATCTTTGATACTCTGCTTGGCGATTCGCTTGCCGAGCGCAAGCGCTTCATCAGCGATCACGGCGCAGAATACATTAAGGAGGCTGACATTTAATGACCTACGATATTTTCAGAATAATCGGGCTCGTTCGTTTTTACGCGCTCCGACTTCTCTCGGTCGCACCGACCTGGTATTACGTTATCTTCGGCGCGTCGGTGATCGCGTGTATCGTTCTCCCCTATCTTATGGGCGGGCTGAACTTTGCTATTATCCTTTCTAAGAAAAAATACGGCGTTGACATTCGCGACTTCGGATCGGGCAACGCCGGTATGACAAATATGCGACGGACCTTCGGCAAAAAGGCGGGAGTTATCACGCTCGCCGGCGATATGGCAAAAACGGTCGTCTCCTGCCTGCTCGGTTATTTCCTGCTCGGCAGACTCGGCGCGTATATCGCAGGATTTTTCTGTATGATGGGTCATATGTTCCCTATGAAATATAAGTTCAAAGGCGGCAAGGGTGTGGCTTGCACCGCTATCGTGGTGCTTATGACCGATCTCGGCAGCCCCGTTTACTACTTCCCCGTGGTTTTCGTTATCCTCTTTGCCTGCTTCGCCGTCATAGTTCTCGGAACCAAGTACGTTTCCCTTGGTTCTATTATGGCGGTGGCTCTCTACCCCGTTTTCAGAAATGCGTTCGAGATGTCTGCCTTCACGGCTATGTCTGTCGAGATCGCAAAATCGATCGAGTCCGGCGTTGCGCTCGACCCATACAGGCAAATGCTTTATTCCATCTCACTGACCGACGTCTCCTTCTACTCTATCATATCGGTGCTGATCGCCGTTATGGTCATCTTTATGCACCGCGCGAACATGAAGCGAATGCTGAACCGAGAAGAACCCAAGTTTGAGCTTGGTAAGAAGGCCGAAAAGTCTATTTTTGAAGAAAAAGACGGTAATTAAAATGGATATCCCCGTAAAAAACAGTCTTGCCGAGCTGGTGCTCCGGTCGGCAACTCTCGGCGCGCTGAAAAAAGCGGTTTTCTCGAAGCCGCAGGATAAAACGCTGATCCGCGCCATTTGCACTCTTCGCCTGATAAACGGTCGGCGCGCGCTTCAGCTCGAGAGCTTTCATACCGACAACAAGGCAACCCATAAAAATCTGTTTCTTGACGATGCCTCGGTGTCAAGCGAGATCGTTTCGTTTGCCGAGGGCTTTTCGCAGATAAATCTGTTGACCACCTCGGGAGACTGTGAGTACCGCCGCTCCTCCTCAGGCAAGGAGATTTTGCTCGGCGGAGATAAGCTCGGGCGAGCTTTGCGCTCTCCCGTAGAGCGTATCGACATCACCGGGAATAACCGCGAAAAGAACCGTATCCTTAACGGCTCCGAGCCCTTTTTGATAGAGCTTGGTGTCAGCGACAAAAGCGGTCGTCCTCATGACAAAAAGCTGCCCAAGCTTCGCCAGATCAACCGTTTTCTCGAATACGTTCGCGATGCCGAAAAGCATCTGCCTTCAAGCGGCACGCTGACGATTTGCGATCTCTGCTGCGGCAAGAGCTATCTTTCCTTTGCTATCTATCACTATTTCACGGTGATAAAAAAGCGCGAGGTCGAGATGTACTGCGTCGACCTCAAGGACGACGTTATGAGGTTCTGCGCCAATGCTGCCGAGTCGCTCGGCTTTTCGGGTCTGCACTTCACGTCGGGCGACGTTTCGGCGTATCAGCCTGAGCGAATGCCTGATATGGTAGTATCTCTCCACGCCTGCGATACCGCAACCGATCTCGTGTTGGATAAAGCCGCAGACTGGCGCACCAAGGTCGTTTTGTCCACTCCGTGCTGTCACCACGAGCTAAACCATAATCTCAACTGCCCTGCCGTTTCCTTTATTGCGGAGCATTCGATGCTTCGTCAGAAATTCTGCGATGCCGCAACCGACGCTCTGCGATTGAAAAAGCTTCAATCGGTGGGATACAGCGTTGAAGCCGTTGAGCTGGTCGACCCCGACGACACTCCAAAGAACATTCTTTTGCGCGCCGTTTTGACCGGCAAGGAAAACAAAGCCGCGCTCGAGGAGTATCTGGCGGTCCGTCGTTTCTTATACGGTGACGATAAATGACCTATATAAACGCCGTTAAATTTTTAAATTCGCGCATCGAGGGAGTTCCGTCCCCCGAGCGTATGAGGTTGCTCTGCCGTTATCTTGGAGATCCGCAACGCCATCTTCGCTTCATCCATATAGCGGGCGGCGCGGGAAAGAGCTCGACCGCAACGATGCTCTCGGTTATCCTTGCTGAGTCGGGATATAAGATAGGAAGGCTTACTACGTCGGTCGTTCGCGAGCCGAGAGAGCTTATCTCTGTCTCAAACTCTCCGATCTCTCATAAGGACTTTGCAAAATACGTTGAACGTGTCGTGTCTGCCGCCGAAACGATGAAGGCAGACATCAAAGCCTCATCCGACGGAGTTGAACCGTGCGAGGACGAAACCTCTCTTTCAAAAAAGCCCAAGATAACCAAAAATCTGCTTGAGGGGCGCATCTCTCCCGATCCTATCAGATCCGAGATCGTGACCGCCGCCGCCTTTCTCGCTTTCAAAGAAAACGACTGCAATTTAGCTCTTCTTGAGTGCGGCGAGAGCCGTGCCGACCCAACAAGCATAATTGACCCCCCTCTCGTTTCGGTCGTTTGCGGCAAGAGCTTTTCGGACGATCAGCTGAGGACCGGCGTCGGTATCATCCGCCGCGGAACGCGTGAGGTCGTTTCCTCCGCTCCTATGGGCGAGGCGTACAACGCGATCCTTGACGCCTGTGTCAGAACCGGAGCAAGACTCACGGTTCCCGCAAGGGGCGAGCTTAAGCTTATACGCTCGGGGCTTGGAAGTCGTGATTTCGAATATCGAGGCAAGGAATATTCGGTTCCCTTTTGCGCCGAGTATCAGCTTCTCAACGCCTTGACAGCTATAGAAACAGTCTACGCCCTTCGCAGAACCGGAACGGCACTGCACAGCGCAGACGTCTCACGCGGAATCTCTCGTGCGAGAATACCCTTGAGATTTGAGCTTTTTGCCGCGTCTCCCGCCGTTATAATAGACGGCGCCGCCACAGACGAGCAGGCCCTCGCCCTGTGCGAATCGCTTTCTGCCGTTTCGCAGATGATCGGAAAACGTCTGGTCGTTGTAAGCGACTCTCATATCTGTGTGTCGCCCGATCGTCTCGAAGCGCTTGGCTTTACCGTTGCAGAGGAGATGTCTCCCGTGACTGAGGCAGATGACAAGCGTGTCGCCGCCCGACTTCGCCGTCTCTCCTCCGACGAAACTATGCTTATCCTCGGCTCTCTTACGTTTACGGGAAGGGTCAAGAACGCCGTTCTCCGTTTTATGGCGTATACTTAATACAAAAAAGCAACGGTCGTCGACCGTTGCTTTTTTGTTGACATTTCAACAAGCTTGTGGTATAATTTATTTTAGTGTTGAAATATCAACTAAAACATAAGTAAGGAGGTTCCCGTGAAAGAAAGATTTGAGACCTTCACCGTATTGATCGCCAAGATCAGCCGAAATATTCGCAAGATAAAAAATCACGAGATGGCTGAATACGATCTGCGAAGTCCTCACGTCTCCTGCCTTTACTACCTGTATTCGTCAGACTCGCTGACCGCCGCCGAGCTTTGCGAGCGCTGCGAGGAGGACAAGGCAACGATATCGCGCTCTCTTGACCATCTCAAGAAAAACGGATTTCTTGAAAACGGCACTGTCGGCTCCAAGCGCTATAAGACCCCTCTTGTCTTGACCGACAAGGGCAAAGAGGTCGGAAAAAAGATATCGGACAAGATCAACAGCGTTCTCGATGAGATAAGCCGCGATCTGAGCGAAAAGGAGCGCGTTGAGTTCTATCGCAGTCTATCTGTGGTCTCTGACGGACTTGACACGATCTGCAGCCGTCTCGAAGAAAAGTCAACTCGCAACGCATCCAATACCATAGCTTGATGCAAAGCGTTCGGCGTAAGTGCCGGATGAGCAGTATATGGTAAGCCCTTTGCAATAGGCAAAAGCATCGTATCCTATCTCGGTAACCGTATCCGGTATCGTCAGGCTTTTCAACGATGTGCAGCCCGAAAAGGCAAACCAGCCAAGTCTTGTAACTCCGCTCGGTATCGACACCGACGTCAGTTTTGTGTTGCCCGAGAACACACTGTCAGCTATCGCCGTCACGTTGTACTCTCCCAGCTTTTCGGGGATAACGAGGACCGAATAATTTCCGCTGTACCCCGTTATAACCGCACCGCCGTTTTCAACCGTATATGTAAACGGCGAGGGCTCTGACGTATCTTCCGTGGAATCGGACGACGGCACGTCTGTCTTACCCGCCGCGGCGAGCAAGCTCTCAAGCTCGGCAAGCTTTTTTGAGTATTCGGCTTCGTTTTTCTCTTTTTCGGCGCGGAGCTGGTCGACCTCACCCTCAAGCAAGCTTATAAGACTTGAGTATACGTCATTCGGAACGTCCGTTTCGTTGCTCGTTCCGCTCTCCGAGGAGCAGGACGGCAGGCAAAGCAACGCAATAAAAGCGGCAACAAAAAGCGCAATAAATTTCAAAGTAATGTCCTCCGTTTATGATTTTTACGTCTTACGAGTCAAGTATACCCAAAAGCGCATCGCAATTCAAGCGGATTATGTCGACGCGAAAAATGTTTATACGATCGCTCTTGACCCCCACTGATTTATCTGTTATAATTATAATGTTAAAATTTTGTGTTCATTACAACCATATAAAAAACACTATCAGCCGGCGCATTTGCTCGGCAGTAAGGGAGCTGTTATGAAAATTTCAAAGATCACTCACCCCAATCCTAAAAAGACGGTTCGAAATTACACCCCTATCTCGTCGATGAGACATTTCAGCGAAAAGATTTCGGGCTTCGGAGACCACAATGCTCTTATGTGGTTTGACAGCAAAAGAGTTATCCACTCGCTGTCCTACGCCGACCTTTCGGCAAAAATAAAGAGTATTGCCGCAGGATTTTCCTCGCTCGGATATAAAAATCGCCGCATTGCCATAATCGGTGAGACCTCTCCCGAATGGGTCGCAACCTACGTTGCCGTTATAGCATCGGGTAACGTCGTCATTCCGATGGACAAGGAGCTGAAGATCGAAGAGATCGAGGGCTTCCTTGAGTTTGCCGAGGCAGACGCTATAGTTTTCTCCAAGAGCTTTAACGAAAAGTTTGCCAACGCTGCCGAAAATCACAAGACCGTATCTCGTTTCATTCCTATCGATGCCGAGGGCTGCCCCTTTGCCGAAAGTGAGAAGGTAACGCCCTTCTCCGAGCTTCTTGCCAAGGGATCCCAGCTCGTCAAGGAAGGATACGAGTTCCCTCGCGTTGAGGATCTTGACCGTATGTCGGTCATGCTCTTCACCTCGGGAACCACCGGCACGAGCAAGTGCGTAATGCTTTCCGAGAGAAACGTCACCGCATCGGTAAACGCCGCCTGCTCGAGCGTAAACTTCTGCCCCGAGGACACTATCGTTTCGGTTCTTCCCCTGCACCACACCTACGAGCTTTGCTGTCTCATTGCAGGACTCAACTACGGCATGAGCATCGGAATCAACGACTCGCTCAAGCGAGTTATAAAAAACTTCGAAGCCTTCAAGCCGACAGGTCTCGTTCTCGTTCCTCTTTTTGTAACTACTATGAACAAAAAGATCTGGGAGGAAGCCAAGAAAAGCGGTCGCGACCGTTTGCTCAAGACCGCGCTTAAGGTCTCCAAGGTCACGAGATGCGTTCGCATAGACCTGAGACAGAAGCTTTTCGGGGACGTTACCGCAGCGTTTGGCGGTCGCCTTTGCAAGATCGTTTGCGGCGGTGCTCCGCTCAACCCCGAGCTTGTTGACAGCTTCGACGAGTTTGGCGTCCAGATCTCAGAGGGATACGGAATTACAGAATGCTCCCCGCTGATATCGGTCAGCCCCTATTACGCCCCCAAGCGCGGATCGGTCGGTCCTGCCGTTGAATGCTGCCGCGTTAGAATTGACGCCGACCACGTAAATGACAAGGGCTATAACGAGGGCGAGATCCTCGTTAAGGGCGATAACGTTATGCTCGGTTATTACAAAAACCCCGAGGAAACTGCCGCTGTCTTCACCGAGGACGGCTGGTTCCGCACCGGAGACGAGGGATACATGGACGAGGACGGATATATCTTCATTACAGGAAGAAAGAAGTTCGTTATCGTTCTTGAAAACGGCAAAAACGTATTCCCCGAGGAGATAGAGGAATATCTGACGACCCTTTCGTCGGTTGGAGAGTGCGTTGTCGTTGGCAGAAAGAAGCCGGATAGCGACGTCGTTATTCTCACGGCTATCATTTATCCCAACTTCAGCGAGTTCCCCGAAGGCGTTTCGGTCGACCAGGTGACCGAGGCTATCAAGGCTCAGGTCAACAAACTGAACCACAACATCGTCGGTTATAAACAGATCAGAGCGATCGAGATCCGCACCACCGAGTTCGAAAAAACGACCTCGAGAAAGATCAAGCGCCACCTGGTTAAGTAATTTTATTGTTAAATTAACCACAAAATCCCAAATATTAGCCCCTTAAAAGTGCAATGTTACAAAATTGATAAATTTTCAACAACCCTCTTGTAATATTGACCGATTTAGTATAAAATATATATTTGGATAAAGCTGTATTATTTTTAAATCAATTTTTTGGAGGATAAAAAAATGTCAGTAAAAGTTGCTATTAACGGTTTCGGACGCATCGGCCGTCTTGCATTCCGTCAGATGTTCGGAGCTGAGGGCTACGAAGTTGTCGCTATCAACGACCTCACCAGCCCCAAGATGCTCGCTCACCTTCTGAAGTACGATACCGCTCAGGGTCGCTACGAGGGTCACACTGTTGAGGCAGGTGAGGACACCATCACCGTCGACGGAAAGACCATCAAGATCTACGCTGAGAAGGACGCCAACAACTGCCCTTGGGCTGCTCTCAACGTTGACGTTGTTCTTGAGTGCACCGGTTTCTACTGCTCGAAGGACAAGTCGATGGCTCACATCAACGCCGGCGCAAAGAAGGTCGTTATCTCGGCTCCCGCCGGAAACGATCTCAAAACCATCGTTTTCAACGTTAACAACGAGATCCTGACCGCTGATGACCAGATCATCTCGGCAGCTTCTTGCACCACCAACTGCCTCGCCCCCATGGCAAAGGCTCTCAATGATTACGCTCCCATTCAGAGCGGTATCATGACCACCGTTCACGCTTACACCGGTGACCAGATGATCCTTGACGGTCCTCACCGCAAGGGTGACCTCCGCCGCGCTCGCGCAGGTGCTCAGAACATCGTTCCGAACTCCACCGGCGCTGCTAAGGCAATCGGTCTCGTTATCCCCGAGCTGAACGGCAAGCTGATCGGCTCTGCACAGCGCGTTCCCACCTGCACCGGTTCGACCACTATTCTGGTTGCCGTTGTTAAGGGCCAGAACATCACCAAGGACGGCATCAACGCCGCTATGAAGGCTGCCTCGACCGAGTCGTTCGGTTACACCGAGGAAGAGCTCGTTTCGTCCGACATCGTCGGTATCCGCTACGGCTCGCTCTTCGATGCAACCCAGACCATGGTTGCCAAGATCGACGACGATACCTACCAGGTTCAGGTCGTTTCGTGGTACGACAACGAGAACAGCTACACCAGCCAGATGGTTCGTACTATCAAGTACTTCGCTGAGCTCAACTAATCAAAGATCACATATAAAGCGGTTGCCCACAGGGCAACCGCTTTTTTTATTCGTCATTATCTCCAACAAGAAAAGAAATGCTTGCTTTCGGTTTTGTGCAGAGCGACAATTCGGGAAAAAATTACAAAAAAATCATTGACAAAAGAGAGAAAATGTAGTATCATATCCTCATTGAGTTAGCCGATGCTAACTCGATGAGCGAAAGTCTTGAGGAGGAATCATGACACTTAAGGATATACGAATAGGAAGCAGCGCCGTTATTAAAGCGGTGGGCGGTGAGGGTGCGCTTCGCCTACGCTTTCTTGATATGGGAATAATCCCCGGAACGCGCGTTACGGTCAGTAAGGCGGCGCCTCTTGGAGACCCCATTCAGCTCTCTTTGCGCGGATATTCGCTTACGATGCGCCTATCTGACGCCGAGATGATCACGGTTGAGGAGGAGGCAGTAAAATGACGTTTGCACTTGTTGGAAATCAGAACTGCGGAAAAACGACCCTTTTCAATGCACTGACCGGCTCGAATCAGCACGTTGGCAACTTCCCCGGCGTAACCGTTGAGGGCAAATCCGGAAGCGTTCGCGGTCTTAAGGACTGTACCGTTGTTGACCTTCCCGGCATCTATTCGATCCGTCCCTACTCAGACGAGGAGATAATAACCCGAGACTTTATTCTCGAATCAAAGCCAGAGGCAATTATAAACATAGTTGACGCCACAAATCTCGGTCGTAACCTTTATTTGACGCTCCAGCTTTTAACTCTGAGAATTCCAACCGTAATTGCGCTCAATCTTATGGATGAGGTTCGCGCGAACGGAGGAACGGTCGACACCGAAAAGCTGAGCGCTGCGCTTGGCGTGCCGGTCATCCCGATCAGTGCCGCCAAAAACGAGGGCGTTTCGGATCTTATTCAAAAGGCAAACGAGATCGCATCAAAAAGAATAGCACCAAGACCTCGTGACCTCTGTCCCTCAGGACCCGTTCACCGTTGCATTCACTCGGTATCTCATCTTGTTGAGGATCACGCCGCCGCTATTGGCGTTTCGGCTCGCTTTTGTGCCATAAAGGCAATAGAGGGCGACGAAAGCTTTTACGAAAAGCTCTCTCTCAATCAGAATGAACGCGAAACCATTGAGCACAGTATCGCCGAAATGGAGAGCGAAACCGGGCTCGATGCAAACGCGGCATTGGCGTTGACTCGCTATGATTTTATCGAAAGCGTCTGTGCCAAAGCGGTCAAAATCACGAGCGAGGAAACGCGTGAAAGACGCCGCAGTAACAAGATCGACAAAGTACTTACAGGCAAATACACCGCCCTTCCCGTCTTTGCCGGAGTTATGCTTCTTATATTCTGGCTGACCTTCGGGGTCATAGGAACGGCGCTTTCCGATCTTCTTGAGATGGGAATTTCGGCGCTGACCGACGTAGTTGATCAGGGGCTCGTTTCATTCGGAACAAACGAGATCGTCCGAAGCCTCGTTATCGACGGAGTTTTTGCGGGAATCGGAAGCGTTCTTTCCTTCCTTCCCCTTATAATCGTTCTTTTCTTCTTCCTGTCGGTCCTTGAGGACACGGGATATATGGCGCGAGTCGCCTTCGTTATGGATAAGCTGCTTCGCAAGATCGGCCTTTCGGGAAAGAGCATCGTTCCTATGCTGATAGGCTTTGGATGCACCGTTCCCGCGGTCATGTCC
Source organism: Clostridia bacterium (assembly GCA_017502915.1). GTDB lineage: Bacteria > Bacillota > Clostridia > Oscillospirales > CAG-272 > RGIG3994. The sequence continues at coordinate 74,280 of JAFVUB010000003.1, forward strand.
ACCCGAACCCTCTCCTCCGAGCGCGACAGAAAAATGACTATCCTGCTCACGCCCTATATGAGCTGCTCGGCTAAAATACCGATCTATGCCGTTTTTGCAAGCGCCTTCTTCCCGCAGTATGCCGCGCTGGTTATGTTTGCGCTGTATTTTTCGGGAATCTTGGTTGGCATACTTATCGCGTTGATATTCAAATCGACCACCTTCCGCGGCAAGCCCATACCCTTCGTTATGGAGCTTCCCGACTACCGCCTCCCCTCGCCCAAGAGCGTTTGTCTTCTGCTCTGGGAAAAGGCAAAGGATTTCATCAAGAAGGCGTTTACGGTAATATTCGTCGCAACGGTCGTCATCTGGTTCTTCAGCAGCTTTGACGTAAGGTTCAATCCGGTTGCCGATAGCGCCGACAGTATGCTTGCCGCCATCGGTAAGCTGATCGCTCCTATCTTTACGCCCTGCGGATTCGGGGACTGGCGCGCCGTTACCTCGTTGATATCGGGATTTACCGCAAAAGAGGCCGTTATCAGCACTCTCGGCGTTCTTACCGGAGTTGGCGCCGAGGTCAACGCTGCGGCTCTTCAAACCGTTTTCACGCCTTTGTCTGCCGCCAGCTTCTTGATCTTCACGTTGCTCTACACGCCCTGCGTTGCGGCAGTTGCTGCGATCCGTCGCGAGCTTAATTCAACCTTTTTGACCGTTGCAACCATCGTTCTCCAGTGCGTCGTTGCTTGGGGCGCCGCCGCTTTGGTCTTCCAGCTCGGATCTATCTTCATCTAAGGAGCTCTTATGTTGTCGTTACCCGATATCTTAATACTAACAGCCCTTGGCGTTTGGCTTGGCGTTGTTGTCGCGTTTCTGATAAAGCGTCGCTTACGGAACAAAAAGACCGGACAGATCTCCTGCTGTTGTTCCTGCTCGTCCTGCCCCATGGGCTGCAAGAGCAAAAAATAAAACAAGCACACGGACAGTGAACTGTCCGTGTGCTTGTTTTATCCAAAAAATGACGCCGCCATTTCGACAACGCTCAAGGCGTACGCCAGACTGAACTTCTCGAGCGCGCTTCCGATAGTCTTGCGATCGTCGGTCGCTCCCGCCGAAAAGCCCTTGTGATAACGAATGGCAAACGCCTCGTCGTCCGAAAGCCTCATAAATCCCGAGATCATATAAACCGATTTTTCCGCCGCCCCGTAAGGCACCACATCTTCAATTAGCGCATCACCGTCTTTGCGGTAGGTTTTTATCTTATAAATATCGTGAAGCAAGCTCGCAATAGCGATGCTCTCACCGGTAAACTCGCGCCCCATACGGTCGCGCAGACGTTTCCCAACCTCGGTGTTCTTCAAATAGTCGCAAAGCAGATCGTAAACTCTGAGCGAGTGGGCAACCAAGCCGCCCTCTTTTCCTTTATCGTCGGTCGCCGTAAAAAAATCACACTTTGATGAGCAGAGCCACTCAAGAAGCCTCTCCGATCCGTCTCTCTTTATATTTTCTTTGAACACAGAAATAAATCTGTCTCTATTTTCGATCATCTGCTGGGTCAAGGTCTTGTTCCTCCATATAATTATGCCTATATTTTATCACAAAACGCGCGTTTCGTCAATCCATCTTTGCAATATATAGGTGGTTCAAATTTTCTCAGATTTTTTTCAAAATATAATAGATATTTTTGTCGAAATGTTATATAATATATGTTGTGACGAACCCTTACATACAGATTTTAAACTATCAAAGAGGAACTATGAAAAAGCTTACATCAATATTTTCAAAAACCCTGGCAATGACGTTCGGCGCCTTGCTTTATGCCGTCGCGATCTCCCTGTTTTTGAACCCCTTGGCTCTCGCGCCCGGAGGAATTTCCGGTATCGCCATCATTATCAATAAGCTGACCGGGCTCTCAACCGGTCTCATAATCTTTGTTTTTAATATACCGTTGTTGTTTTTTGCGCTGGTAAAGTTCGGAAGGTCGTTCTTCTTCTCAACGCTTTATACAATCGGTGTATATTCGGCAATAACAGATCTGCTTTCAAAGCTTACAGACGGACAGCCGGTCATAACACAAAACCCGTTGCTGGCGGCATTCGCCGGCGGCGTGCTTTCAGCCATCGGTATCGGTATCGCGTTTCGCGTTGGCTCGTCTACCGGAGGCGCCGACATTATCATTAAGTTCCTTCGTCATAAATACAAGCACGTGAACACCGGAACGATATTCTTCTTCTTTGATATGGTCGTTATACTGATGTCCGCAATAGCGTTTCAGAACATCGAGGTCGCTCTCTACGCTTTGATCGCCGTTTTCGTCAGCAGTAAAACGCTCGATTTCGTCCTTTACGGACTTGACCGCGGTAAGTTGGTCTATATCATCAGCGACAAGGGCGAGAAAATTGCAAAGCGTCTTCTGATCGAGGTGGATATAGGAGCCACCTTCACCGAGGGTGTCGGTGCATACTCGGGCACGCCCAAGCGTATCCTTATGTGCGCCATAAGGAACCACGCCTTCCCCAAGATGCAAGAGATCGTTTGCGAGGAGGACAGCTCTGCCTTCATAATCGTTTCGGACACTTCAAAGGTTATCGGTGAAGGACACAAATCGATATATACCGAGGATCTCTGATCTCCATTATGACCTATTATTTTTTAGAGCTTTCGGAGAACTGGCGCGAGGTTCTGTTGCTCGGTTATCCCCTTTCCCTTTCGGGAACAGAGCACGGGGTACTGCGTTCTATCTGCCGTGAGCATCCGTCTCCCTTGTCTATTGAATCGCTTGCCGACGAACACGGTCTGAGCGCCAACGGAGTTGCCGTTCATATCTGCACGTTGAATAAAAAAGCCGCCCGTATATCCGGGCGGCGATTAGTCGTTTTTGACGGAGGATACCGTCTCAACGAGTTTATGTAGCTTATTTCAACCTGTCAACGGCTCGACGATACTCGTCGTAGCTAACGAGTATACGAAGCGCAGAGAGAAGCGCGTTTGCCGTCATTCCCGAGGGAAGCCCGAAGGCGAGTGCAAGTCGGTCTCTCTTTTCGGTGCTGTTTTCCCCGCCCAAAAGACCGTCTATATAGAAATCCGTCTTGGACAGTTGATTTCCCTCAGCAGCACGAACGGCTCGGTCGTCTGTAAAGGGGCTCAGAAGCTTATACAAAAGCTCGCTATCCATGCCCTCAACTCCGAGAACACCCTCCTTTGACGGCTCTGCCTTGCGGTGTTCCTTACCCTCGATGCGAGGAACGTAAAGCTGTATCAGGCGGTCGGTCGGTATTGCGGAGCTGATGTGAGCTCGAATGAGCTTTCCCGCGCCATCACTGTCCGACAGCACTATTATTTTTGTTTTTTCCGAAAGCCGGCGTATCAGCGCCAGCTTTTCTTTTTTATTAAAGATGCCAAATCCGTCGGTCGTCAGTATCTGCGCGTCAACAACGTCTAAAAGTCGCTGGCGGTCATACTTTCCCTCAACGATTATGGGATACGGTATTTTTAGCTTTTCCGTCATTTTAACACCATCCAAAGAATAACAGCCACTCCGAGCAGAATACGGTATATTCCGAACGGCACAAAGCTGTGTTTTTTTACAAAATCGGTCAAAAAACCGATCACGGCAAGAGACACGAAAAACGCCGAAAGACAGCCAACCGCAAGTATTATTCCCTCTTCACCCGACATCGAAATGCCAGAAGATACGAACTTGACCACCTTCAAAGCACTTGCACCGAGCATTGCGGGGATCGCAAGAAAGAAGGAAAACTCGGTTGCAGCCGTTCTTGTTTCACCAAGCAATCTGGCTCCGAGTATAGTCGAGCCCGAACGCGAGGTTCCGGGGATCACGGCAAGAGACTCAAAGCATCCTATTAAGAAAGCTTTTTTCGCACTGACGCCCTCGCTTACAGGAGGCGTTTTTTTTAGGTGTTCGACCAAAATAAACGCCACTCCGTAAACGATCAGTGAAATTGCTATAATTGTCGCGGCTACATTTCCGTTGGTATAAAGAAGCTCTGAGAGCTTATCATCAAAAAAATACCCGACAAGCACTACCGGTATACTTGCCAAAGCAACCTTATACCATAGCGACAGTGCTTGCTTTTGCTTTGTTTTGTCCTGCGAAAAGGGGTTAAGTCGATTGAAAAAGCGAACCGCCACTGCCATGATAGAGCCGAGCTGTATCACCACGGTAAAAAGCTCAAAGAATTCTTGTGACACCGAAAGAGGAAACAGCTCGTTCAAAAGGAGCATATGCCCCGTTGAGCTTATGGGAAGCCATTCGGTTATCCCTTGAACTATACCGATCAAAAGCGCTTTCAGCGTCTCTAAGATAAGCAAAGCGATCCCCTTTCACAAGGTCAGATCGGGCGGCAAGCGTATGCCTTGATGCCTTTCGAGATCAGTTCCGCGGCGGCCTTGCTCGCGGCATCTTCGCTTTCGTAAATGCCGAAAATCGAGCTTCCGCTACCACTCATCAAGACTCCTGTCGCACCCGTCGCTTTAATTGTATGCGCAATTTTGGGGTCATATCCGTCGGTCTGCTCAAAGATATTGAAAAGACTTTCGCAAACGCCAATGATATTATGTGCTGCTGCGGCGTTGCAAAGACGGTCCAGCATATCGGTGTGCGGCGTATATCGGTGAAAATCACCATGAAGTCTGTCAAGCTCGGCGAACTGCGACGGAGTTGAGCATCCGTGGCTGCCTGCGGCTATTACTATGCCGCAATCGGGAAGATTCGGGGCTTTGCAAAGTCGCTCTCCCCGTCCGTACGCCAGCATACTTCCGCCCGAAACGCAGAACGGAATATCAGACCCGAGCGTGCCTCCGATGCTTCTAAGCTCATCGTCACCAAGTCCTGTCGAATAAAGCTCGTTGAGTCCTCGTAATACGGCGGCGGCATCAGCGCTTCCGCCTCCAAGACCGCCCTGCATGGGAATATTCCTTTTCAGCGTTATCTTAACTCCGCCGTGAATACCGGTGTGCTCAAAAAATGCTTTTGCGGCACGGTATGTCAAGTCCTTCTCGGGCAACACGGCGGGGTTTCCCTCGACCGTAATTTCATCTGCCCTTTCAAGCGTAACCTCATCGCAAAGGCTGACGGTCTGCATATAACTGACGATGTCGTGATATCCGTCGTCCCGAAGGCAGGATATATCAAGAAAAAGATTTATCTTCGCATAAGCGTTTTGTTTTACCATTCAGACCTCCGTTCCTTTTATTACAGATATTTTACCATTATCCTCGGCTAAATATATGAACTCACTGTTAATTAAAGGAAGAGCTTCGGCATTTGTTTTCCCTTTATCGCCATTTCAAGCGCGTCCGGTATCATCGTAAACTCGGCAGACAGTGAGTGAGGCTTCTTTTCGGGATCGTCCTGCCTCATCGGAACGAAGTACGCCGACTTTTTTTCGAGCATTGCCGCTATGTTCTTAAAGTTTGCCGAGAGCGCGTCGTTGCTCGAAAGGGCGATCAAAAGAGGTCTGTCACAACGCAAATGCGCCTTTGCCGCCATACAGACCGGCGTGTCGGTAATACCGGCGGCAAGCTTTGCAAGCGTATTTCCCGTGCAGGGGCTTATCACGAGCGCCTCCAGCACTGTCTTGGGACCTAACGGCTCGGCATCGACAATGGTGTGTATTATCTTACGTCCGCAGATCGACTCAACTGTTCTTCGTAGCTCGTCGGCGTTAAAAAAACGAGTGTTCGTTTCGTACACCCTGTCACTCATTATCGGCAACACCTCGTATCCGCGCTTAACAAGCCCACGCAGCTGCTCAAGCGACTGCTCTATCGTGCAAAACGAACCGCAAAAAGCATACCCTATCATACAAATTCTCCTAAATTCACATTAAGCCTTCTTGCTTCAAAAGCTCAACAATATGCTCTCCTAAAAGTCTCCCTGCACTGACGGGCGCGTACTTCCCAGGAAGAGAGAGGGCGGGCACAACGCGTCTCCCCAGTTCACTTGCCGCCTTCGGGTCGACCCCTCCGGGAGCCGAGGCAAGGTCAACGATCAACGTTCTCGGTGAGACGGCTTCCAGTACCGCGCGATCGAAGATCCAGCTCGGAACGGTGTTGAATATTACGTCAATATCGGGAGCAAGATCGGTCAGGGTAGACTCACCGTTCTTTTTTAATCCAAGCTTCATAGCTCCGAATCCGTAAGCCGACGCCCAGGCAAGATCAAGATTCTTACGCGCCGCAACCGTCACCTCTGCGCCAAGCGCCCGAAGCATTGGAGCGAGAGTTTTTGCCAAACGCCCGTATCCCGTCACGAGGCATTTCGAGCCGAACAACGCGACGTCCAGCTCGTTCATAGCAACCGACACTGCTCCCTCGGACGCGAGAACCGAGTTTCTGATCTTCAGCTCCTCGCTGTCAAAGTAGTCTATAAGTCGCGCTTCCGTTCTTTCCGCCAAACGTTTGACTGCGGGCGAAAATCGCCCGCCGAAGACCGGGCGTCCGTTTGCGAAGTTAAACACTTCATAAAGAGATATTCTCTCCCCCGACATAGGGCAGCTGACCAGTTCTCCGTCTCCCGATGCGGGAAGCGGAAGTATGATGCTATCAGCACCTGCTAAACAAGAGTGCAGGTCCTCACACACAGTAACTCTCTGTGCCCCCGAAAGCCCCGCCGTATCGGTTCCGAAAACCGACACCGCCACGCCGTATTCTGACATTTTGACGGCAAGCGACGACTGTCGTCTATCCCCGCCGAGTATTGCAAGTTTAATTTCCATATCGTGTGATCTCCGTTAAAAATATAGTTACACAACAAGCATATGAGAAAATATAGCAAAACGTGCAAAAAACAAGGCGCAGAACCTACGTTCTGCGCCTTGTTTTTTAGTCTTCTGTAATCAAGCATTTTTCGATCTCACAAACGTAATATTTGTGCAGGTCTCGGTCGGGATAGCAGGTGTTCAGCACCTCTTGATCAACGAACGAGTCCTCGCGAAGCCAATCAGAATAAAGCTTGCGGCAAACGAGAGTCATTCTCGCGTCGTCAAAGACCGGAACACCGTCTATCATCTGATAATTCAGTCCGGCATCTGCGAGCTTATCTCCGTCTCGTCCCGATGCTTTTCCGCAGTAGGCAAGTGCTTCTCGGCAGTTCTTGCCAAAAAAGGAAAAGCTAAGTCGGTCGTTCTCTTCAGCAAGACCGAAGGTATATCTCTGCGGCCGTATATAACAAATACAAACCGGCTTACCCCAAAGGGTTCCCAAAGTTCCCCAGCTCGCCGTCATAGCGTTTGCACCCTCACCGTCGGCAGCACCGATCAGCATCCATTCCTTGCCGACAAGCTCTATGGCGTCGGCAGCCTTTTTAGGGTCGATAATTTCAAATCTACTCATACTGCACCTCGTTTTTTATTAAATACATTTTATCATACCATCACAATTTATTCAAGAGCAAAGCAAAAAGTTCTTCCCGCAAAAAGAGCCGCCGTGACGATGCATCGTCACGGCGGTCGTTAGTTTATATATTCTTCTTGAGCTGATCCGCGATAGCAACACACTCGTCTGCCAGCGAGGCAAGCGATCCGTCCTCAAACGGGGATGGTATACCTGCCGTATCGGTCAGCGCACCGAACGACTTAGTTCCGCCGGCTCTTGAGAACTCAACGTACTTATCAAGCGCCTTTTGATAGTCCTCTCTGGACATTTTGAGGAACCAGAGCGAAACCGTCTGCGCCAGGCAGTAGTCGATATAGTAGAAGGGCGACTCATAGATGTGCATCTGATACTGCCAACGCGTTCCTTCGCAGAGATACGGAAGTCCCTCGTATGACATATACGGACGGTACTTTGCTTCAAGCTCTCGCCACGCCGCCTTACGCTCCTCGGGAGTGTATTCGGGGTGCTCGTATGCTATGTGCTGGAACTCGTCAACCATAACGCCGTACGGAATAAAGGACAGCGCCGAGCAAAGATGCGAATACTTATACTTATCGGGCTCGGCAAAGAAGCGATCCATTCCGGGCCAGCACAAAAACTCCATGCTCATAGAATGGCACTCTGCCGTTTCCATACCGCCCACGCCCAGCTCGTGATCGCCAAAGCGGAAGCAGTTATGCGCGGCATAGGCATGACCGAACTCGTGGGTCATAACGTCGATATCGTCAGAGGTTTCATTGAAGTTGGCAAGAATAAAGGGCTGCTGCTCACGGGGGAACTGGGTGCAATATCCTCCGCCCCATTTTCCGTCACGCGCAACAACGTCAAAGGCTTCAGCCTCAACCATACTGCGCATAAAATCTCCGATATCGGAGGACATAGCGTCGTACATCTGCTGTGCCGCCTCAAAGATACCGTCCTTATCAAGCTTCGGCTTAGGAGTATCTCCGTTTACGTAAACGCCCTCATCGTAGAAGGCGATCTTGTCTATACCAAGATCCTCGGCAACGCCTGCCTTGATCTTTTCAATGCAGGGCACGAGGCACTCGCGAACGTTATCGCGGAACTTCGCGATCATATCGGCGTTGTAATCAACGCGGTTCATACGGTAGTATCCAAGCTCAATGAAGTTCTTGTATCCCATCTTCTTGGCCATACGGTCACGTATCTTAACCAAGCGGTCATAATACTCGTCAAGCTCCTTGCCAACCTTACTGAGACCCTCTCCGATAGCAAGTGCGGTCTTTCTTCTGACCTCGCGGTCGGAATCGTTCAGCTTTCCGCGAAGAACAGACAGCGGAAGCTTCTCACCGTCATACTCGAAAACGAGCTCGGACATGAACTTACTGTACTCGGTGACAACCGCATTCTCCTGCTGCATATCGTCGATAACGGCATCGGAAAACGACTTTTCTGCGATCTCGTAAAAACGGAATCGACGAGAGCCGAGCAGCTCTTCAAGCTCAGAACGGAACGGGGTCGTCAGCATCAGTTTTGAATATTCGGTGAAGATCTGGGCAAACAAAGGGCCGACCTGATCGTAATAATCGACCTCGCCCTGATAGAACTCACTGCGAGTGTCAAGGGTAAAGCGGCAGTTTGAAAGCGATGCCGCCTCGGAATACTCCTCCACCTTCTTCATGAATTCTTCGCGAGCGGCAGCTACGTCGGCGGCACACTTTGCCTCATTAACAGCTGTCTTAAACGCCTCAAAGGCAACTCTGCCCTCTTCTATCGTATATCTCTTGTATTCGATCTGCGAAACCTTCATTTTTACCCTCCCGTTTAATTTAATTAGTTGATGTAACCCAAGCGATACAGAAGCTCGGCGTTCAGAACGGCGCCGCCTGCGGCTCCGCGCAGAGTGTTGTGCGAAAGTCCTACGAACTTATAGTCAAATAGCGAGTCCTCGCGAAGACGTCCAACGCTTACACCCATACCGCCGTAAAGAGTTCTGTCAAGGTTTACCTGAGGACGGTTGTCTTCCTCAAAATATGTAATGAACTGCTCGGGAGCGCTGGGCAGACCAAGCTCCTGCGGCTTTCCGGAGAAGTTTTTCCAGAGCTCAAGGATCTCTTCCTTTTCAGGCTTGTTCTCAAAGTCTACGAAAACTGCGGCCGTGTGACCGTCGGTGACCGGAACTCTGATACACTGAGTGGTTATAAGGGGAGCATTTGCCTTAACGATAACGCCGTTCTCTACCTGACCCCAAATACGAAGCGGCTCCTGCTCGCTCTTCTCTTCCTCGCCTCCGATGTACGGAATAACGTTGTCTATCATCTCGGGCCACTCGCGGAAGGTCTTTCCCGCACCCGAGATAGCCTGATAGGTCGTTGCAACGACCTGCTTGATTCCGAACTTACGCAGGGGCGTCAGCATCGGAACATAGCTCTGGATCGAGCAGTTGGGCTTGACGGCGATAAAGCCGCGGGTCGTTCCGAGTCTCTTTCTCTGGTCAATTATGACCTCTGCGTGCTCAGGGTTGATCTCGGGAATGATCATGGGAACGTCAGGCGTCCAACGATTTGCACTGTTGTTCGAAACGACGGGGATCTCCGCCTTGGCGTACTTTTCCTCGAGTGCCTTTATCTCATCCTTCGGCATATCGACAGCGCAGAAAACGAAGGAGCAAAGCTCCGCCATAACAGCGGTGTCGGCCGCGTCGATAATAACCATATTCTTATACTTTTCGGGCATCGGCGTTGCCATTTTCCAGCGTGCGCCAACAGCCTCCTCATAGGTGCGTCCCGCACTGCGAGCCGATGCTGCAACAGCCGAAACTTCAAAATAAGGGTGGTTTTCAAGGAGCGTCAGAAAGCGCTGTCCAACCATACCGGTCGCACCAACGACGCCAACTTTGATCTTTTCCATATATGCCTCCAATGTTATTGTTCTACATTGCTATATGATATCACAAAAGCCCGCGAATTGCAACACCTGCAGATAAATTTCTTTGTTCAAAACCTTTTTATCGAGCCCTATTGACAAGACTTTTGCGGCGTGGTAAAATAAACTATACCTTTTACCGATAAGGAGAATGGAATATGTTTTGTATAAATTGCGGAAAAGAGCTTGCAGACGGCATCAAATTCTGCCCCGAATGCGGAACGGCAGTCGTTGGTAATACTTACGAAAATCACGAACAGCCCAAGGTAGAGACGACTGAGTCTAATCAGCCCATCCAGCCGGATGTGATAACGCCCGTCGCCCCTCCGCAGGTCAGAACACATCCTTTGACCATAGTGGGATTCGTTTTGTCCTTCTTTGTTCCTCTCGTAGGACTTATACTCAGCATAATTGCAAGGAATAAAATAAAGAACGACCCCCTCGTCGCAGGCTCAAAAGATCTTACCGTCGCCGGAATCGTGATCTCGATCGTGGGGCTCGTCCTTTCCACGCTGATCTACGGATTTTACGCCCTGCTCATAATTGCAGCTATTTTTTCTTATGTTTGAAGCAAAAGCCGACCGATTTCCGGTCGGCTTTTGCTTTTAACGGCACAAATAAAAAATTTTTGACTTTTTTTGAAAAAGGGGTTGCAATTTCAGAAAAGATATGTTATAATACCACTCGTTGGTCACGGAGGCATAGCTCAGCTGGTTAGAGTACATGCTTGACATGCATGGGGTCATTGGTTCGATTCCAATTGTCTCCACCATATAAAAACCCCTTGAAAGCCTTATTTTACAAGGATTTCGAGGGTTTTTATTTTTGTCATCTGCAGTTGGTTTTTATCCCGAATTTGCCCTAATTTGCATAAAATTCTCGTGGTTGGTAACACAGTTGGCAACACTTACATCGTCAACAGCTGCTTTACCCAAGCAAGGTTAGTGACTCAAGAGCGCACGCTATTCCACTTTTGTGGTAATATTTTCGTCGATATAGCAAGAGATATCCCCATACTTATCCCCAAGCTTGAGATAGGTCTTGTCGTTGACGAACCTTATGTACTGCCGCAGATAATTGTTCTTCGCCTTCAGCTGCTTGACCTCGATCGTGTTGTAAGCCTTCGCGCCGTGGTCATAACCCTGTGCCATACGGGAAAGTAATACAATAAGCTTGAATGCCGTATACATTACTCTTGCAAGGCTGATGTCGGAAGTTAACGAGAGAGCGACCGAGACGGTCAAGAGACCGCCAAACAAAGCCGAAAGGAGCATCTTTGCAGAATGAGACCTTTTTTCGATATATTCCTCACCCGATATAGGCACGCCGCCGCGTGCAAAGGCATCGCTACCGTTAAAGAGCAGCACCGCATCGCTCAACTCTACCGGTTCAAGCTTGTTCAGTTCAAGTATCTTTCGTGTCTTCTTAACCCCGTACTTAAGCACAAGCTCCTTATAGGGCAAGTCTTTGACCTTTTCATAATCCTCTCGCGTAAATCTCAGATACCTAAGTCGAATGGCTCTTGCCTTGTCAAGCTCGATATCTATCTGCCACTCGCAGAACACCGACAACAGCATCGTTCCGAGGTCGTTGACCGACTTAACAAGCGAGTCAAACTCTCCTTTGGTAGATATATACTCGCCGTCGAGCTTACCTCCCGAAGCACCGACTCTCATCATCATAGTCTCGCCAATGACGAACAGCACCACGGTCACAATTCCGTCAGACACGAATTTCAAGTCAATCTTGATAGGTCCGAAGTCCGTCCAAATAAAGCCGATCAAGAGAATGGGAAGGAGCAAGCAGACGAAAAGAAAGATATTCGCACCTATGATCTGTGCGAAGGTCTTGGAGGACAAGTTGTAGTCCTTCTGATAATCAACCCACTTTTTCTTGGTTGGAATCTTCTCCATATCACTCATTTTTTATCCTCCTCCTTGCCGAAGAACGTCTCTCCTGCGAAGGTCAGCATCGAGCCAATGGTCGAGCCTATCAATCCCATCCACAGTACCGTGGAGACATCGGCAAGGAACTTTACTATAAACATAAGGGAGTAAGTTATGATAAGTCCCACGATCCAAAAGGCAATGGGCGGTGTGTGGGACACCTTCAGCTTTTCCTTGAAATACCCGAGGATGGTCTTGCGGAATATAACGGCGGCAATAACGATACCGATGATGCCACCGGCACCAATAGAGCGCCCTGCTCCGTGACTCTCCACCCACAAGGGGAACTTCTCAAGGACTACCCACAAGGGCAAGGCGGTAGAGATAGCAATGCCACCGCCCTTTAAGAGCCAATAGAATATATTATTCTGCGTGGTCTTCTTCATTCTCCTTCACCTCCGTATCGGATACCTCGGCTTCTGCCTCGGCAATTGCACTCACGGCAGCGAGGTGTCGTGCATAGAGTTCATCCTTCTTGGAGTTGGGTATGTTTGCAAGCACGAGAAGCTCTGCTACCTCGTTGGCAAGTTCCACGTTGGCAAGTCGTGTAGACTTCAGGTATTTAGATACCTCTGCAAGGCTTGCCTCAAGCTCTGCTCTCTCCTCGTTGTTTCTGCGGATCTCGGCAAGCATAGCTGCCATCTCGTCCTTGTACTGTGTCACAACGGTCGACATACCTACCATAGCATTCATACTGTTCTCCGTCATCGTAATCGCATTGTTGTTGACGGTAGCAATAGAGCCGTTAATCTTCTTGTTTCGGATGATGGCGAAAAATGCCGAGGCTATAAGAGACACGATGACCGATATCTCCTCTGCGTGAGCCTTAACATAGTTAACTATATCGTCTACTGAAAGGTCGTTAGGATCGTCAACCGCTTCGGTCGTAATAGCCTCGGTAGTGACCTCTCCTGCGCCTTCCTCCTCAGCGGAGGCTATGACGGTGAAAGTGCATATAAGCAAGGCACACATAAGTATCGCAAGAATTTTCTTCATTTGTTTTCTCCTTTTATTTAATTAAAAAGTTTAACGAGTTGGTGTCGAAGATATGCTCAAGTTCCCATACCTTCTCTTTCAAGGCATCTCTTTCTGCCTCGGCTTCATCTGCCCGGCAATGAAGCTCCATAATCTCAACGGCTGTCGGGGAAGGAGGCAGTATGCGACCACCCCTTACGGCAACCTTTTCAAGGGTATATACCGTTCCCTGCTCATCGGTAAAGGTGGCATTATAGTCACCCGTGGCCCCGTGGAAAAGCGAGGGCATAATCGCATCTTCGCCATAGGGTATCTTTATCTCGGTATTGCCAATCTTGAGAAGTCCCGACTTTATGTCGCAGCCGATTCTCTTGGGATCGTTGCCGTGGATAATGCCCTTGCCGTTCTTAAACGTCTGTATTTTCATTCCTGTGCCTCCCATCCTGTAGGATATTGTTCGGGGGTATAAACATTGTTATCTACAAGCGACTTGTAAAGCACTTCTCCCCACCAACCGCACTCGTCTTTTGCAAATGCGGACGTGACCGTAATCACGGGGGGAATAATTCTATACCCATCTCTGTAGTTAAGGTCCTCCCAAAGAGTCGGGGCTTTTTCGGGGTTGTTTGCTTCGGTGTCCCAAAGGTCAACGGCAGCTCGCTTTATCTTGCCGTTCCAATTCACCCTCGTTCCTGCTTTGACGAGTTCACCGTTCCCCTTGAGGCGAGGAAACAGCGTTGCTCCCTCACTTGCGGTCTTGTCGTCAAGTGATGCCGTTGCCTGCTCGATTATTCTTCGTAGCCTTAATGCTTCGCTTCTTTTCATACTTCCTCCTCCCCAAGGATTATCCTGAGTGCTTGCTCATCGGTAACCTCGTCTCTCACCACCACGGGCGGCAGTTCGTACTCCTCCCAAGTAAGGTCAACTCGCAGACGGTAGCCGTGACCCTCGGAAGGAGTCGGCTTTGCCTTGATGATTGAGAGCAGTTCATCGAACTCTGCTTTGGTTATCTCAACGCCACCGTCACCCGTGCCGATAGCCGTGATATAGTTACCGTTAATGTGCTTATTGTATCTCATAGTCTTGCCTCCTTAACCCATTACACCACATATCCAAATATACTCTTCCCCTGCACATATGCGGTTTCCATTGGGCGCATATGTGAACACCGTGAACGTCGTTTCGTCGCGATCGTCGGCGTAGTTTTGAAAAGGATACGCGTTAATGGTGTCGTTCTTTGAACCACATACCGTCTCGGCTTGGATATAAAAGTCGCCTACCTCAACCACAACAACCCCACGCACGTCACCCGTGCTTAACGAACCGCCTTTATGTGCGAATATATAAAAGTTCGGGGTAACGCCCAAGTTGTGAGTTATGGTTGGAAATTCATCGTCACCGTAATAATCGTGCGTTGGGATGATCGACCCCCATGCTACGTTGGCAGAACTTGCCGAACTGCTGATTTGTGATATGGCAGTTGCCATCTCGTCCGGGAATCGCAAGAATGCTTGTGTGCCGAGTTTTGCTCTTATGGCATCGGCAAAGACTTTAAGGTCGGCATCAAGTTTCCCGGCATCAACGATTTTGTACTCAGACATCAGTAACTACCTCCTTCCCACACGGGGAGTTCATCAAGAACATTCTGAACGATCTGCTCCATATTAACCTTGGAAGCAGCTTCGTTCGCTGTTTCAAGTGTCGACTCTGCCGTTGAAAGTGTCTCGTTCGCTGTTTCAAGTGTCGACTCTGCCGTTGAAAGTGCCTCGTTCGCATTAGCTAAAACCCCTGATACCGCCGCGTTTGCATTAGCTATAGTTTCCGCCACCGAATTATTTGCGTTCGATATAGCATCGGCTACTGACTTGTTTGCATTGCTGACCATCAAAGCAATATCACTGTCTGCCTTTTGAATTGCCTCGTCAAGAGCGTTGTTCGCGTTTGTAATGAATGTACCAAACGACGTGCCTCTTTCCGTTTCTGCCGATGTTCTTGCCTCCTCGGCAGCTATTCTCGCCGTCTCGTTTGCACGTCTCCGTGCCTCGCTTCCGTATATCTCGTCGAGAACGCTTCTTCCCTCTTCCTCGGGCAAGATCTCGTCGTTGCCGTAAACTCGAGAGTCGACAACTATTATAAACCGAGGCGAGGTTATAAGACGCCCCTCGTTGTCAAACAAGCGTATCTCACAATCTACAGTGCCACACACCGCCGTGACTCGTTCATCAAAATCAAGATCGTATCGGATCGTGGTGTTGTTCTCGATAACGCATTCCGCGTCTATAGGTGTTTCATCAGGTCGTCGTGCTGCAAAGACCGCAAAGCATCCATCTTCGATTATATACGGCGTACCACCGTCTGTTAAGTTGATCGCCAACGATCTGCTCGTATCGCGCTGGCGCACCGACAACGACACCTGCGACACGTTACGCTGCACGTCAAGTGTGAATCGGTAAGTTGAATATGCCATTGTGACAATCTCTCCCTTTCTGATGTTGTTTATAGCATCATAATAACATAATGAAATTGGCTTGGGATAACCCCCCAAGCCATAATAATATAACAATAAAAACGAGAAGGGGAGTATGTAGTTATACATACTCCCCTAAAAGGATTATTTTTTTGTCTTTCCCCAAACGCGATTGAATGGCAGCTCGCTTTTTGCTCCTTCAAGGATAGCCTTGTAAACGTCATCCCACGTCGTATCCCAGTATTCCCCATCGGTGATCATCTTGCCGAAATTCAGAATACTCTTGACCTCACGAATGGCGTTCTCAATCGGCATACCGCCAATGTTTGCTATACCGGCTATGATCTCGTGAGCATAGTGTATAAGCTTTTCCTCGGAGGGCGTTTCCTTGAATGCCTCGTCAAGAATATTGTTTGCCGAAGCAATAAGGTCTGAT
This sequence comes from Clostridia bacterium, assembly GCA_017502915.1. Taxonomy (GTDB): domain Bacteria; phylum Bacillota; class Clostridia; order Oscillospirales; family CAG-272; genus RGIG3994. The sequence continues at coordinate 90,364 of JAFVUB010000003.1, forward strand.
ATTAGCGACATATCTGCCCTCTCAACCTTGTAGCCGAGTGTAAGAGACCATATATCCTTGATGATCGGCAGCGAGGTCACGGGATTGATGTTGCTGACGAAGTTAGACGTGAGAGCGTCCATATACTTTTCGGCAAAAGTCTCGTCTTCGTCATCGTCTCTAAAGGCATAGGGCAGTGCCACGAGGAAAGCGTTAAGCAGCGCAGAAGCATAAATAGCCGCAGTTGTCCTTGCAATCCTTCCCTTATCTTTAGACCTCAAAGCCATTTCTCGCATATTGATAGAGGTAGTTCCTTCAGCGAGGAACGACGTCACCATCTGCATCATAGCACTCTTGGAGCGCATATTTGCAGACCTTGCCAGCGTAGAGTCATAGACCTGCGTGTGGCGGATAACGTCCTCAAAGCGTCTTCCTGCGATCGTTAAGAACTCCTTTGACTTGGGATTGAGTTTTGGGTTGTTGTGAAGCGTCTCTCGCTTCACTGCATCCCAAATTCGAAGCCAAGTGACCTCGTCTGCAAACGCCGCACCCTTTGATGTCCACTCGTCAATCTTTTCCCTTACGGTGGCTTCTCCGTCGATCCACTTTGCCGTGGTCTTGCCCATTCCAATGTCGAAGTATCCCATCTCTTTGATGATGGCTACCGGGGCATAGGTCTTAAGCTCGTCCCACTGCGCTTTGTGCTTTTCTTTTGAAAGCTTGATCGGCGCGAAATATTTTGGAGATATCATCGCCTGCGCCCTCAATATTGCAGAAGGCTGCTGAACAACGACCGACAGCGATAACATTACCTTGGCTTTCTTAAAAGCGCTTGTCGCCGCCTTAACGAGACCTTCTCTGTAGTCGCTTCTCGCACCTCCGTTGATATCGTCAAGCAAATGGTCAATGGCGGCTTGTGCGGAGCTTCCGTAAGCGTTATTTATGGCGGAGATAACGCCAACCTTTGCGCTTCCGTTGCTCGTCTTGTTCTGCCAGTTATAAACGCGGTAGAAATTGGTGATCGGTATCGATAGCGCAATATATTCGCTCATCGACACGCTGTGATCGTTCCACAACGAGTCGAACTCCGAGAGAACAATGGCGTTCGATGCTTTATCCGTTGTCGGCTTTGTAAATCCGCGGCTGGTTATTTTTGCCGTGCCTTTTGCTTTTTCCCTTGCTCGCTCAAGGTAGGCTTGTTCCGACCTTATCGGCAGATAGTTCTCAACGTCGAATAGATCGATACCGTAAAGGGCGTTGGAAACAGCATTGCCCTTTTTACCAAGCTCGTCGGAAAGGTATCTCTGCATTGCATCAACGTAAGACTTTTGCTCCCCGGTAAGAATTCCGTCCTTGCCGGTAAACGGGTTGCCAATGATTTCAAAGAGAGTCTTTTCGTCAAGCGCATATGCCGTCTTGTCGTTAAGTTCGTACTTAACAACGCCTTTTTTTACAACCAGCTTATCAAAGACGAATCCGTCCTTCATCAAGTGGTTCATAGCCTGCTCGCCTCGTTGAGCATAAGCGTAAATGGTCAGCATCTGCTCAAGATTAAGCTCGTAGGTCTGCCCGGTCGGGGTCTTAAACGACCAAGTTTTCTTGAAATCCCATTTCTTAAAGTTGAATCGCTCTTTCTGCTCCGTCTTATATTTCTTGGCTTCATTCGCAAGAGCTGCCCATTCACTCTCTCCGCCAAAGATCGCATCCATGAGCCGCTGAAGTGTCGGAGAACCCAATCGCTCGCCAAGCCATATCGGCTTGAGATTGTTGTAATCAAACTCGGCATAAGCCTTTCCGGGTAAGGAGACCATCTTGCCCTTTTCTCCGTGGGAAACGATCTCGTTATAGAGCTGTGTGCCAAGTTCTTCCCTTGAGTGGCTCTGCTCTGCGCCAAAGAGCTTATTGCTCTCGGAAACAGAGTGCTGAACGATTCTGAAAGCCTTATAGACCGCCTCAAGCTGCTCAAGGGTCATATCCTTGACAAGAGTATCGCCAACCTTTTCCTTCAGTGCCTTGATGTGGTCAAGCTTATCCTCTTCAAAGACTGCGCTTATGTAGCTGTTTTCAGCTTTTGCAAGAGACTCGTATTCCTTAATGATAGTGTCAAAGGTGTCGCTCGCATTTGCCTCGGAGATCCTTATTCTTTCTCTCTCGATAGCACCGGCAAGATCCTTTTTGACCTCGTTCATCTCGTGGCGAAGCTCCTTGCGCAGCTCTTTGTTGTCAGTTACGGCGTCGTCGTAGGAATGATACTCCTCATAAAGCTCAAGATATCTGTCGATAGCCTCCTGCTCTGCGCCGGTTACGATCGTGCCGAAACCGTTAACGATAAGATCATCGTCGGTGGTGAAGAGAAGGTCGGAGAGATCAAGCGCACTTCTAACGAGCGGAGACAATTCTTTCTTGACGTTTTTCTCCTTCGTGCCTCGATCGAGCCTTGCTTCGAGTTCCCGCGCCACCCTTTGTATCTTGTGTCGCAACACGGTCTTGTTTCTTCCCTCGACGTTTCGGTGAAGAGCCGCCAGACCGCGTTCGGCAGCAGCCTTGAACGCCTTCCGCTTCTCCCTTTGGAGAACGTCCTTGAGGACGGATGCGGTTTCGAGATTGAGTAGACGCTTATCGTAGATGTTTATCCTGTTCTCGGTCTTGGTTGCCTCTGCGCGAAGCTCCTTGAGCTTCTGCGGGTCTCTCTTCGTTTTGTCCTTGCCAAAGGTAAGCTCCTTGATCTCGGCTTTCAGCCTTGCAAGCTTTTCGGACTCGGCATTCAGCTTGTCGATGTTTGCCTTGTATTCCTCGAGCTTCTTTCTCTCGGCGTGGTCCTGCGCGATGCTTTCAAGGGCGTTAACGAGTAGCTCTCGGTCAGACATCACCTTCGGCTCAACGATCTCTCTCCCCTCACGCTCGGCAAGCTCGTCCATATAGTCGATCACGTCAAGCTCGCGGGAGTAATTGGAAAGGTCGGTGTATTCAGATTCCTCTAAATAATGAGCGTTTTTGCTCACGAGGCTATCGTGTTTACTGCTAAGTGCATAGTCGGGGTGAGTAAGTATCTCATCGACCGCTTTTGTCAGCTTGTCGTAGTTGGTAAAGGTCTTGTTTATTCCGAGGATTTCACAAATAACTTCTAACAGTTTATGCCAAACACTTGGGTAAGTGCCTTTCAGCTTCTCTGCAAACACGGGATTTGTGAGTTCTGCAACCATTTCGTAAGCATTCTTAACTCCGTACTCGCCCGTAAAGCGCGGGCTCTTGCTGATCGCGGCATATACTCTGTAAATTTCCTTGCAGCTGTTATTGATATGCTTTGGCAATTTTGCAGTCTCACCCCTTCTTTTAGCTTGATCATATATCCTAATAGCATAAACCGTTGCCGTGTGGAGCATCTCGTGCAAGATCACATCAGATTTCACCTTGTCGGACATATTCGTGCTATTAAAGTCGCTTTGACTAAACGAGATCTTGTTACCTCGAGCCACACCCGGCACCGGATTGCCTTCCTTGTTGCGTATTTCGGGTACAACAGAAAACTTTACGCCTGCATTCCTGCAATATTCGCAGAGCCGGTCAAAGAGAACGTCGTATTCGGGTCCAAGCTTGCCTCGCTTATAAATGTGAGTAATCTCCTGCAACGAGTAGTCTCTGACACTCAATTTGTAGTTAACGCCTACGGCCCTTCCGTTGTTGGCATCAAGCTCGCGGGAAGCATGACCCCACGGCTCGGTAACTACATCACCGTTCGCATAGGTTGTGCTTATCGTTTGATTGTCTTCGTCAAATCTGACTCTAACAGCTCTTTCAGCTTTGCCACTACCTCTGCTTCGCTCAGCGTCGAGTCGGTTGTTATATCCGATGCCCTCGCTGCTATTTCTATTGTCGACGCGTTCGCCAATGAAATCAAATTGATTGTAGCATACGAATATTTCTCCAGCCTCTCGTCGTATGCCCTTCCTTTCAGCCGCATATAATTCACTCCTTTTTTCGTCGATATCGATTTGGTCGGTTTGTTTAATTTTAACTATTCTCGTAACAATAGGACTCTCAATCGTTCCCTTGGCAAACACGACGACATCTGCCGCACTCATAGGATCGTAATAGTTATACGCCTCGATCATAAACTCACCGGCAGGGGTTTTGTTAAATTTATAATCTTTCTTTACGGCATCCGCAAAGTTCGTAGTAAACGTCTTCCAATACCCCGAATTTATGACGTCATTATCCCTTACCCAGCCAAAATTTCGGTAATCTTCGTCGGACATTTCCTCGGTTGAAAAATCAAACTCCCTCGAAAAACGAATATCCTTCTGCTTCGGGTTAAAGCGCTCGGATAAGGGTATCACGTTGCCGCTGTCATCGTAAGTCACGGGGTCGGCGGATTTGATCTGCTCGGAACTGAACGCCAAATAAATATCATTTTGCTCTCCGCTACCATCTTTATTTCCCCATATATAATGGAATCCGTCGATTCCCGTTACGGGAGTTAAGATGTTATCGTAAAAGTCTAATGCATTATTATAGTCATAATGCGCGCCGGACAATGCCATTATCTCGTTGATGAGATCGCCGTCGTTATCGTTTCCCTCCCAAAGCTTATTAGCGACATCGGAATATACTTGTTCTATACTTGAATATCCGTATGTATACACAATGTTCGATACCCACGTGTCCTTGAGCGCTTCGGATACGGAATCATATTCCTCGTCATCTACCATTCGCTGGGCTTCAATTTCGCACGAACGTTTTACAAGGTTTTCGACCTCGTTATAAGAGAGAGTTTTCTTTCTGCCCTCTGCCAAGCGATTAAATTTAACGTACGAGTCTATGACATTTTTGCCATACGGAGCAGATATTTCTCTATTTGCTGCAAGATATATGCCATATCCTTCACCCTTGCCGTTTCGTCCTCCGTGCTTTCGCAGGTCGAACTTTGTAAAGTCAGCATTGGTGCCGTGATACAAATGCTCATTATACCCCGCCTTCTTCGCCGCCTTGTCGACCATTCTCTGCGCCGTTTCAAGGTCTCCTCGCTCTACGGCAGAGAGATATTCAGTGTCTAATTCTCTTGAGGCTTTGCCTTTGACATCTTTTGGATTAGATTCCAAATCTCCTCTACGGTCGCTTTCGGATGATCCGCCATCCAATGCATCAGCCTTGTCACCCCGTTCGGTATACAGTAAGCCCATTGCATTGCCAATAGAGTATCCTCCTCGTCCATTCCGAATAGCATCAACCCATTCGCCAATAGACGAAATTGCTTTCTTTCCTCTGCGGTCACTTTGTAATTCCTCCTCCAATATATCAATTAGCAGTTCATTTGATGGTACATCCAAGGCGTGTTGAATTGTTATCGAGTTATCGTTGTTGTAAACAAACAAATAGTACGCTTCGGAAGTATATACGCGTCCCAACGTCCTGATTTTGTTTAGCTTTCCCCATCCCGTTTTTATAGATGAAGAAATGATAGCCAATTCTTGGTCAGATAAATATATATCTTCGTAGTCGAAGTTTATTTTACCGCTAAAATGACGAATTAGATGATCTGCGCCTCGTTCTCTTGTTATTCTACTCGCCTTACCCTCGACCTGCGGTGAGCCTCTCGTCTGTGTGGGAGACTTCGAGGTATCCTTTATGGCCGTTTTGATCTCGGGTATTGCTCTCGCCATAGTCTCGGCGGCTTCGGTGTTGGTTGCGAATATGTTCATATCTCCGAGTGAGTCGCAAATGCACTCCTCCCAGATCTGGTTTTCGTTGTATCCCGATCCCGCGTATGCCAAGGCGTAGTTCTCGGCAAGCAGGTCGACGTTCTCTTTGTCGAGGATCTCAATAAGACGTTCTCTGACCGCGTTAACGTCGATCTCGCCCTTGGCGATCTTGTCGTGTCCTGCCTCGTGGCGGGCGATCTGGTCTGCCGTAAACTTATGGTGGTCGGCTCGAACGAGCATTACGTTGCCTCTTATGTAGCCGTTGGCTTCAAAGTATGTCTTGTCCTTATCTGCCCTGCCTACGTTCTCGTCCGTGTCCTCCTCGATAACAAGGTTGCCGCCTACGAAGAACTTTACAGTAAGCCCTCTTGACTCGGCTTCCTTGCGCGCCTTCTTCATAGAGGCGGTCTCGTTTTCGGTCTCTACAAGTCTTACCGTGTGGAGCTTCGAGCCTTTCGCTATGCCAAGCGAGGCAACGCTTACTTCTCGCCCTTCATTAACGAGGCGAGCCGCTTCGCGGTCTGCGATACGTCCACTTTCTCTCCTGCGCGGATACGGTCTTGCGCCGCCTTCCACTGAGAGTACTTGTCCCGAGGTATCCGTACCTCCAAGCCGTTCGCCGCCGTCGCGTATACGTACGCCGTCTGTTTCTTCGCTTTCTTCATTAGGTGTCCCCTTTCCTATTATATCACTTTCTGTGTCGGTATTCAAGTCGTCGGGGGAAGTTTTTTTGAGCTTATCCCCGGCTCTTGCCTCTGCCAGCTTAAATTTCTCGACGATCGCATCTGTGGCGACGTCGGTCTCGGACAACGCGGCATCGATAGCCTTTTGATAACGTTCGCTTGTTTCAAGAACGTTTCTCTGCCCCTCGGTGATCTCCTCGTCAAGAATGTACTTCGCGGCGATCCTTGCTTCCTTTGCCGTCAATCCCTTTGACACAAGCGCGGATTCAACGGCGGTCTTGTTCTTGGTGCGGATAGCCTTTTCCATCGTCGCAGAAAGCTTTCCGACGCTCTTTGGAGTCGCCTTCTTGTCAACTCGCTTGACCGCGCGAGAAATGTTTTTGTTGGCTTCCGCATCGGTCATTTCAAGAGCCAACTTTTTAAGAGGATCAACGCCATTGTTCTCGATGATCTCGTTGCCGTGGGCGTTTATCGCTTGCCCTCTGCCGTAAGCATTCGAAATAGCAGTGCCCCCTATTTCAGCGCCACTGAATAAGAGAGACGATACCGCACCGAGCAGGGAGTTGTAAAGCACCTCGTCTACGCTTGGGTCTTCAAAGTCGATGCCGCCCGTGGCGATCTCCTTGAGCCACGGCTCAAGCAGAGTCTGCAAGCCCTCCTCGAGAGCCTCGTCAAAAGCGTTCCCGGATAAGTGACTTCCGAGAGTTATGGCAACTCTTGCTAAAGCGTTGTCTATCTTGCCGAGCGCCGCCGACGAAAGCTTACCGAAAAGTCCGCTGAATATTCCGTCGCCGCCAACAGGAGCGATACCACCAAGAAGTCTCTCCATAAGCGTCTCAGCCGCTCCAACCATAACGCCGTAAGCGTTAGCTTGCTCAACGCTATATCCAAGTCGAAGCATCTCCTGCTTCCCGGCTCCCGCTGCCGATAATCCCATGGTCAACGATCCAACCGCCTGACCCACCTTTTTGGGGGTCATCAATGCAGAGAAGACCGCAGCGCCCTCTCCGGCAGTCGGCAAAGCCAATTCGGTCGCAACAGCGGCAAGTATTGAGGGGAGCATTCGTGTGGTTGTAGAAAGGGCGTCCTGCGCCAGCTGCTCCGTCGTTGATCCGTTTATTATTATAGGCCTCCACTCCCCGGTAGCAAAATTGTACCATGGCAAGCCCTTGTCGGCTCTCTCTTCACGAATAAGACCAAGTGCCACCTCTTCGGCGGACGTGGGCAGTGCTTCGTTAACGAAAAGAAGGTTGTTAATGTCGTTGAAAAATCCCTCTATGCTTGAAGAAGCAATGAACAGGTCCTGAAGGAACTTCTGGTCCTTGAGAGAGGTGTAGTACCGCTCCCTGCCACGCCTTGTGTTGAGCGTTTCGGCAAGAGCATCGGTATACTCCTGCACTTTGTCGGCGCCCCACTTCTGCTCGTTTTGGTAATAGTAGTTAAACAGTTCCTTCTCTTTGTTGTTGAAATAATCGAGACCCAACGTATCGACCACCTTTTCGAGGTGAGGGTACATTTTGAGCAGCCTTTTTCTTTCGGCTTCCCCTGCATTGACGTACTGTATAACCTCATTGCCGCCGCCTGTATAAATGCTGTAGCGGTCAAAATCGGGATCGTAATACTCCGATTTGGGATCTGCGACCGCTTCAAACTCTGCTTTTTTCTGTGCCTTCTTTGCATTTTGCAGATATTCTCTCTCGGAGAAGAGCATCTCTTTAAGCTCGTCGATCGACGAAACACCGTACATGGAAAGTGCTTGATTGACTATTGGCATCAAATCACGAATTTCTCTCTCATACTCGTCATAACGCGTTTGATTTGCTGTGTTCATTGTTCCCCAAAAATCTGGAGATACCGACTTTTGAAGTATCCGCAAGGTATCAATTTGCTCTTGAGCGTCTACGGCGTTCTGCTTGATATCAATATGCTCCTGACCGAGCTTCGTATCAAACGAGAGCAGTGCATCGTGTTCTGCCTTATATTGATCCTTGTTCTGCTCATAATCCTTGACGTAAGCATCGAACTCCTCGGCAGAATAAAAGTCTTTGGTAAAATCATAGTAGCTCTTGAATTGGTCAATCACCGAAAGACCGTCTTTTTTGAACGACGCCAGCGTATCAGAAAGGCTTTTGTACGACTCATCGTCTATCTTGCCCTTGTTGCTTTCGAGCCAAGTGCCGATGACGTTTGCCTTGCTCGATAGATTCTGATACGATTTTTCTCGATCTTTCAAGGTCGTGCCTGCATTATCCCAAGTCAGCTTGTCATAGTCGGCTGCACTGCTTTTATAATAATCGTTTGCCTCGTCAACGAAAGATTTTATATAATTGTCATTTACGATCTTGTTGGCTTTCCAGCTTGCAAAAGACTCGCCACCGGTCTCGGTCTGCCCTTGGCTTGGACTGTTTTTCTTTTTCCATTCAGAAAAAGTCATGGCTTTTCCTCCTTGCTTATCTGTAAATTATATCTTTGCCTTGGCCGTAGTAATAATTCTCAAGTATATATCTTGTTACGTCTGCAAGATAATCTTCATAAGAGTTGTAGTCGGTTTCATCGCTTCCGGGTTTACCATACTTTTCAACCAACGCCTTGTTTTTTCCCCAAGTTACTTTATCAAGAATATCATACCGTGACAATTCCGTGCCCGGCACTCCGTTCTTCAACAGGTAGCTTCTTGCGCCGTTAACGTCGCCCGTATCCACGTTGGCATCGGGAACAAACGGGGTAATAGTAACCTCCTCACCACCCGCTTGGCTCAACGCAAGCGCAACGTCTTTCGAATACATATCGTAGTCGAATTCACGCTCGTTGGCGGCATTGTTAGCAAGCACGCTTAATTCGTTCTGCCAATCCGCTATTCGGTCACGGCTTCTGTCGTAAGCATTCTGTCGCTGGGAATCAACAAGCGCATACTGCGAGTAGAGATCCTGCACTTCTTGTCTGTCTTTATCGTAAGCCATCTGATACAGTTCGGGGATAATATCGTTAAGGTTGTTAAGCTCACCTTGATATGCCTGCTGACCAACGCTCTGTGCGAATGAATTGCCGTAGCCACCCGTCATTGCCTGCGCCTGACCAATAGCATCCCCCATAGCCATCTTGCCCTGCTGAATAAACTTGTCCTTGTACTGCTGATATAGGGCATCTCCGTTGAGATCGTATTCAAACGGCTTACGGTTGAGTATGTCGTTCATTATCGTATTCAACTGTGTGTCGTAGGCGCGGGTTGCATATTGTGTCGACGGTTTATTGGCAAGGTGATTGTTGTAGGCATTGAGTGCATCTGCGGCGCTTCCGCTCGGTTTGTAGCCTCGGTAAACTCCGGGGATGATTGTTTCGTCCTTTTTTTCATCCTTCTCGGATTTATCAAGGTTTACGTTATTATCGTCTGTTTTGGCGTAAGCGTAAAGTTCTTTGAATTTGTATGACATTTTATTCTCCTTTATTTATTGCTATGATGTCAAATTAACAGATTTGTACAGGTCGCGGTCAGCAGTGCTCGACAAGGCAAAATCGCCGGGAGAGAACGTGCCCATGTGCGTGTGAAGACTGTACTCAACTCGGTTTGCCGCAGTCGCAACGTAGTAAGCATACAGACCGTATGAGTGCTCGCTTTCCTTTGACAAGCCAAGCCTTGTTATGGTCGCGATCTTCAAGGACGGAACACGGATCAGCAACCTTGCATTGTTGTATTCCGTAGCTATATCAATCATTGACGGGCTTGTCTGATCGTCACCGCCTATCGTCAGCGTAACGACCGCACAACTATCCCCCCGTATTGTTCCAAGCTTGTACCAGCCCTTGGTTTGAAGCTCTTTTTTCTTTTTAACGACCTCGCTGACTCGCCTCGCCGCCTCTGCTTCCTTCGGGGGGGCTATAGGCTCTGCCGTCTTGTCGTCCACGTTTAAGGCATATTGAAGCTCGTCCACAAGCTGGTATAGGTACGAGCGCATCTGCGCTATCATCTCGTGGTCGTTGCCCTTTATGTTTGGTTTTCGCAGCTCTGCCACTTTATTAATTGCCTCCCCTCTCGATAGTCTTGCATATCGAATATATCTTGGCATCACCGTTGCCTTCGATACGAAGCCTTAAATGGTCGCACCGCCTCGGTCGGATCGGCACGGAGAAGCTATCAAGGCTCGTTCCGTTCATCATAAACAGCGGCTCCCATACTCCGCTTGAGTCGTACTCGGCAGAAAAGATAACTCTCGTGCCGATAGCGAGCTGCATTCGCACGTCCATTCGTGAGATGTACTTCTTGTCGGGAGTGCTTATACCGATAATGCCGGTCTCCGCTTCCCACGCTACCTCTTTGTGTTCCTTCGCTCCGCTCCCCCTCACGGACTTGATCTGCTTGTCTCCATAGTCTATATAAAACAAGTCGCCCTGCCAAGTCGCGAACACGGTAGCTTGGGTGTCGTCCTCCTTGTGCCACAAGCCTTTTTTGAGGTCGTATACAAACAAACAATGCGCGTTGTCCTCTCCCAGCATTGAGATGTAATACTTGTTGCCCAATACGCCGGCAACGGCATCGCTATACCTAAGGTCGCCAAATTCGGGAGAGATCTCCTGCGGCAAAGATCCGTCGTAGGCACATACGCCCGACCTTGACTTGTAAAAAAGAATCTCGTTCACTATGGCAAGGCTCTTTTCGCAACCTTGCTGAACTCCTCGGCACTCGGTAGCCTGCACTTGGTAATTGGCAGGATAGTTGCCATAAACCTTGTGCATTACGTTCTCCTTGAAGAAAAGCGGATAGCCAAGATGAGTTATTGCCCCGGTGAAAGCTCCGTCAGTACCAACCGAGACCGCATAAGAGTCGGTAGAAATTCCCATAAAGCAATTCCAATTTTTGAAATCTCCCAGCTTTGATGCATATATCTCGTTGACGCGCTCATCGTTCAACGCCTTACCGTATCTGCAACCCCACAAGCGGTTGCCCGATTCGATTATATGGTCCATAAGCGGCATCTGCCTCTTTACTGTGACGGCAGTATCTATCGTGACCACCTCATCTATAAGTCCCGTGACAACGATGTAGTCCTCTCCCTTTGCCCAAATGATCGTTGCCGCAGTTATGTCGGGCAGAACGCTTTCCGCGCCCGTAATGGTTACGCCGTCATTTACCTCGAAGTTATCGTCAATGCCGTCGGCTTCGATCTTGACGTATGTGGTCGCGATCGTCGCCCACGTTTCGGTCGTGCTTGAATACTGCTTGAGCTGATGCGGAGTCACCGACGTATCTATCCACAGCTCCATATTTTCGGGATCTTCGGGCGCCTCTGCTTGAATGGACGGCTCACCATACGCCGTACCATCAACTCTGCATAGGCTAAATTTGGTATTCCCCACGCTCTCAAACGTAGCTTCAATATCTCCGTTGTCGGTTGGGTCTTCGGTGTTTATATATTTTTTGTCGGGCATAATAATTACGTATGCCCCCATTGATATCAATGTCTTGGGGGCGTTGGAAAGCCCCATTTGTGTCCCTACGCTTGTTCCGTCTGCCTTCTTTCGAACGAACGCCTCTCCATCGGTGTAGCAGAGGTCGGTCTTTGCTATAAGTCCGGTAGGCTCTAACGGCGTCTCATACGTTCCCCTTTTCGCTCTTGGGGAAAGAATGGGGTAGTTGTCGGCAGATAGGTTTTTCATGTCAAAAAACTCGTTCTCGCCTATCCGCAAGTTATGATTATACCCGCGGAATACGTCGATAAACTCCCGCGACGTATTGAGCTTCTTAAGCTTTGGATATTGCATCTCATATCCCCCTTAAAAGAACTTGAACTTCTTGCCCTTTGGCTTGTTGCTTCTGTTATAATATCTTGCAAACGACGTGTATGCCGCGTTATACATCTCGTTGCTGTTGTTGTATCGGTCTATCTCGCCGTTCCAGTAGTCTATCTTGGACTCAAGCCAAAAGAGATATATCTCATCGTAGGGAGGCGGAACGAGAAGCTCCGTGGATATAGGCTCGTCATCGCCATATCCCTTGAACGGTATCTTCTCCCCTCCCTCGTGGGTGTCAATTATCTCGGTCTTGATAATGCCGTCAAGGGTCGAGAGCCACTTTATCTTCTCTGACTGACTGTAACTGTTCGGCTTTATCGTGTCTATGCGGTTAAGACACTCCATAATGGTCATATCGTTTCTCCTCCATTCAACGAATGGGGAAACATATATTATGCCTCCCCATTCGATATACTTATTACTGATTTGCATTTGCGGCTGCCTGAGCCTCAAACTCCATAGCCTCCGCAAGCATTTCCTCTTTGTGCTGAAGCACCTCGGCAACATAGTCCGGGACTTCTACCGTCTCGCCTCTCTTAATCTGATAGGGTTTGCCGTTTACCGCAACGTAAACATCATCCTTCTCGGTTCTTGTAAGAGGGAGCTTTATCTTAACTTTCTTTTCTGCCATAATAGCCTCCTTGTTTGTTGAGGGGAGGGGGTTCCCCTCCCCGTTTAATTGGTGGTTTTAATTAGCCTCAATCTCGTCAGAGAGCGCCGACTTGCACTCTACACGGACCATATAAGGCTCAACGAGCAACTCTGCGGTCTTCATAGCCTTCCAACCGATAGAGCTTCTCTGATTGAGGGGGTCAGCCGTTCCTGCCGAACCCTTCTGCTTGATTATGGTTTCGAGACCGCCTCCCGTAATCTCGGTGTCACCGTATGCGCCATCGCCCATAAAGAGACAGCCGAAGACTCCGCCCTCGTATACCTTTGCCTCGGAGGATTCCACGAATCTTACGCCGCTGATCTTACCAAGTTCTCCGTTATAGATGTGCTCGGTGTCGGTGTATTCGTGCGGTGCGCGCCACAGCGGATCTTTTCGCAGATCATAGGCGGTGTAGGGATGGATGATAGCAACAAAGTCACCGTTAATCTTCGGAGCGTTGTTCTTCTTGAGGAAGGCAACAACTCTTTCAACAAGGTCAACGGTAAGAACGCAGGTATTGTCAAGACCCGAACGAGAGACAACGGGTGACCCATCGCTCTTGGGAGCGTAGAATACGTTCGTACCACTCTGCATCACATTACGGACAATGGTGTCGAGGGTAAGACCTGCCTGTCTACCGAGGATCTTGGTTGCCTCAACGATGGTGTTGTCGATGGAGGTAAGCTCAAGGACGTCGGACTGTACGATGTAGTCACCGTACTGTGCGACCTCTGCCTCGATGGAAGTTACCGAAAGCTTCTTACCATCGGGGGTTACACCCTCGGTGAGAGGAGTAAGCGCCTTGGGAAGCGATGCGAACTTACGGAACTCGATCTTCTTACCGCCATTCTTGGGGATGGGTCTCTTCTGTGCGAACTGACCGTGAACGAGGTTTGCCTGTGCCTCATCGATGAGGGTCATATCGTAGTAGGTCTTGTTCTCCACGGACAGACCACTATCAAGTGTGGTGTTGGTGTTCATTTCAGCGAAAAGCTGAAGGTTGATTTTGAAAATGTCTTTCATGGTTTTAATCTCCTCATAAAAATATTTTTTGATGGTGTTGTGAGGAGATTTGATTTAGTTATCCAAAACTAATCTTCTCTCCTCTTGCGACCCTACGGGCAATTTCCGCACGGTCTGCTTTGGTGAGTGCTGACACATCACTCTTTGTTACCGATGCACCCTGAGAGGAGTTTCCGTTCTCGGAAGGTCTCGCGCCGTTTGCAATTATCTTGTTGGTGATGTTCTGCTCCACCTTTTTGGCGGTAAACTGCATCGCCCCGGCTATGATATCGTCTTTATGTATGACCTCATAAGCCGTTCTCACGTCGATATTGCTGCGGAGAAGGTCAACGAACTTCGGATTCTGCATCTCTGCACGAAGGTCAAAGGAAGGATATACCTGCTTGGCGCTGTCTGCCTGCTCCATCCATTGTGCATAGATTTTGTTGGCATTGTCCTTGCGGTTCTGCTCCTCCATCTGCCTCTTGAGTTCGGCGTTCTCCTTCTGCACCTTGCGGAACTCTTTAAGCTGCTCGACCGTTACGCCCTTTTCAAGCGCCTCTTCCTCGTAGTAGGTGTCATCCTCTTCAATGGCTTTGTTAAGTGCATTGATATCAGAGGGGTCTACACCGTACTTCTTTGCAAGCATCTCAATCGTGGGTGTAAGAGCATTATGCCTGTCGACAGTATCCTGCATAGTCTTTACACGCTTCTTGATAGCATCTTGCATCTTTGCATCGAAGAGGTCCTTATACTCTCCTTTGATGAGAGCCTCAAACTTGGCATTGCGGTCTTCGGTAGGATTTTCGGCCACCTCGGCGGCAGGTGTTGCCTCCTCTGTTGCCTGCGCCTTGGGCTGAATGCCATACTGCACACCGGCAAGAGGATTTGATTTAACGCCCTTTGTCTGCGACACGGCGGCTGTCGCATTTACGCCCGTTGCTCCCTCAGCTCCTGTGCCACCGTCTCCGCCGCTTGCACCGGCAGCGCCACCTGCGCCGCCCTCGGCAAACAGCTGAAGATCGAGGATCATCGGGAAAATAAGTTGGTTTTTCATATGGGTTTCCTTTCTCTCCGTAACGTGGACGAATCGTTTTTTTGATTTATGTTAAGGTATTAAGCCTTACATACTGTGGATAATTGAAAGCAAGAAGTTCGTAGCCTCTCTTTGCGTAAAGATAAGCATTCACGACGGTTTCATCTGTTGTCGCGCACTCTATCGTGGTGTCTGCGCTTGTGAGATCGACGGTGGAATTTTCAACCTCATTAACAAACGATGCGAGGGTATAAGCGAGAATCGATACAGACGCGCAAACAATGTCCTTGCCGTGTTCCGCATACCCTGCATGTCCTTCAAGCCGTAGAGAGAGTCTATTGCCTCTGTTTGTGAACGTTATGCTTATCATCGGTTATGTGGGGTCGGTAGACTCTGCTACCCTCTGCCTTGCTTTCTTGGTATGTGATGATTCCTTGCCCTCGTTTCCTCCGAGAGCCTCTGTCTCTTCCACCTCTTGGGCAGGGTTGATACCGCCACCAATCGGGGCAACAGAGGCACCGTTCATCTGCATAGCGAACTGCTTGGCATAGTTCGTGCCGTTCTGCTCACCGATAACCGATGCGAGAGCCATGACCTGCTGCTGTGCCATTATAAGCTGCTGATAGAGAGTGCCGTTCTGCGATATCTTCTGCATTATGAAGTGCTTGCGGTCAAAGTCCATCATATCGAGACAAGCGAGTGCGGCATCAGCTCTCTGCGGCTCAAAGAAGCCTGCCTGATAGAACTGAAGAGCCAATTCGTTCTGCGACATCTTTGAGTAAGGGCTCTGCTTCTGTGCGGTTATCTCTATGTCAAAGAGGGGGAGACGATATCCCATATCGATTCCCATTTCAACGCCCTGAGCTTGAGGGACGATGTTCGCGTTACTGTACTGTACGTAACGCGCCGCGCCATTCTCTCCTATTATGCGAAACTTACGGGGCATATCGTAGAACTGTCTTATAAGCTCTATAACCATAAGACATACCTTGCGGAACGCTCTGTACGACTTCTTATTGTTGTCTCTTGAGAGTTTAGATCCTGCCTCCTGCATCGCGGCAAGACCGGCAGCGGCAGTAACTCCGCCCGTAGTGCCTCCGTTTGAGACGTCGCGATTACCGGTGGTCTCCTTCAGCTCGTCTATCTTATCTCTTACCACCTGAACGTAAACGCTGCTTAGCGGCTTGCCCTGTATCGGAACGATAGAGTCTTGCCCCAGAGTACCGTCAACGTGAACAAAATCGTTGTCAAGGTCTGCATATTCTTCCTCGTTCACGGCGCCGTCGGTGCGAATAAAGTGCCTGGGCTTTGCATTGGCAAGCATATTCTGCATAATGGCCTGATTTCCTCGGTCTATGTATGCCTGGGCGTCCTTGCCGACGTCAATATATCCAAATCCCGCTATCGTACCCTCAATTTTGTAAAGAGGATCGATAACAAAGGGGTAAAGTCCGTGATCGTACCATCCTCGCTCTGCGAAGTTAGGATCGTTTTCGGTGGCGAACAGCACGGTGTCATTGACATATTTACAGTAGTGAAGCACAGTCTTGCCGTTCACGTTCTTCTTGTAATACCAATCCACCACGATGCTCTTGTTGTTGGTGTCGACCTTGTCATCGTAGACGTACTTGGTTATATCCATCGTAGCCGCGCCGAGTCTGCCCTGAAGCTGAGGGTAGCTCTGCTCCAAAATATCATTGTCCGCAAGCTCAACGTGGAAGAGGTTGCGAGACTTCTGTATATCCATAATGCCCGATTCCCAAAACAGATTGATAAGGTCTATCTTGCGAATCGAGATGTCTCCGAGACCGTTTAACTTCGACTTGTCCCAAAAGACACCGTAAGCGCCCGCACCTGTTTTGAGTTTGTAGTTCTGTACGTCATCGTAGATCTCCTCAAAGTCGTTCTGATCGAATATCACGGGCAGTATTGACGTCAGGATCTCCGCCTCGGCCTTATCTCCTTCCTCTCTCGGGAGTACGTTGGGCGACGGGAAATTATCCATCGCATCGGCATGTTTATTGGCAATACTGTTAAAGAGCCAGGCTGACGAAGGCTGAACGTCTTTTTTCGTATCGCGCATCTGCTCCCAATGTCGAATTTTATACCATTGCTCATTTTCGACAATCTTCCGCTCAAGGTTTGCCTTCCCCTCCTTGTATCTCTGAAGAGTTGAATTTGCCTTCTGAAGTTGCTCCTTGCCGATGACCTGAGCAAGAGCCTTGAAGCCATCCATAGCACCCATAGCATTCATACCCTGTCCCTGCATCATCCTCTGCATCTGCATCTGATATATCCTCTGTGCCTCGGATTCTGCCGTGGGGCGAGGAGCAGATTGTCTCCGCATCAATTGCTCGTCGGGGCTTATCGTGTCCTGCGGAGCGTTCTGTGCGATCTGTGAGGGGTTCTTCTCCTCCTCTATGTTTTTCTTTCTGTTGAATAATGCCATTTATTCTTCCTCCGAAATAATCTCCATTCTCGGTCTTGCTGTCCTTGTGGTAAGATCTCCCTTGCTTATGTCAAGGTATACGTTAAGCGGATTCTTGTAATACTCATCCCTCTTCGCGGGTATCCTCGGCTTGATGGGACGAGACATACAGAAGTATCTCACCTCATCAGCAACGTGATCTTCACCGTCGGTATCGAGATCCTCTACCTTGTGGTCATCATACTGTAATGCAGGTATGGTCCTTATGAACGCCTTGCAATTCTCAAAGACGTACATCATAGGAAAGCCGTTCTCATCGAAGGCAAGCCTATAATGCACTTGCATCCACCCTGCTATTCTCTCGTTATCTCCGGGAGTGAAGTGTATGCCGTGCTTTGATGCGCTCTCTGCCACACTCTCACCGCGGGATGCATCCCATATTGAAGGGTCTGCTATTCCCTGTATCCTTCTGCCCTTGAGCCAAGGATGCTCTCTCTCAAGCCGTGCCACCTCTTCAAATATCTTGTTGGGAGGGATGCGGAGTCCCTCGTTGTCGGTCTCGGTGCAGCCGTACCACTCAAGGATGCGGTATATAACACCTTCTTCATCCACCGCCCAATATCCCATTGAGAATGGCTTGTTGTATCCAAAGTCGAATGACCTATATATCTTCCAATTAGCTTTAGGCTCAAACGGTGCTATAACGTGAGTCCATTGCCTATCCTCGTAATGGCTTGGATCGTTGACGAACTCCTCAAAGAATGCTCCCTCAACAGAAGACCAATCTCCGAGAAGCATCATCTTCCTTCTCTTTTCGGGGAGGGACTCAAGCTGCGCCACATAGTCGGGATCTCGCTCCATAAAAGCGGTGTTGTCGTAAACCTTCGCAGGAATGAATATGTAGTCTTCAGGTCTCTCCTTGTCCTTGTATAATCTGTCTACAAAGAGCCTCTTGACCCAATGGTGACCAACTCCTCCCGGATTCATCGTAAGGTACATACGAGGGGAGAACGATTCCTTCATAAGTCCCGACGAACGATTGGACTCACGGAGACAGTTGTATTGGAACTCGGTGAACATCGTTGCTTCTTCCATACCGATGACATCGTAAGCCTGTCCTTGGTACTGAAGAACGTCAGCCTCATTCGCACAGTATCCAAGCTTGAGCCTCGCCCCGTTGGGGAACGAGAACACCTTCTCTTGCTTGTTATACCGGGCGATCCCCCTCAAAAGGATAAGCAGAGGGTTAACGTGGTTCTCTGTAAGCTCCGGGAGGGTTCTACGAAGCAGAAGTATCTGTATACCTGCGTACCTCATACACAATAAAGCGAACTTGGTTCTCATCGCCCAAGACTTACCGCCTGCCCTTGCACCGCCATAAGCTATGTATCTCGCTCTCGCAAGGAAGAACTCTCGCTGCTTTGGGTTGGGAGGTGGTATGTTAAGCTCTACTCTGCCCATTTACTACGCTCCCCTTCGGTACCGAATGTGACCTTGATTTCGGTATCGCTGCTGTCCTCCTCCATAGCCTCCCTCTGAAGCTTTGCGATCCTCGCCTCTTGCTCACGGATATCAGCCTCGGACTTCACGCCCTTGCATTCCTTGAGGTACTTCATAGTGGTAGCCATCTCTTTAAGGTTTGTGGGTTGCCATACGGGAGTGTTGTCTATAAGTTCCTCCGCCTTCTGCATAAGCTTGTCTACGAGGCGGAAATAAGTATCATCTATCTTGGCATTCTGTTTGCCGATGTTCTCAATAAGTTTTGTGGTTGTTCTGTTCTTTGCCTGTTCCCTCAATTGTGTCCATTGTTCCTTGATGGCAATGTTCTTGAGATTACTGAATGGAACACCATACTTTGCGGCAAGCTTTCTGTAGCTCGTACCGCCTGCGATATACTCTGCTTTTATTTTGTTCCAATCCACAGAAAGCCTCCTTTCCTTTGATGGGTACATTCTAAAACATTATTGAGATCAAGTGATAACCCCCCACCGCATAAAAAAACAGAGGAGTACCGAAGTACCCCTCTTTGGTTATGTTTCTTTTATCTTGATGCCATGGAAATAGAGCATCATCTTCTTCTTGAGCTTGTACGCCTCTGTGCGACACCCCTTGGAATCCTCCACCACCTTCTTGCCGTTCTCGGTGTATACGAAGTCAGCAATGTAGTACACGGCTCTCTCGCCCTCTTGCTTTGGGAGTAGTTCATACTTGACCTGCCTCTTGAGGTCTTGGATCACCCCTGCTCTTTGAAGAAGGAGAAGCTCACACCATCTATTCGCTTCTTTAATGGAGTCATGCTTAATGCCGTCTGAGGTCACCGTCTTTATATTGCCGTATTTACTCATTGTACATCCCCTCAATGAGTGAGTGTATCGGGCATAGTTGACACCCCGCAATGTCCTCACACCTTTTTTTCATATACCGCATCTTCTCTCCCCTGTCCTCAAAGGCAAGGTTTATAGTGTTCCCTTCTGCGAATCCCTCGCAAACTATTCTGTTAGGGTGAGTCTTGCGGTAAAATGGACACTTAACGAATTTGTCCTCCCACCTACAATTCGTTGACATATCCAACCCTCCTCAAGTCATCGTCCCGAAGAGCCGAAGCCGTTGTCGCCACGGTCTGTTTCCTCAAGGCTGTCAACGAGATATGGTGTGGGAGTGAGGATCGGAAGGATAACCAGCTGAGTTATCTTATCTCCTGCCTTAACTCTGTAGTCATATCCGCTATGGTTGTAGAGCTTGACTACGATAGACCCCGTGTATCCCACGTCTATAACCCCCTCGCTGACTATGCCGTGTTTAACATTGAGACCGCTTTTGCTCTTGAGGAAGCCTACTGTACCCTCAGGCAGCTCAATATGTACTCCCGTGTCAAAGATAGCCGACTCTTTAGCCGGGACTATCTGCTCATCTCTTGCATAAAGGTCAAGACCTGCATCGGTCTCGTGCGCTCTTGTGGGTATCTTGGCCCCGTTATCAAGTTTAATTTTTATCTTCATCTTTTCCCTCCGTGTATTTCTTTTTGAGTTCGGCAAGTGCCTCATAGTTGATATATCCGAATTGGTCAAAGCAATCCTCATAAATCTCCTCAAAAATCTCCCTTGCAAGGTCAGATTTGGTTTTGTCAACGTCTGTCCTTGGAATAAGTTCAATTCTCCCATCGGGTAGTATTTGATATCTATCCTTTTTGAGTTCATCAATCTTGGCTTGCAACTTTTCCCACTCGCTCTTTGGTACAACATCGGCGGTGTGAAGCAATTCAAGCCATTTTGCCACATACAAAAACGCTTCTTTACCTTCAATAAGTGTGTCGGCTTTGGCTTGAATCATTTCTGAAAGTTTATCTGCATCAATATATCGTGCCATATCATTCTCCTTTCATCAATTCGGGATTGTCGTGGATATTGCCGATAATTTCTAAATGGTTACAAGCCAAGCAATCCAACGGAGAAAAACCACAGTATTCAAACTTCACTTCATAGATGCCTTTTAGTGTTTCTTTTCCTTTGCTTCTTGTTTCGATTTCCTCGGTATAACTTAATATATCCCCCTCAAAAATCTTCTTGCCGTTCTTGTCGGTCAAGCCTGTGTATTGTCCTACGGTTTCAAGCGAAACAACACTATTATGTTTTCTGCTGTTGATGGTTTCCCATATTTGTGCTAAATTTTCATAAATCAAAACGTCACCATATAACCACTCCGATCCTTGCGCTTTTGATTTCCCTCTAAACAAAATCTCCCTCATATCACTCACCGCCTTTCTCTCTCTTACGACCGCACATATCTGTTCCGTTAAAGTAACAATCTTCACACCCCTCATAATAGAAACAATCTTCGCACGAAGGTTTTCTTTCAAACATCGTAAAATCTTCGTTATATAGTGCTATCGGGCAACGCCCATCAACGCAAGCCACGCCACAATAACCTTTGCACCGTTTGTTTTTCATATCACTCACCGCCCCTCATAGTTTTAATCAAATCTCTGTGTATGAGTTCTCTATTAAGCCACAACTGTTCGGGCGTTATGCTTACATATCCGTCAAGATCGGGAGGGTCTACCCATTCATAATCGTCAAGCGTGCTTGCGGTAGATTGCATATTCACATATACAACCTCGCCGCACAAAAACTCAACGCTGTCGTGGGGGTTTGTTCCTACTTGATGAACATATCCGTTAGATTTATCCTTAACCCATAAATTAATTAACACCGCTATCACCGCCTTTCATTTTCGCAAGAGCTTGTTCGGCTTCTTCTTGGGTGAGGAATGCCGCTTCGCCTAAATAATAATCATATTTTTTATTGAAACTATGTATATCGCTTGTGTTGATTACTATTCCTGTTTTATCAACTTCAAAATACCAATCGGTAGTCTTGTAAATGCGAGGTGTTAGATTTGGCTTATCTGCGTAGTGACTATTATAGAGAAAATACAATGTCGTTCCCACCTTACACGGCAACTCTATGACATTCTCGCTTTGCTTGCGGTAGCCTGCGTTGTATGCTCTCTCGGCATAATACATAGCGTGGCAATGCTTGTTCCCGCATTGTTCACACGACTTAATACTCGGATGCTTTGGAATATCGCATAAATCCCAAGCCATCTCCTCAATCTGCTTCTCTTTGCTCATTCTTGATCTTCTCCAAATTCCTTTCTCAACTTTTTCTTTGCTTGATAACTAACTCCATAAACGGTCTTTCCTGTTTTAGCAAAATCTAACGCTTTTTGGTAATACACCGAAATATCACCGTTTTTTACCAGCGGAATCAACGCATCTATTTTGTCTCGGTGTGCCTCGCTTATATAGCAATGATAAAGCCACTTGGCTTTCCTCTCATATTCGCTATGTAGTTTTGCGAAAACGTCAAGCGGTTTAAGGTCTATTGGTTTTTCATATATCGCATCATCGGAAAATCTTATAATTTCTTTTCCACAAAGAGGGCAAAATTTCATATAGCCACACTTACCTAAACTTATGGCGTAAAATGAAACACCGCCGTAAACGTTTTGCTCAAATTTTATTGTCCCTTTGCACTCGCTACAAATATGATGCAGATAACTTGTCCCCTCAAATACGGGTATCATTACGGAAAATTCTTGTTGATCAATTTGATCTTTGCTCATACTTTCCTCACTTTCTTAAAGTCTTTACACGCTCCCTCGGGAACGTAAATAGGGTACATATAGTAGGAGCCGTTTTTACAAAAGCCTTTGCAACACATACCGAATACGCTGATATCTCCCGCGGAACGATCTTCAAATGACCTTGCTTCCTTAAACTCCGCGAAATGCCGGCAGCGATAACAGCACTCTGTTGGCGTTTCTTTCTTTTCAAACATCGAAAGCTGATCAGCTCTGCTCATCGTTTGCTCCTTTCTTCCTTCAAAAGCTTTTCCTTTTCCTCGTTATAGTGATAAATACAAGAGTCGAACAACGGAACATAAGCCTTGAACATCTTGCACCGCACCAACCCAAACTCGTTCTTTTTGCTCGGATCGCAATGGTGGCAATCCTTACACATATTTTTCCGACTCTTCCTCATCGTCCGCTCCTTTCAAAATTTTATTTATTTTTCTGTCCATAGCTCTTGCGAGATCATAACAATTCCCGTGAGATATATGATTTTTCCAAGCGTTGTACGAGGCGTTGAATTTTTCCGAGGACAATCGCCCTTTAGCGACCAATTGTGCCATCCGGACAAATTTTCTCTGCGCATTGCGCTTGTTTTGGTTTTTGAGTCTTCGGATCACCCTGCCGTTATCGGTTACGTAAGTGTGAAAGCCCAGGTAGCTGACCCCGTTTTTGAAGGGGAATATCTGTGTTTTCCCATTCAAGGTCAGATCGAGCGTTTTGAGATACTCGGTGATCACCTCAAGGCAGTATTTCAAATATTCCTTGCTTGGGTGCATCAAATAGAAATCGTCCATATAACGGCCGTAATATTCGACACCCAGCTCGCACTTTATGAGCTTGTCCATTCCGTCGAGATACAGTAACGCGAATCCTTGGTTAACTTGGTTGCCGAGTGGGATACCCTTTCCCTCTGTGCTGTCTATAAAGAGATCGCAGAGCCGGCGTATATCGGCATCGAAAAACCAATAATGAACTATGTCCTTTAGCTGCTCGTGAGATATGTTGTAAAAGAATTTCGACACGTCGCATTTTAAGATATACCCTTTGAATCGGTACCGCTTATAAAAGGCCCTCATTTGTTCACTTAGTCTGTTAAGCCCAAACAATGTTCCTTTGCCCTTCTGACCCGCGCAGTTATCGTATACGAAAACCTTTTGCAGCCTCGGTAAGATCACATTGTCACACAGGCTATGCTGTACGACCTTGTCCTTGAAGGACGTCGTCTGTATAACTCTTTCTTTTGGCTCGTAGACCTTAAATTCGTTATACTTTGATATTTCATAGGTCTTGTTTTTTAATTGATCTATCAAAACGTTTACTCCGTCCAGCGCATTAATGCTGAACTTTGCGGCGCTCTTCTTAAAGCCTTTTCCGCGCCGTGCCTTTCTGTAAGCCTTGTACATATTGTCAAAATCAATTACTTTTTCAAAATCGGTCATACAACATAGCCCCTTTTTGTTTATCCGTTCGGAAAGGTTGTGCGTTCTTTTGATGTGGCGTATAGGTTTCGGCTTTTGCCTACTCCGTCGAACATTCCACCAATACGGGCGCACGCCGTTGTTGTTGTTGCAGTTATTGTTGTTGTTGATGTTGCCGGAAGGCGAAACGCAAAAAGATACAACGCACAACCTATATTTTTATTTGCTCTCTTTCGTTCTCCAAGCAATCGACATATATTTCACGTCGGACACCATTTTGCTCCAATACTCGGCAGATCCACCGCTTAATATTCCAAGATTCATTGACAATTCAATAAAGAACAACAGCTCGTCGCAATATGTAATTGCCCTGGTGATCGTTTCGCACCTTAAATATTTGTTCATTGCATTGTTTATTCTGTTGGCTTCAAGCAACGTTTCGTATATTTCAAGGCTCTTTATCTGAATTTTATCAACGAGGGAGTGTCTGTATTTTTTGGGATATCTGTTGGCATTCGACGTAAGCTTAAACGAATGTACCGCAAGCTCTTTTGCTTTAACAATTACTTTGAGATCGTTTTCAGCCATTTTCACTCATCATAAGATACAGAGATAGAAGATACAAAGCGCAAAAGCGGGCGCACGCCGCCGCTGCCGCCGCAGCCATAGTCGTTGCCGATGTTGCCGGAAGGCGAAACGCAAACGTTCCATCGGTCGTTATGATACTCGCTTGTGCTGTCCGGAGTGGAAAGCCACCACCAACAGTCAAGTTTGTAGCTTTCGAAAACGGCACGGTTTAGTCTATAAAAGTCAAACGTAGGAATGCTTATTTTAGATCTCAAAACACCGTGTTTAGCCGAGCCGTCAAGAGAAAGCAGGTCGGTTTCAAATTCAAGGACGTTCTCGGCGCCGATAGCCTTTTCTATGGCGGGGAGGATCTTTTCAGTAAGCTTTTTCAGGATATCGCTGTGGCTAAAATCGTTATTGTCGCCGAATCTCGAATTAAAAACAACGTCTTTGCTTACCGCCGTTGTAACGCCGTTTTCATCCGAAAACTTGATGAACTCCAGGTCTCCTATTTTGAATGTTTCTCCTACGGGAATTTCCTTAAGTGTTTTTGTGTTGCTCATAAATTTTCTCCTTTCAAGATACAAAGATATTAGAATTTAAGATACAAAACGGGCGCACGCCGATGCAGTAGTTGCAGATAATGTCGCCGTCGATGTCGCCGGAAGGCGAAACGCAAAGCACCGATTTTTCGAAACCGTGCTTAGGAGTGCTGTAAGGTGTCGCAAGCCACCACCACTCGTTCGGATTTACGTCGTCCAAGATCTCAACGTATCGACGGTAGAGGTCTGCCGTAAGGAGTGACATCTTAGAGCGTACGGTTCCGTAATCTTTCAAGCCGTCGTTTGACGTGAGATCGACAGTATGCTCGATGAGATTATCTTCTCCGATAATATCTGCGATTTTCTTTTCAAACTCTTGAAGCTTGGTCTTTACAACGCTTGTCTTAAAGTCGCAGTTTGTCTCGCTGAATACGGAATCTTCCAAAAAGTCCTTCAGAATAATAGCCGTGGTCCCGTCTCGGTGTTCGAGCACAACAAATTCATGATCTCCGATCCTGCAGGTTTCGCCGATCTCCTTGTCGGACAACTTACCGGCAGAAGCAATGACGCTTCGTTTGATCTGCGCGATCTGCTCGTCTGTCAGCTCGATCTTGTTTCCGTTGATGCTTACGTAGTTTTTCATATATACTTCCTTTCTGTTGAGAAAAACCGTCTCAACTCGGTATTTGATTTTTCTGTTACGTCCTACGCGCCGCAGATGGCACGCTCAAGCTGTGCAACCGTCGTAAGCTTTCTCTTGTATGCCATATCGGCGCAATTCGCTCTGATAAGCGCCGTAGCAACGGGAGGGCATACGGCATTACCCAGGCGAGCTATCTGCTTTGCCTCAGAGTATTTCTTGCCTATATGGCGCTCAATGTCAATTATGTAATCCACCGGGAAGCCCTGCGCAAGCTTAAGTTCCTCCGCCTTCAGCATACGCATACCAATATCACCGATGAAATAAGGGATGCCTGCTATCTCAATTATCAGGATCTCGTTCTCTTTGATGGAATAATCCGCGTACTCGTTTAGGAGCTTGCGTACCTCGTTCCAATGATAGAGATCCTGCGTGCTATCCACCGGGAGCAGATACGTTCTGATTTCCGCGAAATGACCTGCGGAGGTTGTGAGAGTAGGCATAGGATCGTCAAGGCTCTTACCGTCCATATTTTTGCGCAGCACACAAAGGTTGCTCGCGCAAAGCGAATTGTGGTCCTTCGCTGTAACGGTAGGAAGGGGAAAGCTCGCGCCGCTGGCTTTCGCTCCCTCTCCTCCAAAATACTTTGAAATATAGATGCCGTTCACCGCGTACCTGGGTGAGCCGTCAACCGTCATAATAGGCTCGGTTATTTTCTGCCCGCGTACTTCGCCTTTGCTCTGCTCGGAGTGATACTGTAAGAGCGCAGGCGCGGTGAGGTATTGCTTGCAGGAGGACACTACCGTAGAAACCGGCTCGTTTACGCTATTCACGCGCGGCGCTTGCTTCTTGTTCTCTCCGTAGCCGATAGGAGTTAAAAAGGGTGTTTCCACCGCAAAACACGCCTTGCCGGTCTGCGTATTCATTGGGGCATCTACACCGTGCACGCCCGGACCGTTCTTGTGTGAGCACTCTACCAAAACAGGTGTAGCAACACCGAAACCGTGCTTTTGCGTTATGGTCGGGAAAGTATCATCTACCTTTTGCCCTCTCAAAGAATCGCCACTGTGATTTACCTGCACAAGCTCGGGCGTAATAAGGTAGTGATGGTTGGCACTCGTTTGCGTGCTCATGGGCTTGTCTATATCTTGAAATGGATTATCAAAGTTCATCTCTAAGATATAGGGCTTCGGGTTCTTAATAACGAATTTATCGAGTCCTCGTGCCACTCTTCTCAAGGTGTTTTTAACAAGAGGCTTCTTGCGCTCAAAGATAGAGGGGCAAGGGATGCTCCAATCAATGCACTCGGCTGCGGTGCGGTAGGGCTTCAAGCCTTTACCCTTGCCGTGCGTTGCAGACGGAAATACGATAGGCTTGCCGTCATTTCTTGCAATGAGATAGAAACGCTTGCGGATAGTAGGCGCACCGTAATCGCAGGCTCGAAGCACCTTGTATTCAACCTTGTAGCCAAGTCCTTTGATAAGGCGCTGCTCATCGGCACTGCCGCGCTCGATCCTCAAAAACTCGCAGGCTTCTTCGAGCGCAGGGCAATCGGGAGCTACACCGTCAGATAGCATACCAACGAAAGCCTTAAACGTTTCTCCCGAACGCTCAGGATCGGGTCGCCAGCTTCCCGGAGTTCTCTCGGTTTCCGAGATCTCTTTGCCCTCAACGTAGATCAACGGTCCCCAGGTCTGTATCTCCTCAACGTTCTCCATAAAGATACATCTCGGCGCCGCGCTCGACATAGCCCATTTGATGATGACCCAGGAAAGCCCCCTGATCTTATGCTCTACGGGCTTATTACCTTTTGCCCGGGAAAAGTGCTTACAGTCGGGAGAGAACCAGGCGATGCCGACAGGTCTGCCGCCGGTTACTTCCTCGGGATCTATTGCAAACACGTCTTCCTGAAAATGTTGCGTGTAAGGGTGGTTTACCGAGTGCATAGCGATCGCATCCTCATCGTGATTTACGGCTATATCAACAGGTCGCCCCGTGGCAAGCTCTATGCCAACCGACGCGCCACCCCCGCCCGCAAAATTGTCTATGATAAGCTCATTAAAAAAATTATCTTGGTACATTGGTGTCCTCCAATCCGTGCTCTGATACTGTTATAGATCCTTGAGTTTCTTTCATTTACATTCCTCCTATAATGGCTCAACCAATTCAACCTTATCCGCCGCTGCGATCGTAACACTATTCAGATTGCGATCCAAAAGCTCCACCTGAAAGACCGTCTTATAGGTTCCGAGGTGATCGGTCTCGACCACACGGAATATGTAGGCCGTTATCCGCGAGTATGTCCGCCCTTGATACCTAACCGGTGCAAACGCATACATCGCCGCCTTGATTTCTTCGCTTGTCATTATTCAGAGCCTCCTATAAAATTTTCCGATCCTTCTTTGCCATTTCGAGTATGGCCTGATAGTGGGTTTTTTTCTTAAAGTGCTTGCCGTTAAGCTCACAGTCCGCAACCGCGCTAACGTATTTTTCAAATTCATCAAACGACAGCTTATCAAGCAGATCGTCAACCTGCTCGTCTGATAACATCACAACGCCCTTGCCAAGAGTGCCGCCAAGAAATTTTCTTTTTGTTTCCTCGCGCGATAGAATGAATGAATTAAATTCTTTTTCTTTATCTTTTTCTTCTTCTATTACGTGACATACCGTGACTGTCACATTACTGTCATATGACATGTCATATGACGTGTCATTGACAGCATTAAGAAGCTTCTTTTTTGCCCTTGAGCGTTGCTGTGCAAGCCTGTTCTGCTCACGGATTTTATCAAGCCCCTCGACGTTCTGATATTTATCCCATGACAATACCTTGATAAATCCCGCGTCGTCCATAATGATCTGCTCGTACAACGCGAGCACGTCCAAAGCTTTTTGAACGGTCTTAGTTGGTTTTCTAAGCTCCTCGGCAAGTCCATTTACGGTGAATGGTATGTCGGATGTGACGTAGATCATGCCGCCGTCGTTGATAGCTCCTGCCAAGCAAAGAAGCTTGACCCATATAATAAGAATGGTGTCCCCATCCTTCATATGCTCAATCTGTTTGAGCTTGCGGCTCACGTTAAAAGTGTTGACGTATAGCCTTATCCACTGCACGTCTGCCATAATTCCACCTCACCTCATCAGAAGGGCAAGTCGGCATCTTTGACATTGTCGAAGTTCGGCTGAGTATATGCCTGCGGAACGTAGCCATAATTGCTCTGTGAGCCGTTTTGTGCCTTGGGTGACGAATTGACCTCGGAATTGTTTTTCGACTCGCAGAAGGAAACCTCGGTGGCAATAACCTCGGTTGCGTAGCGGTTGTTGCCTTGGTTATCTTTCCAAGACCTTGTCTGTAGTTCTCCACAGAGGAGAATCGCACTTCCCTTCTTGAAGTAATTGCAGATAAACTCTGCGGTCTGCTTCCATGCGACTATGGTTATGAAGTCGCACTTCTTCTCCTCGTCCTTGTTGTATTTGCGGTCAACGGCAAGGCTGAAAGATGTAACAGCCGTTCCACTCTGTGTCTGCTTGAGTTCGGGATCTGCCGTAAGTCTGCCCATAAGAATTACTTTGTTGAATGCCATATTAAACCTCCAATTTATAAATATTAAAGTGAACCGTGCCGAAACGGTTTTTTGATGTGCCTTTCTCGCTTGTTATGTTGTGTCCGAGCCTTTTAAGTTCCACGATCCTCGCAGGCAACTCCACGATGCCGTACTCACTCATAGCCTGCGCCCTTGTAAGAGTACCCACGTTTCGTAAGTGCCAAAGGATGATATCTCTTTGAGTTAGCTTTGTTTTGGTTTCCATTATATTTGCCACCTCGCTTTCATCTCTGCTATCTGATTGGGTGTCTCTGTCTGTATGCCGAGTCCCTTCGCCTCGCTCACCACACCGTCAATGAATATGCTCATCTCTCTTGTGTCAAACTCGCTTGAGCCTTTGTATACTCGGTAATGGGTAAAGTCCTTGCCGTTCAGCTTGCTCTCCCCTGCCTCCTCGTAATACTTGACATAGTTCTCTATAGGGACATGGGAAAGAACGCTTATGAGTTCGCTCTGCCCATACCGCTTGAGGCATTTAAGATATATCTCATCCTTCCCTGCTCTTACGGCATCGGCAATCTGTCCAATCAGAAGCCAAGCATAGGCATTGGCATTAAGGCTTCGCCTCTCTCTGTAAGGCTTGACCTCTATGGAGAGCTTGTCCTTCTCTCTCATCTCGTCAACGAGCATCTCAAAATCATTCCTCTCGTTGACCTCGAATAAAAGCTGTGGCTTTTTGGTCTTAAAGTCGATATTCGCGCCGACAATCTTTCCGCTAATCTTCAAATAGGATACCTCCCTTCATTTAAGCACTCCGCAAGGCACTTCAGCTTCGGCAGATACACCTCGTTAATCCACGTCTCATCGTAGGTGAGGACAATCGCACCTCGTCTTTCGGGGTCTATCTCGTGGAAATAATTATCGTAGTCCCCCTCCGTGAGTCCGTAGATGATTATCTGTGCCTTCCGCAGACCCGATGCAAACATCTGCACCTGAACCTGCTGAATGTACTTGCGAGGGATATTAAAGCCTTTCTCCCACTTGTATGTCTTACACTCGTAGATGGTGTCCTCGGTGTTTCCATCAAGGTTGACACGGAGCCTGAGATCCTCAAGGATAATCTGTCTGTCGAACTCCATCGGAACGTCGAGCGACTCAAGGATACGCCTTTCGTAGTGAGTCCCGGCAAGAGTGTATTTGTTGTCAAAGTGGTCTCGGTTGATGCCTATCTTCTGCATCCACCACTTCTCAAAGGTCTTGGTCTTCCAATTCCCAACGATCTTGTCGGTATCGGATGCACCGAAATAACCGCTTCTGTCCTTATCCGCTATCATAACTTCAAGAGATCCTGCTCAAATCTGTCAATCTGCGAGAAGAAGGTAAACAGCACTTTAATCTCGTCCTCGGTCTTGTTCAGCGCGGCGGCGATCTCTTTGGTGGTCATACCCTTGCGAATGAGACGAGTGTAAGCCTGCTGAACTCGCTCCTCTATGCTTCTGATGGAGTGCTTGTAAATATCGTCCTCCTGAGCCTCAAGCTCGTCCTTCGACCAAAGCGAGAAGCCGAGACCGTAACGGAGAGCTATCGCCTTGACGAACGCTCTTGCCATAGCCTTGAACACCACGTTTTGATTGAGCGAATTGTCTTTAACGGGGTTGATGCCGTTGAGCAAGGGATAACTGTAGATGAAGCTGTCATCGTCTACCACGACCTCGATGCGAACCTCGTAGCATCTATTTGTGTTGCACTTGTTATCGGTGAAGGTTTGCTCGGACATAAACAAGCTGCTTCCGTTCTCGTTGTATATTGGGGTAAAGAATACTCTCTCCGCGCCGTGTTCGTGCAGAAGGTCTACCACCGTTGCCCACGGCAGATAGTCCGCACCGTCTCTCTGCTTGACATAAGGAGAGACATCTATCTTTCTCATTTCATTAAAACTTTTAAGCATTATTTAATCCTCCGTATTTTTTATAAACATTTTCTTGAGGCACTCCTCACAGAGATCCTCGCCATCTACCACATAGATTTCCTCGATCTCGCTGTCACAATGGTCGCAATAGTGAACCTTGACGCTTCTCAAAGAACAACTTGTCCCCCTACACGGATATCCCGGCACGGCACAATCGCAACAATGATTCTCAATCCTCAGCACGACCCTCGCCCCTTTCTTTCAGCTTCTCCTCAAGTATTTTAATCTTATAATCTCGCATGCTGATATCGATCTCAAGCTCTCGTATCTTTTCAGCAAGTGTTTTTATGATGGTATCAGTTGTTGCATTCATTCCTTATCCCCTCCAGCTTGCATATCCTTCTTAATGCCGTCTTTATAATCTTCTTTTTTTTGATTAATTTCGAAAACTCCTTGGAATCCGCATGATCGTTGGCTTCCATATGTAATATTGCTTCGTCAAGGGAATCAAGCTCTCGTTTTAATAGTTCTATCATTTTTTAATCCTCGCCTTCATCGTTAAACTCAGGCACCTGACCGCAAACATCAAAGAGCCATTCTGAAAATTTTTTCTTAAAAACAATAAACACCTTGCGGCTTCGCTCAATGCACACTGCAAACGGGAATACTCCCTGCTCGATGCCATCGCGCAACGTCACCGTCTCGATCTGAATACCGGCAGCTCGCATCAAAGATGCCGCTTCCTCGGTCGTGATGGTTGCTTTAGTCTTCATAATCAGCACCCATCTTTTCAGCCTTATACACCGCATCAAGCATCTCTCTTGTGATACCTGCTTTCAAAAGAGCCTTACCTTTTTTCTCAAGGTCTCGTAGCTGATAAAGATACTGCCTGCGCTTGTAGCGCAACCTCGCCTCTCTTCTTGCAAGCGCTACCGCCTCCGAAGCATTAAGCCTCTCGATCTCGCGCTCAACCTGCTCGTCTGTGAGCCCGTATACTTTCTTTTCCATCTTAAATCCTCCTATTAAATTTTCGTGATATACTCTCCCACGAAGGGTCGCTTTGGTTATTTCAATAATTGCACTATTGAAATAATAATTGCAATAATCGACATTACGATCGAGGGCAAACATATCAGCCAATAATTTACTTTTCGCTCACATTGCTCCTGCTCCGGCGGGAGCTTTTTCTTTTTTCTCATTTTTCCGCCTCTCACTCCAATTCCAGTATTTCTTTGATTGCTGTAAGAACTTTGTCGTTCTCGTTTTTGCCCGTCATAATCTTATTTAGATACGACGAGTCAAAGTAAAGCCCCGTTTTCTTTTTAACCTCGGAAATAAGCCAATCCTGAGTCAGATCTCTCATGATGAGAGCGAACTTTATCTTTTTCCCGAATTCAGTAAACTTACCTTTCATATATCCTCCTTCCTTTTTTCAATAAAGGTATTGACAATTACAGAAAAGTGTAATATAATGAAAGCACCACCAATCAAAACCACAGAATTCTGTAACCGACAATTACATTTTATTACAAAATTCCGTAATTGTCAATAGTAATTTCCAGAATTCCGTAATTTCGTCATTGTTTCTAAAACGGAGGATACAATTATGGATGATTTGTACAACAGACTTAAAACTCTTTGCGACAAAAAAGGAGTTTCGTTAGCGAAAATGTGTTCTGAGGCGGGAATTCCTAAAAGCACCCCCACCGAACTTAAAATGGGAAGAACTAAAACTCTTTCGTCGTCCGCTATGATCAAAGTAGCCAATTATTTTGGTGTTTCAGTAGAATATATAGCCGGCAAAACCGACCAAAAAGAAAAAGCCCCCGCCGCAGTAAGCGACGAGGACGTGAAGGTAGCCCTGTTCGGAGGCGACACTGAGGTCACCGACGAAATGTGGCACGAGGTAATGAATTATGCAGAATTCCTTAAGCAGAAATACGGAAAAAGTTGAAAGACTCTATAAATTAGCCGAAGAAAATAATATACCGATAGACGAAACGTGCCCCGAGAGCCTTATTTCTATGTCTGTGAGACTTTCGGACGGAAAGAAGATCATTGGCCTGTCAAACGACGAAAACACAGTATACACAAAGCTTGAGTGTCTGGCGCACGAGATGGGGCACTGTATGACCGATAGCTTTTACGCGGGCTTCTCCCCCTTCGAGCTTCGAGAAAAGCACGAATATAAAGCGAACGTATGGGCGGCAAACGAGATCGTCGCCTTCCCCGCCCTCTGCAAAGCCGTGAATGACGGTATGCGCGAGCTTTGGGAGCTGGCCGAGCACTTCGGAGTCAGCCATGCATTTATGGAAAAAGCAATAAAGCTCCACGAGCAGAACGGCAACACCGTCCCCCCGGAGCTTTACGCGGAGAATTAAAAAGCATCATCTGAAAGGAAAATAATATGTTTGGTAACAATTTCAAGAAGAACTCCAAAAGGCTCGTCGATATATGCGAACATTTCATAGATGAATATGAATTACAAGCGACACGTAAAATTCCCTCATGTAAAAATGATATGT
Organism: Clostridia bacterium; assembly: GCA_017502915.1. Lineage (GTDB taxonomy): Bacteria > Bacillota > Clostridia > Oscillospirales > CAG-272 > RGIG3994. Next base: position 123,906 of record JAFVUB010000003.1, read on the forward strand.
TAGCGGAAATCAAGGCAAGAGTTGAAGCGGATAAGAAAGATGTAGCTACTTGGAAAGATTACGATACTGACTATATAGAAATCGCCCACTCCCTTTTGGCACATGCTTCGTTTGATCTGCTGGCGTCAGGTCGTTACCATATATATTATGGTGTGCTAAATCCTATGCGATGCTCTTCGTGCCTAATGGCTGTTTATAACGGATCAATGATGTGGGCAGTAAATAAAGGACTTATTGATGAAAACACACGTAAAGAGCAATATAGTTATTTAATTAAGTGTATCGGTGAAGTAGGATAAATTGAAAAAACGCAAAGGAGAAAATGTTATGTCCAGAGAACTCGATTTTATCAATTTTATCGATGATTTGGCGGAAAGCGAGGGGCGCGATATAGCACAAGAGGTGAAGCTACCATCAAACCGCGACCTTATCACAAACGCAATAGCTAATATCGACGATTATCCCAACGAGAAAGATGTTCTGTTAAAATACAAAAACACTATGCTGAAATTATCACAATCATCAGGAACAGTACAAACAGAAAACCTCGAAAACGAACTGCAAAAGCTTGAAGAAAAGCTACAAGACGTAATCGCGGCTGAAAATCGTAAAGCCTTTTCTGTCGCTGTAAAAAAAGGGCTGAAAGAGATCGAAAGACTTAGAGCGATTTACGATAGCCAAAAAAACAATTGCAGTGTCAATCCCGAAAGCCTTGAACGCGCCATAAACAGTTCTGCGGAAAACGAAGCGAAGAAATCAGAACGAGCCTACATATATGCAACCGCCGCCAACGGCATGGAGGTAAGGATTCCGACTGATAGATATGAACAGTGGAAAGCGGCACAGGACCGTATACGGCAAGGTCAAACGGATAATTCTACCTCGGACACCGCAAAGTGTTTGGCAGAGCTTATGAAAGGCAAAAAAGACGATACCTCCGGATCGCAGTCAACCCCGGCCCGCCCGGCGATGAATAACGTTCCCGCACCACTGCTATTTTGTGTCATAGCCTCGGTTGTTACAGCTGCACTATACTTTATTGGAATGGCCGACCTTGCCTATGGTTATTATACATTTCTGCGTGTGTTTTCTTTGATTTCACTACCTATCATAGTATTGGTATATATAATCACAACCGGCAAAATAAATACGCCCATGACTTACGTCCCGTCCGTAATTTGGATTTTGTTTAATCCGATCTTCCCGATATATTTGGATAAGGATACGTGGGTAGTGTTGGATCTGATTTGCGGCATCGCAATGATTGCCTGCGCAATATATGTATTGATCGCCCACGCAATATCGAATCATACAAAGCAGTAAAAAGCAAAAAACAAGTAAGAAGGAGTTATAATTATGAATAACAATCAAAAAGACCCATTATCAGCTCAGACACACAAACAACGCCCTAACGTGCTGCTGGCTATTATCTTTGCCATATTAGCAATCATTATTGTTTATAGTTGTTCCGCTATAATACTTACGCTGGCTTTGTTGGTGGTTCGCGCAATAACTTCAATTCCGTTATTTAGTTTTTTAACAAATGTTTTTTCAAATAGCTTTTTAATCGAAATCCTCTATGGAATCTGTGCATATCTTGCTTGTTACACAGTTGTTTTTGTATTTGAAAAAGCAATAAAGAAAAAGCCTACAAAGAACTTAAGCTTAATGATTGCAGGCATAGCTTTAATAGCAATAAATGTACTGTTCTTAATCGTCAACTTGATATTCGGAGCTTCAATTCTTACAAATATTGCATTGGGAACCGCCGGATTTGTATTGATTTGTGGCGGAATGGACAAATGACCTGCATCAAATGTAAAAAAGAGATAGAAGACGGTAGTATCTACTGCCGATTTTGCGGGAAGAAGCAAACGGAAACGCCAAAGCCAAAGGCGCTCAAGCGTGCCAACGGTACGGGAACTATAACCAAGCTCTCGGGCAGAAGAAAAAAGCCTTGGTGCGTAAGGGTAACGATAGAGAGTAACGGTGTCCGCAAAAGAGTTGTTGCCGGGTGTTATGAGCGCAAGACCGATGCGCTGATCGAGCTTGAAAGAATAAACAACCTTGGCGGTCTGCCCGAATTCCATAACATCAGCGTTACCGCCGCTCGCGATCTTTGGATGGAAAAGCATTATGACAGCTTAAGTGAAAGCGGACGGACGAATTACAATACGGCTTGGGGTCACTTCCCCGACCATATAAAAAAGATGAAGATCTCCGAGATAAAAGCCTATCATATTCAAAGCATAATCGATGCCGCAGAAAAGAAAGGCTTGTCCTGTTCGTCTTGCCAAAAGATCAAGCAGCTCGCCTCTCAGCTCTGCCAATGGGCAATGCAAAACGACGTTATTGATAAGAACTACGCGCAGTTTGTAGAGATCAATGCCCCGGCTTCAACTCCGCGAGAACCGTTCACAGGCGAGGAGCTTAATAAGATATGGACATATTACAAGCACTCGGGTGACCTGACAGCGGGCATTATACTTCTCCTTTGTCATACAGGTTTGAGAATGGATGAGCTTCTTTCGATGAAAAAGACCGACTATTTCAACGGTTGTCTGCACGGCGGAAGCAAGACCGAAAAAGGCATGAACAGATCCGTGCCGGTTCCCGACGTCATGCTCCCGATAGTCGATGCCATACTCGCCGAAGAGGGCGAGTATTTTGTAAGCAACGCTGACGGAAATAAGTATGACCCCAAGAATTGGCGCAATAGACGCTATTATAAAGCCCTTGAGGCGGCAGGGTTTGACGAGGAACTTATTAAACGCCGCACCCCTCATAGTTGTCGGCATACATACGCAACGCTCTGTGCAAGGCAAAAAATGGACGATAAGGCATTGCAGGATATTCTCGGTCACGAAGATATATCAACGACAAAAAATATCTATACACACACCGACGAGGAATACCTCAAAGCTGCGGCAAAAGACCTCTGTTTTATCGACGTAAAAGCTTGCGGTTGGTAACAGGTAGACAACAAATCACCTAAAAAACCTTATTTTATAAGACCTTTATCCCACTTGACATGCATGGGGTCATTGGTTCGATTCCAATTGTCTCCACCAAAAAAACAAGCAACCCAATCGGGTTGCTTGTTTTTTATCCGATTTATCGAAAATAATAAGCACCGCGCGTCTGCGCGGTGCTTATTTTTCTTTAAGCTTACTCAGCGATAACGCTGACCTGCTTCTTGTCCTTTGTCTTATAGCTGAACTTGACCTTACCGTCGGTCAGTGCAAACAGGGTATAGTCCTTACCCATGCCAACACCCTCTCCGGCGACAATAGTCGAGCCACGCTGTCTGAGGATAATGTTTCCGGCAATGACGTGCGCACCGTCAGACTTCTTAACGCCCAGGCGCTTCGATTCACTGTCGCGTCCGTTCTTGGTCGAACCAACACCCTTTTTATGTGCAAAGAACTGTAAACCGAGTCTCAACATCGTGTGTGTTACCTCCATAATAATTTGCGGATCACTCGTAATCTACGTCGATTACCTCGACCTCAAGGTTGTCATAATACTCTTCAAGCAGATCGTTCAGCTGATAATAATATCCGCAGAACAGGCCGGACACCGCATATCTCTTGCGTTCGTCGCTCTCGTATTCGGCAAGCGCCGCCTTGGAGCGAACCTTTATCTCGGTTGCACCCTCGTTGACCTCATATTCAACGTCCGATGCATACGCGACCTCGATAGTATTAACTATCAGCATCGTCATAGACGACAGCGCCGCGCAGAGAATGTCCTCCCCTGCCTCACCGTATCCGGTGTGTCCCTTTTCCTCAAAGCCGTAGAAGCTTCCGCCGCTTCTGTAAAATTTGATCTTAGTCATTATGCTTCGATGGTAGCAATCTGGACCTTAGTGTAAGGCTGTCTGTGACCCATCTTCTTCTTCTCGTTCTTCTTGGGCTTGTACTTAAGAACGTAGATCTTCTTGCCCTTGCCGTTCTTCAGAACGTTGGCAGTGACCTTTGCACCCTCGACAACGGGAGTTCCGATCTTCAGACCGTCATTTGCGGAAACAGCCATAACGCGGTCAAAAGTTACGGTTTCACCCTCGGCAACATCAAGCTTCTCGATGAAGATAATGTCACCCTCGTTGACCTTGTACTGCTTTCCGCCGGTTTCGATAATAGCAAACACGGAAATGTACCTCTCTTTCTCAAAGTCTCGCTGAGTACGGTGGCGGAAATTTCCGCGCTTAGAGGAACCGAACAATCATGCGGCAGTATATTATATCACGATTCACTTGACATTGTCAAGCGTTTTCTTACTTATTTTTCATCTTTTTTCGAGATTTTTTATTCTGTGGAAGAATAAATCTCGGCAAGGCTACACTTTGTGTAAAATACGGGGTCGCAAAAACAGGTTTTTTATCAAAAATTACGCTTGAAATGCACTGCCCCGTGTGGTATAATGTTTCCAATATAATTCCGTGAGTAGAATTAAGGAAAGGAAAATCACCATGAAAAGATCCATCAAAGAAGCTTTCAACTCTCGAATGAAGCTATACTTCATCGACGCTATGGGCGCTATGGCGCTCGGTCTGTTCGCGTCCTTGCTGATCGGAACCATCTTTGGAACGCTTGCGACCTACACCAAGCTTGAGTTTCTGAATACGATAGCCGGATACGCGAAGGCGGCAACCGGTATGGCGATCGGTGTTGCTATCGCGTATAAGCTTTCGGCTCACCCTCTGGTCATCTTCTCTTGCGCGGCGGTCGGCGCTATGTCAAACGCTATGGGCGCTATCATCGCAAGCAACGGCGGCACGATCGTCAAGTGGGCGGCTACCGCCTCCGACGGATCGGGCATCTTCTACGCCGCAGGTCCTGCCGGTGCCTTCTTCGCCGTTATAATCGCCACTGAGATCGGTATGCTGGTCTCGAAAAAGACCAAGGTCGACATACTCGTCACTCCGGTCGTCACTCTTATTGCGGGATTTGCCGCGAGCTGGCTGCTCTGCCCGCTGGTCTCGTACGTTATGTTCTATCTCGGCAACTTTATCGCCCTTGCAACCACCTTCCAGCCCATTCTTATGGGAATCGTTATCTCGGTGGTAATGGGAATAATACTTACACTTCCTATCTCAAGCGCTGCCATTTGCAGCATGATTTTCTCTGCCGACGCTCTCGTTGCGGCGGCTCTCAACGGAACTGCCGAGGGTCTGCTTCTCGCAGGCGGCGCGGCAGCGGTCGGTTGCTGTGCACAGATGGTTGGCTTTGCTGTCATCTCCTTCCGCGAAAACAAATGGGGCGGCATCGTTTCGCAGGGACTCGGAACCTCTATGCTCCAGATGGGTAACATCTGCAAGAATCCCCGCATCTGGCTTCCTCCGATCATCGCCTCGGCGATAACCGGTCCTCTTGCAACCACCGTTTTCAGCCTTAAATGCTCGGGTGTTGCCGCCGGTATGGGTACTTGCGGTCTCGTCGGTCCCATCGGCATCATCGACGCAACCGGAACCGGCGCGACTATGTGGGTAGGTCTCGTGCTGCTCTGCGTCGTTGCCCCCGCCCTTCTCTCGCTTGTCTTCAGCGAGCTGCTTCGCAAGCTCGGCTGGATCAAAGAAGGAGATCTCAAGCTCGAAAACTGAACCGAACGGAACGCGTTTTCACGACGCGTTCCGTTTTTACTACAAAAATATTATATATTGCCAAAATATTTTTTGAAAAACCCTTTACATACAGAAAATAGTGTGCTATAATACATTCTGTATGACGCTGACCCGGACTGCGGATATAATGCCGAGATATCGGTACTTCACCCACCGCCGCCTGAGATTGCGCCAAATAAAAAAAGAAAGGTGAAAAACCAATGCTTAAGGATCAGAAGCAGGCAATTATTGACCAGTACAAGACTCACGAGGGCGACACCGGCTCGCCTGAGGTTCAGATCGCGATACTCACCTATCGCATCAACAGCCTCACCGAGCACCTCAAGGTGAACCACAAGGATCACCACAGCCGTCGCGGACTTCTCAAGATGGTCGGTCACAGAAGAAACCTCCTTGCATATCTGCAGAAGGTTGACATCGAGCGTTACCGTTCCATCATCGAAAAGCTCGGAATCAGAAAGTAATTGCTTCGGAGTGAGTGGTGGTTTTTTCCTACCCCTCACTCCAAAATCTTATTTTTACAATCTACCCACGCCGATTAGCAGTTACTCATGCGTCGGACAAGCAGTTTCCGATGTTTGAGTAAGTGCTAAACTCCGTGGGTAAGAAAATATATTACGGAGGAACAGAAATGTTCGAGAATTACAAGAAGTTCACTTATGAATTTGCCGGCCGCCCTCTCGTTGTCGAGACCGGTAAAATGGCTCAGCTTGCAAACGGCTCCTGCCTCGTTCGCTACGGCGACACCTCTCTGCTCTGCTGTGCAACCGCATCGTCCAAGTCCCGTGACGGAATCGATTTTCTCCCCCTGTCGGTTGACTTTGAAGAGAGAATGTACGCCGCCGGTAAGATCCCGGGTGGTTACTTCCGCCGTGAAGGCAAGCCCTCCGAGAAGGCTATTCTGACCTCGCGCGTCATCGACCGCCCCGTCCGTCCTCTCTTCCCGAAGGACCTTCGCAACGACGTTGCCCTTTCGCTGACCGTTATGTCGGTCGACCCCGACTGCTCGCCTGAAATCACCGCTATGGTTGGTGCTTCTATCGCCCTTTCTATCTCGGATATTCCGTGGAACGGCCCGATCGGTGGCGTTTTCATGGGTCTTTGCGACGGAGAGCTGGTCGTTAACCCCACCGCCGCTCAGCGCGCCGTTTCCGACCTTGAGCTGACCGTTGCCGCCTCTTCCGAGAAGGTCGTTATGATCGAGGCAGGTGCTAACGAGGTTGACGACGAGACTATGTTCGCGGCTATCATGAAGGCCCACGAGGAGATCAAGGACCTGCTCGTCTTCATCAACGGCATCGTCGCCGAGATCGGCAAGCCCAAGTTCAGCTATCCCTCGGGAGAGCTTGATCACGATATGTTCGACAAGATCTTCGCTTTCTGCGAGAAGGATCTTATGTTCGCTCTCGACACCGACGACAAGACCGTTCGTGACGCCCGTATGGTTCCGATCACCGACGCGATCGTTGAGAACTTCGGTGAGGAGTATCCCGACCTTGACGTCATGATGCCCGAGCTTATCTACAAGCTCCAGAAGAAGATCGTTCGCCGTTGGCTCATCGACGACGGTAAGCGCGTTGACGGTCGTGCTATCGACCAGATGAGACCCCTTGCCGCCGAGGTTGGTATCCTGCCTCGCGTTCACGGTTCGGGTATGTTCACTCGCGGACAGACTCAGGTCATCACATTTGCAACTCTCGGAACTCTCAAGGAGTCCCAGGAGCTTGACGGCATCGATGACGACAAAGAAAAGAGATATATGCATCACTACAATATGCCCGGATACTCGGTCGGTGAAGCAAAGCCTACCAGAAGCCCCGGCAGACGTGAGATCGGTCACGGCGCACTTGCAGAGCGCGCTCTCGTTCCGGTCCTCCCCTCCGAGAAGGAGTTCCCCTATGCTATCCGCCTCGTTTCCGAGGTCATCTCGTCGAACGGCTCGACCTCGCAGGCTTCTATCTGCGGCTCGACCCTCGCTCTTATGGACGCCGGCGTTCCGATCAAGGCTCCGGTTGCAGGTATCTCCTGCGGTCTTATCACCCGTGACGACGGAAGCTTCATGACCATGGTCGATATCCAGGGTGTTGAGGACTTCTACGGCGATATGGACTTCAAGGTTGCCGGAACTCACAAGGGTATCACTGCTATCCAGATGGACCTTAAGGTCGACGGTCTTACTCCCGAGATCATTAAAGAAGCTCTCCACAAGACCCACGTTGCCCGTGACTATATACTCGACGAGATCATGCTCCCCGCAATCCCCGCTCCCCGCGAGGACGTTTCGGAGTGGGCTCCCAAGATGATCTCGATGACCATCAAGCCCGAGAAGATCCGTGAGGTCATCGGTAAGGGCGGCGAGGTAATTCAGAAGATCTGCGCCGATACCAACTCCAAGATCGACATTCAGGACGACGGCTCGATCTTCATCGCTGCCGTTAACCGCGACGATGCTTACGCCGCCAAGGCACGCATCGACGCTATCGTCTTCGAGCCTGTTGAGGGTGCTATCTACACCGGTACCGTTACCAACATCAAGGAGTTCGGTTGCTTCGTTGAGTACGCTCCCGGCCGCGAGGGAATGGTCCACATCTCGAGAATCACCGACCACAGAATCGACAAGGTTGAGGACGTTCTCAAGCTTGGCGACGTTGTTAACGTAAAGTATATCGGTCTCGACTCCAAGGGCAGAATGGACTTCTCTATCCGCGATGCAATGCCCGGCGCTCCCGAGCGTCCCGAGAAAAGCGAGCGTTCCGAGAAGAGCGACCGCCCGAGAAAGAGATTTGACAGAAAAGACAGAAAGTCTGACAAATAAGTAATATAAAAGCTTAAACTTTGATCCGAAGGAGGAAACACGATGAACGAAAACGACGGAACCCGTAGCTTCGACACACTGCGCCCTGAACCCAAAAAGCCGACGCAGAGTCTGAAGAAGGCACCGGATCTCAAAAAGATCATTACCATATCTATTTTTGCGGTATTGACGGCAATAATTCTGCTTTTCTGCGGAATCATTATCGCAGAGGTTGCTTATAAGTTCGGGGCCGACGTCAAGTACACCACCATCTCCGTTCCCTCCTCGGATATCAAAAAGGGCGACCTCTTGATAGTTAACAAGGCGAACGGACTCGACGCGTCGGTTGCTTCGTCGGTTAACGGAAAGCTTGAAAACGTTTACCGCTACAATTCGGAGCTCAAGAAGGAAAATCTCGACCTCGTTATTCATTACGGTTACCGTGACACCGGTGCGATATCTCTGTTGCCCGAGGTCATCGAGGCCTTCAACAGAATGACGACCGACCTTTATAACGAGACCGGCTGCGACGACATTCTTCTCGCATACGGACACCTCACGCCGAAGGCAAACACGCTTGAGGTCGATTATCCGCATCAGCTGGGAACGACGCTTGACATTAAGCTTTCGGTTGACGGAGAGACCTTGAGACTTTCAAAGAACGCGACCGTTTACACCTGGTTGCTCAACAATGCACACAAGTACGGCTTCGTTAACTCCGACCCGAATGAAACGGTACACGGCACCGACGAGCTCGTGCCCTCCACTCAGTTCAGATACATTGGTATTCCACACGCGACATACATTGCCGAAAGCGAAACGATCAGCAATTTTGAGCAGTACGTTGCCGAGCTGAGAAACACTTACAACTCCCCCTCAAAGCCTCTCATAGTTGAGTCGGGTTCGAACACCTACTCGGTCTACTACGTTACGGCAGCCGAGGGAGACACGGTAAGCATTCAGATCCCCGAAAACTACGAGTATAGCCTTTCGGGCGACAACTCGAACGGATTTATTGTCACCGTGCACAGATAATTGCATAAAAAAGCCAATAACGGACACCCTAACGGTGTCCGTTATTTTTATTATTCGGAGGCAATATGTCAAAACAAAATCGCGCCGACACCGAAGCTGAACAGTTTTTTATAATTCGCGAGCGCCTTTCGGTCTCGTCAAACCACCGTGCAGCGCAACTGACTCTTGCTGCTTTTTTAGCCTGCTTCATCACGGTCTTCGGCGTTCTTATATATCTGCTGCCGCAAAAAAGCTTTTCGGCAAATGAAAACCGCCTGCTTTCCAAGCTTCCCTCACCCGAGCTTCAAAGCATAACGAGCGGTAGCTACACAAGCCGACTTGCCGAATTTTATTCCGATCAGTTCCCTCTTCGCGATGCTTTTATCTCCGTGGCATCTTACGGGGACGTCCTGCTCGGACGAAGAGAGGCAAACAACGTCGTTCTTCTTGAGAACGGTGCTCTCGCCGAACGAAAGCCCCTGACCGTCAGCGGCCAGCGAAACCTAAACTCTGCGCTCGATGCCATAGAGCGATTAAAGAACGGCTTTACGGTCGACTCGGTCGTTGCAATAGTACCCGACGCGCTCTCGGCAAGCTCAAGCGCCGTTGCGAGCTATTCGGTGGCGGAAAACGCTAATGTTTTGTGCCTTTCGACCCATATTGACGGAGCATATTTTAAGACCGATCATCACCTCACCGCATACGGTGCTTACAAGGTTTATTCCGTGCTCGGTGACGTGTTGGGGTACGAGCCATATGCCGAAGAAGAGTTCACTCGAGAAACGGTATCAACCGAGTTTCTCGGTACGGCGTGGTCGCGCTCCGGTCTTTATCTGCATCCCGCCGAAGAGCTGGAGCTTTGGAGATACGAGGGCGACGAAGCCTTTTCCGTGTCCGGAGACCTTGATCAAAAGGGCTTTTACGATTTTTCAAAGCTCGAGCAAAAGGATAAATATGCGGTTTTTTTCGGCGGAAATCACGGATATATGGAAATATCGAACGGCGGCGAAAAGCCGTGTCTTTTAGTTATCAAGGATAGCTTTGCAAACGCCTTGCTTCCCTTTTTGGCTCGACATTTCGAGCTTTGTGTTGTCGATCCTCGGTATTTCAACGGCGATCTGACCGAAATTGCCGATCATTGCGACGGCGTTCTTTTCTTTTACGGTATCAACTCCTTGGTCAGTGATCGCGATCTGGTCAGACTTACACTTCGATAAAAAAAGCAGACCGGCTGTGTCGGTCTGCTTTATGTTACCATTTATCGCTTTCGTCGTCGGGAATAACGGCTTTAAGAGCGGCAATCGCGCACTCGATCATACCGTCATCCGGTTCTTTAGTGGTGATTCTCTGCATCCAAAGCCCGGGTGCGGAAAGTATTCTCGTAAAGAGATTATCGTGTCGTCCGGCAAGTCTTATACACTCGTATCCGACTCCCGCCATAAGGGGCAACAGGATTATGGCAATTACGGTTCTTATAAGCGTGAACAGTGCCTTTGAAGCAAGTATCGCCTCAGGAAGCACGGCGCGGAGCAATATACCGATCGGTATCATTATCACCACGCTGACGATGATAGTGACAAACAAAAACGATGTTCCGCAACGGGGATGATAGCGACGCTGTTCTCTGACGTTCTCAACCGTCAGCTCAAGTCCCTTTTCATAGCAGAAAATGGATTTATGCTCGGCGCCGTGGTACATAAAGGTTCGTTTGATGTCCTTCATGAGCATAACGGCTGACATATACGCCACCAGGATGACGACCTTGATCGCGCCCGAGATAACTGTCAATAGTATCGGATGGTCTATCGCGGCGTTCTTTCCGAGGATCAGCGTGCTCAAAAAGGTGGGCAGATAGATAAAGAGCAAAACGGCAAGAGCCACGCCCAAAACCATACTGATAGCCATAACTCCGTTGGTAAACGCCGAGCTTCCCTTCTTTTCTTCGTCCTTTTCTTCTACCGCCTCGGTATCCTGCGGCAGGGTCATTCCCTTTTTAGCGGCTTTTTTCTCCGCCTTCTTGCGCTTCTTTTCCGCCTTTTCGCGAGCAAGCTCCGCCTCCGCCTCTTCAAGTCCGGATATCTCTGCCGAGCGCATCAGGCATTTATAGCCGAGCCCCATAGAATCGATAAGATTAAATATTCCGCGGAAAAAGGGCAGCTTCGTTATCTTAGCTCTCTGCTTAGTAACGTTATCCCAATCCTCAAGAACGATTTCTCCTTCGGGATTTCTGACAGCCATAGCCGTCTTTTTCGGGCCTCGCATCATGATTCCCTCAAGTAGTGCCTGCCCCCCTATAGACGTCTTTTTGCAGGGCGAGCAATTTTTGTTTTCGTTATTCAAAAGATTTGCCTCCAAATACAATATATAGATATTATAGCTCGCAATTATTAACTCTGCATGAATATCACGAATTATTTTTTACAATATAATCAATAAACATCGCTCCGCCGAGCAAAATCGCAAGGCTTATCATTATGTATTCGAACATCGGCGGGTAAACCGATAGCACGTAGCCGGGAGAGCTTTGAATATCGGGAAGTAGACGCGCGAGCAAAACGAGCGCCTCTACAATGATAACCGGCAATCCACCAAGCAGAAGTAATACCGACGGCTTCGAAAGCTCGAGAACACACCTTTTGAAACTGTATTTCTTTCTTTTTCGATTTCTTTTCACGGCGTCACCTACCTTTCTCTCTTATTTTATCATATATCTGCGCCGCAGTCCAGCGGTAATATCTGCCTTATTTCGCGTTTTTTCTTAATCGAACGCACTTTTTGTTTGTATTATAATGGTTATAGACCAAAATTCGACAAACAAGGAGACTTTGTTATGATTTCAGACAAAAATTTTTCCATAACGTCGGTGATCCGTTTAGAGCGTCGCGTCTATTCGGTCGGCAAGCTTCGACTTATATCGGGACTGTATATGATAAAGCTTGACGACGGGCAAAGGTTTGCCGTCGCTTTGTCGGACGGCGACGACGTCGTACACCGTGTCCTCACTTCATATAGCGATGCGAGCTGTCTCTTTGAAACGGTATGTGATGCTGAAGTTGACACAGCATCCTTCGACGGCGTCGCTGACGACCTTCTATACAACAATATCTTGTGAAATGATTTATATTTACGGCTATATATTGTAGCAAACCCCTTTACAATCGTTGAGTTTTGTGATATAATGCTGTCAGTAGATATGGAAGGAGTTTCTCAACTCATGAAGTGCCCATTTTGTAATTCCCCTGACAGTAAAGTAATAGATTCTCGCCCGGTTTCCGAAGGATCGAGCATTCGCCGTCGCCGCGAGTGTCTTGAATGTCAAAAGCGTTTTACGACCTTTGAAATGCTTGAATCAATGCAAATAATGGTTGTAAAAAAGGACGGATCAAAGGAGCTTTTTGACAAGCAAAAGCTGCTTTCCGGTCTTCTCAAGGCTTGCCAGAAGCGCCCCATAAATCCCGAACAGATCGCAGATGAGGTTGAATCCGAGTTGCTCAACAGTCTGGTTGGAGAGGTCACCACCTCGCACATCGGTGAGATGGCAATGGAAAAGCTCAAGCAGCGTGACGACGTTGCCTACGTGCGCTTTGCATCGGTATACCGTGAGTTCAAGGACGTAAACACCTTCCTTGACGAGCTGAAGAGTCTGCGCAAAAAATCCCCGTCAAAGAAAAAGAACAAATAGGATCATAAAAGGACATCACCTGAGTGATGTCCTTTTATTTTTATACTACCGTTCTTCTCGGAAATACGAAAGTCCGAGTGAGGCAGGCGGCTGATGCTCGCGCTTCTTTCTCGCGCTGACGAACACCAGAACGATTATCGTTACGATGTAGGGGAGCATCTTGATGATCTCCTTCTCGCTTCCGGAAAGACCCATAATATAGGAGCTCGCAACGTAAAGTCCGCCGAAAATATACGAGCTGAGAATAGCCGTATTAGGTCTCCACAAAGCAAAGATAACAATAGCGATAGCCAACCAACCGCGGTCTCCAAAGCCACCGTTGGTCCAACCTCCAACCGAATAGTCCATTACGAAGTAAAGACCGCCAAGACCGGCGATGGCTCCGCCGATACAGGTTGCAAGATACTTATAAAGATTGACGTTGATTCCTGCAGCATCTGCCGTTGCGGGGTTTTCACCAACAGCACGCAGATTAAGTCCGACTCTCGTTTTCTTCAGGAAGAAGTGAACAATGACCGCAATTATAACCGCAACGTATACCAAAAAACCAAACGAGAAGAAGGTCTGACCGAAAAGCCCGAGGCTGTCAGAGAGGAATGGTATTTTTTCCTTGAACGCCTTTGAGGTGGCTTCGAGATAGATCGAGCCGTCCTTGCCGAAAAAGCTCAAGAGTGAGCCGCCGTAGAAATCTCCAAGGCCTACGCCAAGCGTTGTCAGCGCAAGTCCGACGACGTTCTGATTTGCCTTAAGGGTTATGGTCAAGAAGCTATAAACCAACGCGATCAGCGTCGATCCAAGCAGCGATGCAAGCAAAGCAACAATGATGCAAAGGATCGGTATGGGAGTGATCCCCGCCGTTTCACAAGCGTGCTCATACAAAAATCCGCCGATAATTCCCGAGATACCGCCAATATACATAATGCCGGGTATACCGAGGTTAAGATTTCCGCTTTTTTCGGTCAAGATCTCACCAACAGCACCAAAAAGCAACGGCGTTCCATTGATGATAGCAGTGGCAACAAAGCCCATGAGGTATTCAAGCGTGAACATTCTTTTCTACCTCCTTGTCTGCCTTTTCCGTTCTGCGGCGGAAATGAACGTCATAGCTGACGAAGAACTCACTTGCTACAACGAAAAGTATCATAATACCTGTCAAAACGTCTCCGATGTTTGAAGCTCCGGGCATTTCCGTTCCCAGGTCAGAAGCGATCTGTCCGGCTCCGCGCTGCAAGAAGCAGACGAGAAGCGACGAAAATACCATTATTATCGGATTGAACTTAGACATCCACGAGACCATGATCGCAGTAAATCCGTTTCCTCCAACCAGCGTGGTGGATACCGTATGGCTGTTTCCCGAAACGAGCAGCCAACCCATAACTCCGCACAGAGCGCCGGAGATAAGAACCGTTCTGATTACTACCTTCTTTACGTTTATTCCGATATATCTCGCCGTGTTCTCGCTCTCTCCAACGACCGATATCTCGTATCCCTGCTTACTGCGCTTGAGATAAACGTAAACCAAAGCCGTGATAACAGCAACGATAAGAATAATGATCAGCTGCTTCCTTCCAAAAAGCGTGGGAAGCCAACCGTTCTTAGTGTCCGAGTTAAGCGGATTCAGATATCCGTGGCTGGGGTCCCAGAACAGGAGGAAGAAGCTAACGAGCTGCATTGCAACGTAGTTCATCATAAGGGTGAAGAGCGTTTCGTTAGTGTTCCAGATCGCCTTAAAAAATCCGGGAATACCCGCCCAAAGCGCACCCGCAACCGTACTTGCGACAAGCATTATGATTATCGTCACAAACGACGGCATCGAATCCTTAAGATAGAACATACACGCAACGCTGGCAAGCATTCCGATAAGAACCTGTCCTTCAGCGCCAGTATTCCAGAATCTCATCTTAAACGCCGGAGTGACGGCAACCGAAATACCCAACAGTATCGCCGCTGCCTGGAGCAAATTCCAAAGCTTTCCGGGAGTTCCGAAGCTACCGTTTATGATCGATCCGAAAACGTTGATCGGGTTAACACCGGTGAGCAGCATCGTTATAATTGCACAACACAGTATTCCGCCCAAAATAACTGCGGCTCTGATCAGAAGTGATTTTTTGAGAGAAAGATCCGAGCGCTTCGTTATGTATATAAGCGGCTCACGCTTTGTGCGAGGCTTTTTTTCAGCGTTATTCATCGCTCGCTCTCCTTCCCTTTTTAGTGTTGGTCATAAGATATCCTATCTCGTTTTTCGTGGTGCTTCTCGCGTCTATAACGTCGCTGACGCAGCCGCCGCCGATGACGAGGATCTTATCGCAAAGATCTATCAGAACATCAAGATCCTCTCCGACGAAGATGACCGCAACGCCCTTCTTTTTCTGCTCATTGAGCAGGTCGTAGATAAGATACGACGAGTTTATATCAAGTCCGCGAACGGGATATGCCGCCATAAGAAGAGTTGGTGACGACGAGATCTCGCGTCCGAGCAGAACCTTCTGGACGTTTCCTCCCGAAAGACGTCTGACCGGAGTCTCGGCGCTGGGCGTCACGACCTCAAGCTCCTGTATTATACGGTTTGCAAGCTCCGTCGGTCCTTTTCTTTCAAGGAATATGGATTTTCCGCGACGGTAGCTACGGAGCATCATATTGTCAACAACGCCCATATTTCCGACAAGACCCATTCCGAGTCTATCCTCGGGAACAAAGGAAAGTCTGACGCCGAGCTCCCTGATCTGAAGCGGAGATTTGTCTCTCAGCTCCTCCTCAGCACCTGTCTTGGGATTGTTGTATATTATGCTTCCGCTGTCCAGCTTCTGAAGTCCTGCAATGGCCTCGAGCAGCTCTCGCTGGCCGCTTCCCGCGATTCCGGCGATTCCGAGTATCTCTCCGGCATTGACAGAGAAGCTTACGTTATCAAGAAGCTTAACTCCGTCTCGATTCTTGCAGTCAATATTCATAACACGAAGTCTCTCGGTGGGGTTGACGGGTTCGGGACGGTTGATATTAAGCTCAACCTTTTTACCCACCATCATTTCGGTCAGGCTCTCCTCGGTTGCTTCTGCCGTATTGACAGTTCCGATATACTCTCCGCGACGAAGAACTGCGACCTTATCCGAAAGCTCCAAAACCTCGTGCAACTTATGGGTTATGATAATGATAGCCTTTCCGTCGGCTCTCATACGGCGCAGAATATCAAAAAGCTTCTGCGTTTCCTGGGGAGTCAATACGGCGGTCGGCTCGTCGAGTATCAGAATATCAGCTCCGCGATAAAGCACCTTAATGATCTCAACCGTCTGCTTTTCGGATACCGACATATCGTATATCTTCTTTTTGGGATCAATATTAAATCCGTATTTATTGCTGATCTCGAGAACCTGCTTTTCAATCTCGTCAAGCTTGAAGCGACCCTCGCCATCAAGTCCCAAAACGACGTTCTCTGCGGCGCTGAAAAGATCCACCAGCTTGAAATGCTGATGTATCATTCCGATCTTATATTCAAAAGCATCGTGAGGTGAGTTTATGACTACCTCCTTGCCGTTGACCAAAATATGACCTTGATCGGGATGGTAAATACCCGAGATCATATTCATAAGCGTTGTTTTTCCGCTTCCGTTCTCGCCGAGCAGTGAAAGGATTTCTCCCTTGTAGACCTTGAGGTTAACGTTTGAGTTGGCAACAACCGACCCAAAGCACTTCGTTATTCCTCTCAGCTCAATCGCTACATTATTCATATCCGCATATTACCTTTCATAAGCGAATTTTTTATAAGAAAGCAAAGCCCCTTTGCTCTCTTATAAAAGATCCGCAAAAACAACAAAAACCCGACGGGATGCCGCTTACGCGGCATCCCTTAGGGCTATCAAAATTTATCGTTCTTAGTTAGCGGCAGGAACGGTAATGCCGTCGATGATGATATCGAAGTAAGGAGCCGAACGCTTGTCCGAAGCAGACTCATCAAAGTAACCGTCGTGGATAACGTTGGTATCCTTGGTGAAGTTAGCATCGGTGTCAACGTCTGCAAGATACTCGGTCAGAGTCTGACCGCCGACGGTAAACTTCGAGGTGTCAAACACCTTGATCTCACCTGCCTTGAAGGCAGCGATAGCAGCATCGATAGCTTCCTGAGTTCCCTCTGCAGCAACGGCGGTGTTGAGCTCGGTCAGGGCAACTGCACCCTCGTTGAATCCGCCGCACCAGTCGTAGGGGATCTCATTGCCCTTACCTGCCATAGTCTTCTCAATGATCATGGTCATATAAGGGACCCAGTTGATCTTCGAGGAGATCAGAGCGGTGTTAGGAGCGATGCTCGAGGTGTTGATATTGTAAGCAACGTTCGGAACACCTGCAGTTTCACAAGCCTTGGGAGCACCCTCGGAGTCGGCGTGCTGGCTTATCAGCTTGCAGTTCGCAGCGATAAGGGTCTCGGCAGCGGTCTTCTCGAGAGCGATGTCGAACCAAGAGTTGGTGTACTCAACCTGCATGGTTGCGGTAGGAACGATCGAACGAACGCCAAGGAAGAAGGAGGTGTATCCCGAGATAACCTCTGCATAGGGCCAAGCGGCAACATAGCCGATCTTAGCCTCTTCAGCGGTAAACTCGCCGGCGTCGATCATTTCCTTCAACTTCATACCGGCAGCGATACCGGCAATGTAACGACCCTCGTAGATCGAAGCGAAAGCATTGTGGAAGTTGGGAAGCTTCTTGGTGTGAGCCTTAGTTCCGGTTGCATGGCAGAACTGAACCGCAGGATACTCCTCAGCAGCCTGGATTATGAAGTCCTCATGACCGAAAGAATCGGCGAAGATAAGATCGCAGCCTTCCTCGACAAGCTCGACCGCCGCGTCGTAGCACTCGGGACCTTCGTCGATGTCGACCTTCATGATGACCTGATCCTTGGTAAGACCAAGAGCAGCTGCGGCAGCGTTTGCGGCATCAATGAAGTTCTTGTCGTAGGTCGAGTTTTCATCGTGCAGGAAGATAAAGCCTACCTTGAAATCTTCGTTTCCTCCCGAGCAGGACGTGAATCCGATCATAAGACCGGAGACCATCAGAACTGCGAGAGACAGAGCAAGAATTTTCTTGAACATTGCTGTTCCTCCAAAATAAAATATTATTTTCAGAGATTTCTCTCTGATTTACACGAATAAGTGCAGACAAGTACAAAGTCAGGCCGATTTTCAGCACAAAACTCCACTTTCCACCGTCCACTAACATATGTTCATTATAACAAACATTTTTTAAATTGTCAACGACAATTTTATTTATTGTCACAATTTTGTGCTTCAAGGCGATATGTGGCGAAGTCTTACCGTCCGTACCAAAGTCGTATGCGTTTATACTCGCTGCCCACCGTCGTGTCGCTTGGAAACGCTTGGTCAGGCGAGGCAAGCGCGAGCAGCTCCTCATCGGCAAAGACCACCGTTTTCGTGCGAGGCGACAGCCCGATCACGTACTCCGCTTTTGGATTGGGCCCGTGCGTTCCCAATATCATCGCGTCGAAATCGCCCGAAAGCTCGCGGTCCTCAAGATATGACGACCCGACGTAAACGGCTCGACTCATACCGTACTCTATCCCAAGCGACAGCTGCGGTTGACTTGATCTGTCTATATGCCCGACCTCGTTGAGCATCAGCTTACCGGTTTCAAACACTGTCAAGTCGTCACACGGCAAATATATCTCAACACAAACGCCGTGCGCTTCGGCTATTTTCAAAAGCTCGCTCACAATATAGAATTCCTGCTCGTTAGTTGGCTCGGGCAACCATATCGAGCGAAGCTTTACGGTCGACATAAGACGCTCAACCGAGCTTCGGTGTCGGTCGTGATAATGCGTCAGCATAAGCACCTCGATCTCGGTTGCCGCCTCCCGCTCCTTTGCCACGTCAACGGCGCTTATATAGTTTGAATACGAGCCGTCGGTGAAGTCGCAAAGTACTACAGTGCCGTTTTGAGAGATCAAAAGCATTTCTCTTTCGCCCCGACGCAGATAAGAAAGTGAAAGCTCGTCGGCACCTCCCGCGTTGGTAACGGCAAGGCAGACCGCAAAGGCTATAGCAGCAATAACGGGTGGAACAAGCGCAAAGATTTTACGCTTAAGCTTTACCGTAACAACTATTGCCATAGAAATAGAAAGCAGCACAACGATGACCGCAGCGAAGTCATGCTCCAACGAAACGGTCACTCCTCTGAGATCGGAAAGGCGATACGTCAGATCTATCATCGTATTCCCGATCGCGCCCGCGACGGACGACAGAGCATCTCCGACAAACGGAACTCCGCCGAAAGCAAGACCCGCCAGCGAAATTGTCATAAATGCACTCGTCATAGGCGAGGCGTACAGGTTTGCAAGCGGCGCGACCAAAGACAGCTCACCAAAGCAGAGCCAGCTCAAAAACACTATTGAAAGCACCGCCGCAAGCGTCACGGCGAGCGAAGTGGTTATCCATCGCAAAACGGTCTTAAAGAGCGAGACCGAGCGGCGATCCTTCTGCCTTCTTCTGAATAGCAGCTTGACGTAAGGCAAAGAAACGATGATCCCCAAAGTGGCAAGGAATGACATCCAAAACCCTACGTCGGCGGCAGATGACGGCATCACAGCCACAATCCCGGCGCAGGTAGCAAAAAGCACCGTTATAGGATCTGAAGGTGACGATGCGATAAAGGATATATATACCACGGTCAGCATAATAGCGGCGCGAAGCGCCGAGATCTGAAATCCGGTCAACATCAGATATCCGAGCATAACTGCCGGTGTAATACAGCACCTCACAGTTTTAGGAATACGTATCAAGCGCAATAAAAGCTCAAAGATCCCCGCGAGCATCGCCATATGGAGTCCGCTGATGGAAAGCAGGTGCGAAAGACCCGCTCGGGAAAAGTCTCGGTATGTCTCGCTTGAAAGTCCGCTTCGTCTTCCCAGTATCATTGCCGATGCCAGCTTACCCGCTTCGCCACCGATCAGCTTTTCAAGGCGGTAAGTAAGCGTTAGATTAAGCTCCAGAAAAGCTCCCTCGAAAAGCTCGGTCTTGTCCAAAAGTTGAACGTCGGTCGTTTCACTGTTACTGACCGAAAAAGCCGCGTTTATATTTCCGTCGGCAAGCAGTGCAAGCCGACCGTCGGCGTCGTACGAAAGCTCAGCGGGCTCAACGCAGCTTGCTGTGAGCAGTAGCACCTCTCCGCGAGAGAGCCCCATAGGGCTATCAAAGTACAGTATCGAGCGTCCCTGCACTTCCTGTCCGTCAATGCGCTGAAGTTCCACCGTATATTCGGATTCATAAAAGCTTGACCGTCTCTCCTCGACGACCATCAGCTGAAGCGTGCATTCCTTGCCGATATATTCATCGGCTCGGGTTGCATAAAGACCAAAATACGCCCACGATTCAACCGTTGAAAGCACCGCCAAGAAAAGCGCTATTGCCGCCACGGCAAGCTTTATACGTACGTTCCGTCTCTTGCAGAGCGCTATGATCAAAAGGGCGATCAGAGCAAGAGCTGCAAACGACACCGCTAAAATCTGCTTGACAAATCCCGTAACGCAAAAAGCTATCGCCGACGTTGCAAGGAATAAGGCGCAACAGACCATAAGCGGACGACGGTAAAATATATTCATGCAGTCCGTCCTTTTTTTGCAGAAAAATAGATTTTTTCTTTATTTTATAGCAACTTGAAGATTTTTTCAATATATTTTGCGAATATTGTTGACAAAACCGAAATTATTATATATAATATGTTATGATGCGGTTTAAGCGGCCGTACGAAACACCACGTAAAACATTTTCGGAGGATATATCAAATGTTTGAACAACTGAAAGAGTTACTCGTTTCCGAGTTACTTATCGACCCCGCCGACATTACCCCCGAGGCCGAGCTGTCTTCGGATCTGGGAATCAGTTCGGTTGATCTTGCCGATCTCGTTTGCCACTGCGAAGAGAAGTTCAACATCGAGATCGACGATTCCGACATGGGTAGATTCATCACCATCAAGGACGTCGTTGATTATCTTGAGTCTCACAGAAGCTAATAATGGCAGAGGGTCGTTTCCAAAAGGAAACGACCTTTTTATTTTTGCATATCCGTCGTATTCGGTATATATAATGTAGTAATCACACCGAAAAGGATATGCAATGAAGCAAAGCAGACCTCTCGGCGGTTCAACAGCCGCCTATCTTTTTAAGTTCATTTTGTTCTCTCTCATATTTGTTTTCATAGGCGGCGCGATCTGCGCTCTTTGGGAATATCTTGGCGAGAGCACGGCAAAGCCCACCGCATCCGACATAAGACCAACCGTGATCCTCGACCCCGGTCACGGAGGACCTGACGGCGGCGCGACCGGACTTTGCTCGATCTCCGAAAAGGAGCTGAACCTCTCTGTGGCTCTGACCGTTCGCGATATACTTACGGCGGCAGGAGTTGACGTCGTTATGACACGAAGCGAGGATGTCACGCTGAGCGACCCCGACGGAGGCTCGCGCAAAAGCCAAGATCTACGTGCGCGAAAAAGGATAGCCGAGTCAACACCTAATGCTATTTTTGTCAGCATACATATGAACGCCTTTCCTATTGAGAAATACAGCGGTCTGCAGGTCTATTTTTCGAGAAACGACCCAAAAAGTCAAGCTATTGCGTCAGCAGTACAGTCCTCGGTCGCCTCCTCCCTTCAACCGGACAACGACCGAAAGATCAAAGCCGCCGGCGAAAACATTTATCTTCTCCACGAGCTTGACTGCCCCGCCGTTTTAATTGAGTGCGGCTTTCTTTCAAACCGCGCCGAGGCGGAACGGCTAAGCTCGCCCGAATACCGCAAGGCACTGGCGCTCGTTATTGCAAATTCGCTACTTGGAACGATTTATCAAAACGCCTCTTGATTTTCAAAGACTTTCATAGTATAATTTAAGGAGACAGCCCGTCTCCTTATTTGTTTTT
Source organism: Clostridia bacterium (assembly GCA_017502915.1). GTDB lineage: Bacteria > Bacillota > Clostridia > Oscillospirales > CAG-272 > RGIG3994. The sequence goes on from JAFVUB010000003.1 coordinate 145,932, forward strand.
TGAAAGGAAACTCGAATGAAAGCTCAAAAAAGCGTTTATATCTGCTCCGAATGTGAATATACGAGTCCGAAATGGTTGGGTAAATGTCCCTCTTGCGGCGCGTGGAACACCTTTGACGAGCAGGTGCTTGCCCCCGCCGCTACCGCGGCGAAGAACCCCCGTGCCGCCCACCGTGACACAGGACACGCCGTTCGCTTCAGCGAGCTCGATTCTCCCGAATATATGCGCTCGTCCACCGGACTTTCCGAGCTTGACCGAGTTCTCGGCGGCGGTATCGTTTCGGGGTCTGTCGTACTGCTCTCAGGTGAGCCCGGCATCGGTAAGTCGACCCTGCTTATGCAGATCTCCGATTCCTTGGGAGACGGCAAGCGAGTTTTGTACGTCTCGGGCGAGGAGTCGGGCGGACAGCTCAAGCTCCGCGCCGAAAGACTCGGCATCGGCGGGGATAATCTTCACATTCTGACCGAGACAAACATTGAAAGCATACTCGACGAAGCATCAAAGCTGAAACCCGACATAATAATCGCCGATTCTATACAAACGATATACAGCGACGGCTCTGCGTCCTCTCCCGGAAGCGTCACGCAGGTTCGCGAGTGCGCCTTCGCCTTTATCGAAAGGGCAAAATCGCAGGGCATCTCGGTGCTGTTGGTCGGTCACGTCAACAAAGAGGGCGGTATTGCGGGACCGAAGGTGCTTGAGCATATGGTTGACGCCGTGCTTTACTTTGAGGGTGATCGCCGCCAATCCTACCGCATAATCCGCGCGGTAAAGAACCGTTACGGCTCGACCAACGAGATCGGCGTTTTTGAGATGACCGACAGGGGCTTGCTTGAAGTACCAAACCCCTCTGAAATGCTGCTCGCAGGTCGCCCCAAGAACGTTTCGGGCAACTGCGCCGTTTGTACTGTTGAGGGCACGCGACCCATGATCGCCGAGATACAGGCGCTAGTTTCTCAAAGTCCCTACCCCGCCCCCAGACGTACCGCTAACGGTCTTGACTACAACCGCATGTGCCTCATCCTTGCAGTGCTTGAAAAGAGACTCGGTCTTCGTTTCTCGGCGGCAGACGTTTATATGAACGTCATAGGAGGACTTCACCTCGACGAGCCCGCCGTTGACCTTGCAGCCGCGCTCTCTCTCATTTCGAGCCTTACGAACAAGGTCGTTCCCGACGAGCTGATCGCCATTGGAGAGCTTGGTCTTTCGGGCGAGTGCCGTGCCGTATCCGATCTTGAGAACCGCGTTCGCGAGGCGGCTCGCCTCGGATTCACGACGGCGATAGTTCCCTATCGCAATCTTGAAAAGCGCAAGCTCGAGCTTGACGGCATCAAGCTCATTCCGATAAAAACCGTTTACGAAGCCCTCAAGGTGCTTCGCGAAGAAAGACCCAACGAATAAAAAAAGCCGTACAGAATCGAGATTCTGTACGGCTTTTTTTAGCATTTAAGACTGAAATACGTTATAAAGCGAATAGAAATATCCCTTTTGCTCCATAAGGTCGTTGAAGTGTCCCTGCTCTACGATGCGTCCACCCTGAATGACGATTATCTCGTCGTAGCGCAGAAGCAACGATTCCTCGAGCCCGTGAGTGACGATTATCCGGGTCAAGCCGTCGATGCCAAGTATCTCGTTGGTTACCGAGAAGGCAGTTTCGGAGTCAAGTGCCGCAGTGGCTTCGTCCATAAGCAGAACGGGCGTTTCGCGAACGAGGCAACGTGCGATCGAAACTCTCTGCTTCTCGCCTCCCGAGAGATGCTTTCCGCATTCTCCGCAGGGATAGTCGTCTCCCTTTTCGGCAATAAGGCTCGAAAGTCCCGCGCGTTCTATAGCGCTCTTCAGCTTATCGGCGTCAAAATCACGGAACATCGTGATGTTGTTCTGTATCGTACTGTCAAAGAGGAAAACGTCCTGCTGAATGACCGAAACGTGCTCGTAAAGGCTGTCAAGACTGAGATTTTTGATCTCCTTACCGTCGATCGTTATAGATCCATCGTAGTTCGGCATATGACCGAGGATCAGCTTTAGCAGAGTGGATTTTCCGCTACCCGAGCTGCCGACGATGGCATAGCTCTTGCCCTTTTCAAACTTTATGTTGATATTTTTAAGTATGTTCTTGGTATCGTCCTCGTATCCGAAGTTGACGTTCTTAAACTCAATACCGCCGTCAACACCGGTGAGCTCTTCCTTCTCGGTCTCAACGTAGGTGGGGTCCTCCTCGATCGCTTCGGAGATGCGGTCGATAAGCGCCTGTGCCGCGCGACGGTTCGATATACCCGATCCGATCTTACGAACCGGAACGAGCATATAGTTGAGCAGCTGAATAAAGACCATCAGAAGTGCCGCGCCCGTTCCGGCGTCGTCACCAAATCCGATTCCGAGAGCGAAGACTGCCGAGAACAGTATACTGTTAAGAAGAAGTCCGGCAAGGTCACCAAAAATAGTTACCGTTTCGGAGGTTGCGCGACGGCTCTGCTTGGTTGATTCAAGTTCAACGTTTCTCTCGTTGAATATCTGAAGAACCTCTTTTTCGGCGCGGAAGCTCTTGATAACGATAAAGCCGTTGAGCAGGTCCTTGACCTGATCAATAAAGCCCATATTTTCGTTTGCCGTTTTGCTCTCTTTCTTAACAAGGCGTCTTCCGTACTTCATGGAAAGGAAGGAGCAGACCATAGCGGCAACTATCATAGCAAGACCTATGCGCCAATCAAAGAACAGCATTGCAATGCCCGATGCCACGAAGGTGAAGACAGAGCCCATAATGTCGATCGAGCCGACCAAATAGTTAAGCTCGATCGAGTTTAAGTCGTTCGAAAACGCCGAGATGAACTTTGCCGAGCTTTCTCTGCGATATTCGGAAATGCTCTTTGAAAGTATCTTACTGAAAACGTATCCCTTGAACTGCGAAAGCGCCGTTTTCAGATACTTATTCATAAAGCTGCGCTTTATTATCTTACAAAGCACGTACAATGCGCAGAAAACTCCGCCGGCGATCGTTCCGATGAACAGCGTCTGGTTATCTCCCGTAGTTGCTGCAACAAAGAAGAAATACAGCATAATGGCAAGTGCCACGTCCATACAAGCCGAGATGACCAGCGAGAGCAGAGTCATCGAATAATTGAATTTATTATTTTTCAGGAACTGCTTTTCGCATTCCGTCTTAACTCTTATTTTCATTTTGTCCTTTTCCCATTCCAAATACTCCTCAATTCGAGGGTTGAAGTTATCGTCAAACCGACGCTCGTCTGCCGAGACGTCATCATTTTCCGATAGGAAACCTTTAAAACTTTATGCTTAGTCTACAAACTTATATTCATTATACTATCATTTCGTCATTTTGTCAAGTGAAACATTAATTACCTAAGAAGGTTTTCCTTGCGCGCAACAAAAAAACTATCCGATCTGCTTGATCGGATAGTTTTTTTATTTTTTGAGAGCCTGATCGAGCCAAACACAACCGAGCGTGAACGCTTCGTAAAGCCCTTCCTTTGAGCCCTGCTTTATGATCTTTCCGGGATCCTTCGAATCGATGATCTGGATAAGGATCTTATCGGGAACTTCGTTCGCGTCGACCTTTTTATACGACATTATCTCAAGTATCAAAATGCACTTTTCATTCATGTCGCCGTAACAGATAGTATCTCCCTCGCGGACCAGCGGCTTACCCTTATATTCAAGATATTTGCCCTCAACGAGAGCTCTTTCGTCTATTGCCATATCAAAACACCTCTTTACTTTTTATATAGTTTACCACAAACTCTCAAATAAGTCAATCACTTTCCGAAATTTTGGGAGAGCATCTGAAAAACGCATCTGCAGCAATCTGTTTCGGCAGCGTTTGAACAAAAAGCGAATCCAGCTTTTCGGAGAGCTGTCTTTGACGGCAGGCGGGGGCATCTGCCGGCTTTGTTACGATTTTTATTCCGCAATTCCTTCGGCTCGACAAAAACTCTCTACCCCGTCGGTTCGCCGCCAACAGTGTGGTATAGCTCGGCGTTGAACGAAGATCGTCGGGCGTTACACCAAGCAGGCAGAAGAGCATCGCTCGGCGAAGCCGAGCATCTGTATATCTCTTGGTTGCGGTACGCGAGAGCATCTCGTCAACGCTGACCGACTCTCTTGCGGCAGACGAAAGCCTTGCTGCAACTCCGCCTCCCGCCTCGGCAAAGCCTTCGAGCTCGCCCGGCTCGCAAAGCCTGAAAAAGGACAGGATCGCCGCGTCAAGCCTTGATGCGTCGGCAGGAAATACGCCCTGCTCCGCCGCGCGTCGGTACACCTGAGCCGAGCCCTTAGGCATAAAGGAGAACGCTCTTTCAAAATCCTTTTCGGCAAGAGCCCGTCTTATTGCGGTTGCAGACGGGAACTCGTTTTCGGTCAATTGGGTTTCCGAAAAACCGCTTCCAACCCGTTTGGTAGTCGTAAGCTGTATCTCGGATTGCGATCGCATTGCCGCCTTAATATAGTTAAGTGCCAATATATCGTTAGGTCCGCCGGTCAGCGCTCTGCCTGCTATAGCGAGATAGGTCTCGGCGTAGGCTCGTGCCGTACCACAGGACGAGTCTTTATCAAGTCGAGCAACGTATTGTGCTTCAAACGACGGATCGAGCAAGATCTCGGCAGCCCGACACAGCTCTTCGATATCTCCCGACTCACTGCCGAAATTCAGCTCGTCGATCTCAAGCGCGTCAAGCAGACAAACCGACGCCGCGGCAAAAAACTCCGCCGAGCCCGACGAATACGGGAACGGAAGCTCAAGCACGGCATCGGCTCCCGAGGCGAGCGCGGCTTCGGCTCTCGTATATTTATCGGCGACGGCAAACCCGCCGCGCTGAGTTGCATTTCCGCTCATAAGGCAGACGACCGCAGCGCTATCATCCCGTTCACGAACTATTTTTATCTGGCGCTCGTGCCCGAGGTGAAAGGGATCGTATTCGCAAATTATTCCAACGCTCTTCACTTGGTCGTCTCCTTTCGTTGCTTTTCTATATTGTACCACAAAATTATAAATATTGCAACCGCAATAATCTGTCACATTCCGACCTCCCTCGTCATATTATGCTATCGAGAAGCGCAAAGAACGGCTTCTTGACTGCATGAAGGGAGGATTTACCATGAACGGAAATTGCCTTTGCAATATCTTCGATAACGACAACATCATCTGGTTGGTCATCATCGCACTTCTGATCTGGTGCTGCAGCTGCAACTAACGCCTTGCCGCGTTAACGCACCACCGACGGAAAGGGGCTGTGGGGGTTTCCCACAGCCCTGATATTTTTTATTTTCTGTTGTTCTCGGCAGCGTAAAGGGTGTTTCTCATGAGCATCGTGATGGTCATGGGGCCGACTCCTCCCGGAACGGGGGTTATATACGAGCACTTTGGGGCAACCTCGTCAAAGGCTACGTCGCCGCAAAGCTTTCCGTCTGCATTTCTGTTCATACCGACGTCGATAACAACGGCGCCCTCCGAAACCATATCTGCAGTTACGAAATCTGCCTTACCGACCGCGCTGACGAGTATTTCAGCCGAACGGGTCACCTCTGCGAGGTTGCGAGTCTTACTGTGGCAGACTGTAACGGTTCCTCCGGCGTTGAGCAACAGCATAGCCATAGGCTTTCCAACGATATTGGAGCGTCCTATAACAACGCATTTCTTGCCCTCGATCTCAATTCCGCTGCGAGTGATCAGCTCCATAACGCCTGCCGGCGTGCAGGGCAAAAAGCCGTAATCTCCGGTCGAGATCCTTCCGACATTATAGGGATGGAAGGCGTCAACGTCCTTATCGGGCGAGATGCGAAGCAAGAGCGGCTTGGCATCAAGACCCTTCGGAAGCGGAAGCTGAACGAGTATTCCGTCCACCTTTTCATCGGCGTTAAGACGGTCTATGACCGCTTCAAGCTCCTCTTGCTTGGTGTCTGCCGGGAGTCTTATGACTTCAGAGGCAAATCCCAGCTCGTCGCAGGCGCGAGCCTTGTTTCTAACGTATATTGCCGACGCGGGATCGTCGCCCACGATTATTACCGTCAGTCCCGGAACTATTCCGCGCTCGGACTTCAGGGCGTTTGTTCTTTCTGTCAGCTCGGCTCTGATCTGCGCCGATATTGCTTTTCCGTCAATCAACTTCATCGTTCTTTTCCTCCTCGACCTTCTCTTCTTCGGTCTCTTCTGTTTTTTGCGCTTCGGCACCGTCGATCTCCTCGGTCGTCGAGCTTGCGGTTCTAAAAAGCGGATAAACGCTTTCGTAGCTCTCGGTCGCAAGTCTTGCCTTTTTACCTCTGATCGAGAACCAAATGAACATCGCAGTTCCCGCAAAGAAGCAGAGCGCGCCGACCAGCGACGAAATGCGGATAGTTCCCGTCAGATACAGACTATCCTGGCGGAGCAGCTCGATAAACGTGCGCCCAAATCCGTACCACGCGATATAGGCGAAAAACACCTGTCCGTCAAACTTCTTCTTTCTGACGAAGAATACGTTTATCAAAACGAATCCTATAAGATTCCATAGAGACTCGTAAAGGAAGGTCGGGTGAACGTAGATGATACCCGATTTTCCCAACTGCCTTGTGGCATCGCTGTAAACGCCCATTCTGATGAAATAGAGCGGGTCTCCATCTCGAAGCTCGTATCCAAAAGCTTCGCCGTTCATAAAATTACCCCAGCGTCCGATGATCTGACCGATCATAACGGCGGGCGCTATGGTGTCGTACGCCTTAAGTATCTTGATCTTTTTGATGAGGCACACGATGGCGATCGCGGCAGCTCCGCCGATTATTGCACCGTAGATGGCGATTCCGCCCTCCCATATCTTGAAAACGTCCCAGAATCTGTCCTTATACTTATCAAGCGAGGTAAGGACGTAGTAAAGTCTTGCGCCGACAACGGCGCAAATTACCGCCCAGATGCCCATATCGAGCAGATCGTCCACCTTTATTCCCTCTCGCTTCGAAACGAAATAAGAATACAAGAACGCGAGAACGATGCCGAGCGTGATCAGTATTCCGTACCAATAAACGGTGACGCCTCCGATCCGTATTGCCTCACTGTTTATCATAGACGCTCCGATCCCGAGCCCCGGGAAGGAAACGAGGATATATTCTCCCGTTCCGGTTGCGTTCTGCTTATCTATTGCCTGCTTTAAGTCGTAGTCGCTGTAGCTACTGTCGATCACGCAGGAGGTAACGGAAAGCACGATCAGTATCACGCAAAAGATCGCGCAAAGCAATTTAAGTGATTTTGTTTTCATGGCTTTTCCCTTTCTTTCAAGACATAGGCAGCAGCAGAGACAAGGCTATCTTATCCGGGTCTCCAAAAACTGCCGCAGCGGTGTCTGCAGTTTCCTCAAAGCTTATACTTTCTATAATATCCGGCACGACAAACGGGTCGGTGTTTGAGCTGACGTATGAGTACATAATATCGTCGGCAATAACGGCGCTTGAATCGAATGCTCGGTAATATGACGCCAGAAGGCTTCGGCGGCAACGGACAAAGTCATCTCTCGAAAGCTTCCCGAGAGATGCATCCCTCATCTCGTTGCGAAGTCTTTCGGCAACCGTGTCGGGCTCGTCCGAGCTTCCCGAAAAGTAATTCATAGAGCCCAGTCTGCCGGACGAATATCCAAACGAAAACGATGGCGTTATAAGCCTTTCGTCGATCAATCGGTTGTAAAGCTCACTCGTTCCCGAAAACAGCATATTGTTCAGAACCGTCATAACGAGCGAACGGCGAACGCTCTCTGTTCCCGTGGGAACGATCTTATCCTTAACTCCCATAAAGAATATCGGGCGTGCAACGTTCATTCTCTGCTCAACACGTTGAGTTATAACTCGGTCGGGCTCGCTGAAGGGTATCCCGCTTGCACATACGGGAAAGCTTTTTCCGCCGAGCTCGCGGTCAACCGTTCTTAGTATCTGATCCGGAGTTACGTCTCCGCAGACCGAAAGTATCATATTCTGCGGATGATAGAACGCCGAATAGGCTTGATACAAAACGTCAGCGTTTATTTTTGCTATCGACTCGGCACTGCCGCAAATGCTCTCGCGTATACCGCTTTGAGAGTACATCGCACCAAGGCAGCTCTCCATGACCCGTTCGTATGGGTCGTCGTCGTACATAGCGATCTCCTGCTCGATGATCCCCTTCTCCTTTTGCACGCTTTCCTTGGTGAAATAGGGGTTGAAAACCATACTCAACAGCTCGGCAAGGCACTCGTCAAAGCACTTGGTTGCCGAGAACAGATATCTCGTGGTAGCGTAGGAGGTATAGGCGTTTGCCTCGGCGCCCATCGCCGAAAAGCGCTCCTCGGAATTGGTTCCGTCCTCGCTGTCAAAAAGCTTATGCTCAAGAAAATGTGCCGTTCCCGTCGGAAGCATGACCTTTTTTCCGTTTTGAACGAAGGAAAGGTCGCCCGAGCCAAAATCAACGCCTAAAATGGCGTGAAAGGTTGTCAGCTTTTTGGGGAAGACGAGCACGGTCAAGCCGCTTTCGTGCTTGATCTTATAGTATCTTTCACGCAAGCGCGTACTGACGTGAGCGGCGTTATTCATAATCGTCCTCCTCGCCGTCTGCAAGCGTGCCCTTCAAAAAATAAACGGTGTCAAGCGTGATCCTGCGCGCCGCCTCGGCTATCTGCTCTCGCGTTACCGACAGAACTCCCCGACGGTACTCCTCAATGGTTCGAGGTCCGCCGAAAAGCCTTTCGATGCGGGCAAAATCCTCGTAATCGCTGGGATGATCCTCTGCGGCGCGGCAATCGTTTTCTATTGACTCGCGGGCAGCTTCAAGCTCAGCGTCGGTTATATTCCCTCGCCTTATCTCGTCAAGCTGGCGAAGTATCTCCTCAACGGCGGCGGTGCGGTCATCGTTATCAATACCTGCGCCGACGACGATAACTCCACGCTCCTCGTCATAGCTCGACGCGCAAAAATAGCAAAGCGATTTCTTCTCACGAACGTTGGCAAAAAGCTTGGACGACGTGCCGTCACCAAAAATATGGTTCATAAGCTCGACAGCGTAAAACTCCGGGTCGTCCAACACGACGCCGGTTCTGAATCCCATCAAAAGATTTCCCTGACGGTATACTCCGCTCTCCTCGATCTCTTTGACCGAATCGGCACGGCGCTTGACGAACTGCTCACGCGTATCGCTTGCCTGTTCAAAGCAAGCTCCAAAGCTCTCTTTTATGAGAGAAGCTATCCTTTCGGCGTCCTCGGTTCCGCAATAGAAAAATTCGGCTCGGGACACACGGCAAAGCTCCTCACGTCCTGCAACGAGGTCTTCACGGCATATGCTTTCGAGTTGGCCGAGCTCACCGTTGAGAGTTTGTTCGCTCGGCTCACCTTCAAACATTTTCTTATTAAAACGAAGCTTGGCATACCCAAAGGCGTTGTTCTTTCTCGCCTTTATTCGGTTCATTCGGTTTATCTTTTCGGTCTCAACGTCGCTCTCTCGGTAAAGGGGGCGCAGAACTATCTCGGAAAACAGCTCGAAAACACCCGAAAGGATCGAAAAATCGTTCTTGCGATCCTCTTCTGTCATATAATCCTCACCGAGCATAGTCGCCGTCAGTCCGAGTATCTGCAGGTCTCCCCGCATAAGATTGAAATCCGAGACGTCGACGGCGTAAAGCTCCTCGGCACGACTGCAGACCGATCGAAAATCGGGGTATCTTTCAGTCCCGAGAAAGCCGGTCGACATAAGCATCGAGCGCACCGGCGTCTTATCCCTGTCAAGCGGCAAAGTCAAGGACAGAGTCAACCTCGCGCTCTTGAAGCGCTCGGTCTTGATATGGACGAGAGAGAGACCGTTACCGATCTCGTATCTTTTACAGTTCAATTATTACTCCGTATAGCTCGGCGCTTTTCCGAGCTGAACATAATAGAAATCTTTGAAGCGGGCGGCTATCTCACGAACGTCTCGCAAAAACTGACCGCCGTAGCTTCTCAGGTCTGACGGAACTCCGCAGACCCGAATGCCGTTTTTATCGGCAATATATATCGCGCGGCTGAGGTGATATTCCTGTGTTACCGCAACTATGCTTCTCATTTTGAAGACTTTTTTAGCACGAACGATACTGTCATAGGTAGAAAGACCGTAGGGATCCTCGAGTATATCCTCACGCGGAACGCCCGCGTCGATCGCATACTGCACCATGACCGAGACCTCGTCGTAGTCGTCGTGTTCACCGTCTCCGCTCATAAGGATCTTGGGCGCAATACCGGCAAAATAGAGGTCGATACCCGTCTCAAGTCTGTCCTCGAGCATATCGCTGGGAACGCCGTCACGAACCTTAGCTCCGAAAACGACGATACAGTCGTACTTTCCCGACGGCGCGTCGGTTATCTTATCTGCCGAATAAGCCTTGACCGAGCAGCTGACGGCGAACACTCCGACAGCGAAAAGAAGCACCGCCGTGCAAAGCACCAGCGCCGTTCTTGTTAAAACGGTGACGACCGTCTCTCGGCTCGGCTTTTTGAAGCGCTCCCTTAGCAGTTCAACGAATTTAGACCAATATTCTTTCATTTCGAGGTCTTTTCGAGGATCTTATCAACCGCCGCGTCAAGATAATCGTTTTCCATAAGCTCTATCATGCCGCGGTCAACGAGGGCGGCGAGCTTGGGATCGATGGTAAGTCTTCCGAGCAGATCGTAGCCAAATCTCTCGGCAACCTCCTCGATGTGGCTGTCTCCGTAGATCTTATATTCCTTGCCGCAATCGGGGCACTTGAAATAGCTCATATTCTCAACCAGACCGAGAACCGGAACGTTCATCATCTGAGCCATATTCGCCGCCTTTTCGACTATCATCGAAACGAGCTCCTGCGGGCTTGCAACGATGATTATTCCATCGAGCGGAATGGTCTGGAAAACGGTCAGCGGAACGTCGCCCGTTCCGGGGGGGCAGTCGACGAACATATACTCAACGCCGTCCCAGATGACGTTCTGCCAGAACTGCTTGACCGTTCCGGCGATGACCGGTCCGCGCCAGATGACGGGGGTCGTCTCGTTCGGGAGAAGCAGGTTGGTTGACATAATATCTATTCCCGTCGTGCTTCTCGCCGGGAACATTCCGCGCTCGTCGCCCTCAACGCCCGACGAGATTCCGAACGCCTTGGGAATGGACGGTCCGGTTATATCGGCGTCAAGTATTGCGGCGTGCTTTTCTCGTCTCTGCATAAGAACTGCCAGCATAGAGGTGACCAGCGATTTACCTACGCCTCCCTTTCCGCTGACAACGCCAATGACGTGCTTGACGCTGCTGAATTCATTTAAGGGCTCGATGAGGCTCTCGGGCTTTCTCGATGCGCAATCCGACTTACAAGTCGAACAGTTGTGTGTACATTCTGACATTTTTATATCTCCTTTTAACATTTGAGCAAATTAGCCATATTATTATACACCTTTACACACTATTTTTCAAGCGATTTGAGAAAATTCAGTAAATGTTCAATTATTTAACCGTTACCCCTTGAAATTTGACAAAAATCGGTTTATACTATATGCTGTATGATTATGTCAAATTATTTCTCAAGAGAGGTAACTTATTATGGTTAAGAAACTCGAAAATCTCAAAGGGTTCGCCGGTGTTGAAGGTCCGGTGCTTACTATCGTTATGGACGGCGTCGGACTCGCTCCCGCCGGTGAGGGCAACGCCGTTGAGCGCGCCGTCACTCCCACTCTCGATATGCTTATGAAAAACTATCCCACCGTCAGCCTCAAGGCTCACGGAACTGCCGTAGGTCTCCCCTCGGACGACGATATGGGTAACTCCGAGGTCGGTCACAACGCCCTCGGCGCAGGACAGGTCTTCGCTCAGGGCGCAAAGCTCGTTTCTCAGTCGATCGAGAACGGCAGTATGTTCGCCTCCGAGACCTGGAAGGCTCTGACCGAAAACGTCAAGACCTCGGGAACGCTTCACTTCCTCGGACTTTTCTCGGACGGTAACGTTCACTCTCACATAGATCACCTCAAGGCAATGATCGTAAAGGCAAAGGACGAGGGCGTCAAGTGCGTTCGCGTTCATATCCTGCTTGACGGCCGTGACGTTGGCGAGACCTCGGCTCTCGATTACATCCTTCCCTTCGAGGACTTTATGTCAGAGCTTCGCTCGGACGATTTCGATATCAAGATCGCATCGGGCGGCGGACGCATGAAGATCACTATGGACCGTTACGAGGCTGACTGGAGCATGGTCGAGCGCGGCTGGCACACCCACGTTCTCGGAAACGGAGAGCAGTTTGCATCGGCTGCCGAGGCAGTACAATCCTATCGTGACCGCTTCCACGTTATAGATCAGGACCTTCCCCCCTTCGTTATTGCCGAGAACGGCGAGCCGATCGGTAAGATCGTTGACGGCGACAGCGTTATCTTCTTCAACTTCCGCGGCGACCGCTCTATCGAGATATCGAAGACGTTTGACAGCGAGGAGTTCACTCAGTTTGACCGTGTTGTAGCTCCCAAGGTCGTTTACGCCGGTATGCTTGAGTACGACGGCGATACTCACATCCCCTCGCGCTTCCTCGTTTCTCCCCCCACCATCAGCAACACTATGAGCGAATATCTCTGCGCCAGCGGAGTTGCCGAGCTTGCTATCTCCGAGACCCAGAAGTACGGTCACGTCACCTATTTCTGGAACGGAAACAACTCGGGCAAGTTCTCGGAGGAGCTTGAGACCTATATCGAGATCAAATCGGACGTCGTTCCCTTCGAGCAACGCCCCTGGATGAAGTGCGCCGACATCACCGACAAACTGATCGAATGCCTGCGCTCCGGCAAGTACCGCTATCTGCGCGTCAACTTCCCGAACGGAGACATGGTCGGTCACACCGGCAACCTCTGCGCCACCATCTGCTCGATGGAGGCTCTTGATCTTCAGCTCTCGCGCATCCTTCCCGTCATAGACGAGCTTCACGGCGCCGCCATTATAACGGCAGACCACGGTAACGCCGACGAGATGTACGAGACCGACAAGAAGACCGGCGCCCCCAAGGCAAACAAGGACGGCTCCTTCAAGTCCAAGACCAGCCACACCCTTAACCCCGTTCCCTGCATCATTTACGATAACTTCAGTGCCGATAAGTACAGCGTCAAGTCGGGAAGCTTCGGCCTTTCCAACGTTGCCGCGACCACCGTTAACCTTCTCGGATACGAAGCCCCCGAAATGTGGGACGAGTCTGTAATTGAGGTAGAATAAATTGTCATATTTAACCGAGCTCCACTGTCACACCGGCGAGGTTAGCAACTGCGCCGGTGCGACGGCGGAGTTTGTCGTCGATAAATACGTCGAGTCGGGTTACGACACGCTGGTCATAACAAACCATCTCAGCAGATATACCTTTAACGGATACCGCAAAAAATATCGCGGAGGCCCGTCCTGGGACGAGAAGCTCGACTTTTATATGAACGGCTTTAACGCTGTCTGTCGCTTGGGCAAGCGTCGTATAAACGTCATCTTGGGAGTTGAGCTCCGCCTCAACACCGATGAAAACGACTATCTCATTTACGGAGTTGACGAGGTGTTTTTGCGCTCAAACCCCGATATTCTGGACATCAGTCTCAAAGAACTCGGCGAGCGCGTTCACGGTGTGGGCGGTATGCTTTTTCAGGCGCACCCCTTCCGCAACGATATGAAGGTCGTTCGTCCCGAGTATCTTGACGGAATTGAGACCTTTAACGGTCACAACACGCAGCTTTCTCGCAACGAGATCGCCCTGTCTTGGGCAGAGATGTTCGGACTGCAGGAGGTATCGGGCAGTGATTTCCACGATCCTCACCATATCCCACTTGGCGGCATTCTGACCGATGAGCCGATAACCGATATGAACAGTCTTATGTCCGCGCTCAAAAGCGGTAATTATACCCCTATGCATCGAGGAAAAGACCCGAAATCGCTGTTAGGATAAGTTATATAACACGAAAGGACGTATTTCTCTATGACCATTGACGCCATTAAAAGCGAGATCGCAAAGCGTCTTCGCGAGGTTCGCTCGGATTCGCTTGAGTTTGCCGACAGTGAGCATTTTTCCGATCTCAGACGCTTGACCGCCGATGCGCTCGGAGACGTATCCGCCGCTATGACGGTAGAGGAGCTTGAGGAGATAGACGGACTTTTGGTCAAGATAGAAAAATGCTGGAATCTTTGCAAGGAAGAGACTCTCGGCGAGGGATCGGACGACGTACTGTTTGATTTCGATTTCGAGCTCGACGATGACGAGTCGCAGGATGATGAGCCCGAAAAAAGCGACGAGCCGTCAGAGCCTCGTCAGGACATATCCTCGGACGTCAAAAAGCTCGAATCACTTTTCGATAAGCTCGACGGTACGGGCGGTAAGTTCAACGACCTCCGTCTTCGCTCTCTTTTCAAGCGTTCGGTCTCCGAGCTGGAGAGGGCAAACGACCGTCCGTCCCTCTCGATAGCCAGAAATCGCTATATTCGACGCTTTGAAAAGCTTGATTCGTCTATTCGTCGCCGCAACGATAATATTGCGGCAAAGCCCGATTTTGATGCCAAGCATCCTCCGGTAAGTCTCCGTCTACCCAACGTTGCGCGTCTCGTATTCGGAACGGTAGTCTTCGTCACGGCAGCCGTTTACGGCATCATTACCGCCACATCGAACCAAAACAGCTTTTATCTTTGGGACGAATGGGTATACGGCGTTGCAGGTGCGGGGCTCGTTTATCTGGTTCTGGGATTGGTTTACCAACTCGTATCCTGCGTAAAAAGCACCGCTGCGGTCCGTCGCATGAGCTTTTTCCGTTTGCTTCTCTCCCCGCTCGCTCTCGCGGGAGCCATCGCTCTGGGAAGCTTCCTTCCCCAGCTTGGTCTGCTTGGCTCTCTTATCGCGGCGTCTCCCTTGATGCTCGGCGGTATCGGCGTTTATATCGCCTACCGTTTGAAGCTCAAAATGATAGTTAAACGAAAGCATCGCAAGGTCAAAAAAACCAAATAAAAAACAGTACAGCCACCTCGGTGGCTGTACTGTTTTTTCAGTTGAGCGTATCGTCGTCAAGGCTGAACATCGACTGAACGCGGGATGCAAGCTCGGGATGCGCGCCAAGCTCGGGGTCGTCTTCAAGCAGCTTCTTTGCCGCCGAAAACGCCGACGAAAGAACTCCGGCGTCATCGCAAAGATCGGCAAGCTTGAATTTAACGCCTCCGCTTTGGCGAATGGTTTCGTCCTCTCCTCCACGCAAAAAATCTCCGGGGCCGCGCATAGCAAGATCTCTCTCGGCTATGGCAAATCCGTCGTAGCATTCGTGCATCGTGTCAAGTCGCTGTCTCGCCGTTTCGCCGCACTGAGAGATATCGTCTCCGCCGTATACGAGTATACAGTATGACTTGCGGTTACCGCGCCCCACGCGTCCGCGAAGCTGGTGAAGCTGTGAAAGTCCGAACCTCTCGGCATTCTCAACTATCATAAGGCAGGCGTTCGGAACGTTGACTCCGACCTCAATAACAGTCGTTGACACAAGTATATGCGTTTTCCCCTCCGAGAAGCGCTTCATAACGGCATCCTTTTCCTTGCTCTTCAGCTTGCCGTGAACGAACTCGACCTTGTATTCGGGGAATTTTTGCCGTATCTCCTCGGCAAACTGAACGGCTGCTTTAAGCGGCGGCGCCGTATCCGGCAGGATACCGTCCTCGGCAAGCGACGAAAGCTCGACCTCATCGGCGGCGGTCTCTCTTTCCTCAACCGCAGGACAGACGATATATACCTGACCGCCCTCGTCGATATTCTTGCGGATAAATCCGTCAAGCCTTGCTCGATAGCTGCCGTCGACCGCGAAGGTATCGACTCGCTTACGTCCGGGCGGCATTTCGTCTATGACCGACATATCGAGGTCTCCGTAAAGCGCGAGCGCCAGCGAGCGCGGTATCGGCGTTGCACTCATAACGAGCAGATGCGCTCTGCCTCCCTTTCCGGCAAGCGCGGCGCGTTGAAGCACGCCGAAGCGGTGCTGCTCGTCGGTCACGATGACTCCGGGCTCGGCAAACTCGACCCCGTCCGAGAGCAGAGCCTGTGTTCCGATAACTATACGCAGCTCGCCCGACGCCAGCGCCGCCTTCAGCTTTTCCTTTTTGGACGGCGTGGCGGCACCGATCAAAAGGTCGCAGGATATACCAAGTGACTTGAACATCGGCTCAAGGTCGGCAAAATGCTGTCTTGCAAGTATTTCGGTGGGCGCCATGAACGCCGCCTGACGTCCGCTCTGAACGGCAATAAGCATAGCCGCCGCCGCGCAGACCGTCTTACCGCTTCCAACGTCTCCGACGACTATACGGTTCATGGGACAGTCGGTCGCCATATCCCGACGAATGTCGTCTATAACTCGGCTCTGAGCGCCGGTCAAGGGAAACGGCAGCTGTCTGAGGAGCGGCGTTATATCTCCCTTGTCGCACACAGGTGCGCCCGAGCGGCGAATACGCTTACGTGTCACCGAAATTCCGAGCGCAAAGGTAAAGAACTCGTCAAAAATGAGTCGTTTTTTTGCGGCGGCAAGAGAACGGTAGTTTTCGGGGGCGTGTATGTTCTTAAGAGCAAAATTCTTGGTGCAAAGACCGTACTCGATACGTATGGCGTTAGGCAGGTCGTCTGGTATCTCGGAGCCGCAAAGCGCCATAGCCTGCTCTATGTTTTCGCTTATCTGCTTCTGGGTGAGCCCCTCCGAAAGTCGATAGACGGGCAAGAGGTCTCGCAGGGGTCTGTCGTCATACCACGGCTCGAAGGCGGGCGAGGACATTGCGAAGCGTCTGCCCACTCTCTCGACCTTTCCCCAGAAACGGAAGGTGGAACCCAGCACAAACTTATCCTTCAGATAGTCCTGATTGAAAAAGGTTATCTCGGCAGTTCCGCTGTCATCGTAGGCTCGAAATTTAAGCATAGACATATGCCGCGCGCGCAGACGGACACCCTTCGGCTCGGTGGCGACCGTGAGGATAACCGAATGCTTGATATCGGGATCGCTTATTTCGTCGAGAAGCTCAACGTTTCCTCGGTTCTCGTAGGCTCGGGGGTAATTGCAAAGAAGATCACCGACGTTGGCAATGCCCTGCTTGGCATACGACTGCGCCTTGACCGGCCCGACGCCTCTGAGCTTTGTTATCGGAGTCTCAAGAATATTGATCGCCATACTGCACCTCCTCTCCCTTTTTTCACTGTTATAATTATACTCCGCCCCCGTCTCTTTGTCAAGTTAAAAAGCCTGCCGCAGACTTTCTCTGCGGCAGGTGCTTTTATTTTGCTGACTGCGAGGCAAAGCTTATCCCGATGGCGGTAAGCGTTGTGTTGTTCGCGCCGATCTTGACCTTTTCCCATTCGGACGGCGTGCCGTTGAAAACTATCTTTTTCAGGTCGTGGCAGTTGAGAAACGCCGCCGAGCAGATGCTTGAAATACCGCGACGGATCGTGTAGCTTTCCCCAGATTTTCCGGACGGATAAAGGATCAGAACGCTCTTGTCCTTGTTGAAAAGAACGCCGTCTATGCTGCAGTAGCTTTCGTTTGCGGGATCGACGTTGACCGCCGTCAGAGAGGCGCAGTTCGCAAAGGCGCACTCCCCGATGCTTTTGACGTCGGCGGGTATTTCGATGACCGAGACCGACGAGCCGTAAAAGGCGTAATCCCCGATGCGCGTCACAGTTTGCGGTATCTTCGCTCCCGTTAAGCTCTTGACGCCGATAAAGGCGGAGTCGCCGATAGCTACCACCCGATCTCCTTCCGGGCTTTCATCGGGGATCAGGATCTCGCTGTCACTACAGCTCCCGAGCCCTATCAGCTCACAGCTTCCGTCGCCAAGGCTCTTAAATTGCAATCCTTGGGACGACATAGGCAACACGACCTGCACCGACGGATCGGTCGTCTCAACGCCGTCAAGCGCACTGTCATTCGGTCCCTTTCCCGCCTGCGCCATACAGGCGGCGAGTGTCACCGCAAGACAGACGGCAAACACGATCGGCAGGCTCAGCAATACCGTCTTTTTCCAATTCAAATTTTCCATACTTCCTCCAAAATTCATATCCTAAAGTTTATCTTTCCCTCCGAAGAAATATTACCATATTTTTACAAATATGTCAATTATATTCATTGGATTCGAGCCAAAAATCGTTCGACCCTTTTCGGGGTCTAACGGCAACGTGGCGCTATTTCCGACGGCAAGTACAAAAAGCTCAAAAATCTCGACCCGGGTGGCTCTAATTGCATAAAAATTCTTGACACTGCACAATAGTAATGATATAATACATAAGAGTTTGTATGTTAAACCGTGTTGCAATAAATCGGCACGTTTTTGACATATACTAAAGATATGTCAACTGCGGCTCCTCCGCCGCACAAACGAAAGGAGAGTCATGAAGCTCAATTATAAGCGAGTGTTTTTCGTCAGCCTTGCCTTCTTCCTCATAACTCTTTTCTGGCAGTGCTACGACACTCTGATACCCAAAATACTGACCGATAAATTCGGAATGTCTCAAACCCTTTCGGGCATATTCATGGCGTTCGATAACGTCTTAGCTCTCTTTTTGCTTCCCGTTTTCGGAGCGATATCCGACAGAAGCCGTTTCAAGCTCGGAAAAAGGCTGCCCTTTATTCTGGTTGGAACGATAGTTTCCTGCGTACTCTTCGTTTCGCTGAGCTTTGCCGACTATTGGCAGCTGACGAACATCGAAAAGCTGCGCTCCGACGATACGTCGGCCGTAATGTCCGAGCTTTATCGTGCTGATCTCGGCGATATCAGTGACGAGATACGCGAAAAATACGCAACCGAGGAGGATTTTGCCAAGATAAGCGTTTATCAGCAGGACGATGCCGGAAACAACGTACTCACCAACGAATACAAAAATTACGTTATCCCCGCGCGTCAAGCCTACGCCTGGCAAAAAACTCTCCAAAATCCCGCGCCTATGATAGTATTCATCGTGATCCTTCTGTTCACACTGCTGGCGATGAGCGTCTACCGCTCTCCGGCGGTTGCACTTATGCCCGATATAACGCCAAAGCCGTTGCGCTCTAAGGCAAACGCCGTCGTCAGTATGATGGGCGGTATTGCCGGTGCGCTCGTGCTCTTCCTCGGCATGATATTCGGAACCGACAAAAATGAGAATGCGCTTATGAGCTATACCGTCTTCTTCTCGGTCATAGCCGGACTTATGATAATTTCTCTCGTTATCCTTCTCTGCACCGTTAAAGAAAAGGCGTGGGCACAAGAAGCTCACGAGATCAGTCTTGAATACGGAATTGAGGACGAGGAAAAGGAGGAGGCCGCCAAAAACGGCGATCGCCACCTCTCTCGCGGTGAGCTTTGCTCGCTCATCCTACTGCTTCTCTCGGTCGCCCTGTGGTGGATTGGCTATAACTCCGTAACCTCGAAGTATTCGGTCTACGCTCCTCAAGTACTTGGCGTCGGTTTCAATACGACCTTGCTTGTCGCGTTGTTGGTCGCCTTCGTTGCCTTCGTTCCGGTTGCCGTTCTTTCCTCAAGGCTCGGAAGACGAAAGACGATCCTCTTCGGCATCACTCTGCTTGCAGCCTCCTTCTTTGCCGCGTCCTTCCTGCGAGCCGGTGCTCCCGAATGGATAATGTATCTTCTCTTCGGGTTTGCCGGAATAGGTTGGGCGGCGATCAACGTAAACAGCTTCCCTATGGTCGTTGAGCTTGCCACCGGAAGTGACGTCGGTAAGTATACCGGACTCTATTATACCGCAAGCATGGCGGCACAGGCCGTCGCTCCCGTTGTTGGCGGAGTATTCCTCGATTGGATCGGTATGGAGGTCCTCTTCCCCTTCGGTTTCGTTGCCGTTGCTCTTTCCTTCGTCACTATGCTATTCGTTCGTCACGGAGACGCAAAGCCCTTGATGAAGAAAAACCTGCTCGATAACATGGAGGAGATCGACTGATGGACTATTGGTATATCTGGTTTCCATCTGCCCTTTTGATACTGTTTGCCGTCTATCTTTTTCTCATCGTTCCCCGAAGCAAGCGAGCTCTTTCGCTACCTAAATTCGGATACGCGCACCGCGGTCTTTGGGACGCTGAGCTGCCTGAAAACTCACTGTCGGCGTTTCAAGCCGCCGTCGATTCGGGCTACGGTATTGAAGCCGACGTTCGCCTGACGCGCGACGGCGTTGCCGTTATGATGCACGACAACGATCTTGCAAGAGTTTCGGGCGCTGCCGGTAAGGTATCTGAGCTCACCTATTCCGAGCTGCAAGAGTTTCGCATCGGCGGCAAGGAAAAGATACCGACTCTCGTTGAGATGCTCGAATTGGTTGACGGTCGGGTACCGCTTTTGATAGAGCTGAAGGGCGAAACGAAGGACACCTCGATCTGCGACATTGTCGCCCCTATTCTTGATAGCTACAAGGGTGAGTTCGTCGTCGAATCGTTTAACCCCGTACTGCTGCAGCGTATGAAAAAGCTTCGCCCCGAGATACGTCGAGGTCAGCTCACGAGCAAGCTACAGGACGGCGAAAAAAAGCGTACACTTGCCGCTATACTTTTTTTGATGCTGACCAACCTGCTTTCCCGCCCCGATTTTATAGCGTACCGTAAAGGCTTTTCAAAAAACCCGTCGCTCGTTTTGATATCTTGGATCTTTGGTGTCCGTCGGTGCGTCTGGACCGTCAAGTCGCTTGATGAGTACAACAGCTTAATCGCGCGAGGCGACTGCCCCATCTTCGACAGTATCCCGCCCGAGGATCGCGCTCGCTTTCAACCCTTGAAAAAACAAAAAATAAAAACATACAAAAACAAATAGGAGTAGTTATGAACAATCAGGAAAAGACAATGGAAAAGATCGTTGCTCTCTGTAAGGGTCGCGGCATAATTTACGCCGGCTCCGAGATCTACGGCGGTCTTGCCAACTCGTGGGACTACGGTCCTCTCGGCGTTGAGCTGAAAAACAATATCAAGCGCGCTTGGTGGAAGAAGTTCGTTCAGGAGAACAAGTACAACGTCGGTCTTGACAGCGCGATACTTATGAACCCTCAGGCTTGGGTCGCATCAGGTCACGTCGGAGGCTTTTCCGACCCGCTGATCGACTGCAAAGGCTGCAAGATGCGTCATCGAGCAGACAAGCTCATTGAGGATTTCAATGCAGAGAACGGTATCGAGGTATCGGTCGAGAGCATGTCCAACGAGGAGATGCTCAACTACATCAAGGAAAAAGGAATTACCTGCCCCGGCTGCGGCAAGGCAGACTTCACCGACATCAGAAAGTTCAATCTGATGTTCAAGACCTTCCAGGGCGTTACCGAGGACAACACCTCCGAGCTCTATCTCCGCCCCGAGACCGCACAGGGTATATTCGTAAACTTCAAGAACATAGCAAGAAGCAGCCGCAAGAAGATCCCCTTCGGTGTTGGACAGATCGGTAAGTCCTTCCGTAATGAGATCACCCCCGGAAACTTCATCTTCCGCACCCGTGAGTTCGAGCAGATGGAGCTTGAGTTCTTCTGCAAGCCGGGAACCGATCTTGAATGGTTTGAGTACTGGCGCGCATACTGCCGTCAGTGGCTGCTTGACCTCGGTATGACCGAGTCCAACCTCAGACTGCGCGACCACAGCCCCGAGGAGCTTTGCTTCTATTCGAAGGCAACCACCGACTTCGAGTTCCTCTTCCCGTTTGGCTGGGGCGAGCTTTGGGGCGTTGCCGACAGAACCGACTACGACCTCACTCAGCATCAGACCCACAGCGGTCAGCCCATGGATTACTTCGATCCCGAGACCAACGAAAAGTACATTCCTTACGTTATCGAGCCGTCGCTGGGAGCCGACCGTGTTCTGCTTGCCTTCCTGGTCGATGCCTACGACGAGGAGATCGTTGACGAGGCAAAGAACGACGTTCGCACCGTCCTTCGTCTCCACCCTGCCCTCGCTCCCTTCAAGGCAGCCGTTCTTCCCCTCTCGAAGAAGCTCTCCGAGCAGGCAGGAAAGATCCACGAGGAGCTTTCGAAGTACTTTATGGTCGATTTCGACGACGCCGGAAGCATCGGTAAGCGTTACCGCCGCGAGGACGAGATCGGAACTCCCTTCTGCATAACATACGACTTCGAGTCGGAGAACGACGGCTGCGTTACCGTTCGTGACCGCGATACTATGGAGCAGATCAGACTTCCTATCGCAGAGCTCAAGGCTTATATCGAAAGCAAGCTTCAGTTCTGATCGGTTTATCCACGCACCCCAAATCATCTGACTTTGGGGTGCATAAACGTATAAATGCATCAAATCATCATTCAAAGAGCACAGGAACACGATCATGATAAAAAAATTCGCAAACGATCATAAAGAAATGACGGTGCAGATCGTAAGGGATCTTTGCAAGATCCCTGCCCCCTCCTTCGGCGAGAGAAAAAGAGCTGAGTTTTGCAAGGCTTGGCTGGAAAACGTTGGTGCTAAGGACGTATATATCGACGAGATCAACAACGTCATCTTCCCTATCGGCTGTGACGGAAGCAACGAGATCACCGTTGTTGCCGCGCATACCGACACAGTCTTCCCCGACACAACACCCTATCCCGAATACCGCGAGGACGACGAGAATATCTACTGCCCCAGCGCAGAGGATGACTCCTCCGGAGTTGCCGTTCTGCTTATGACGGCAAAATATTTTATCGACAACGCGATCGTCCCTGAAAAGGGAGTTATGTTTGTTTGCAACGTCTGCGAGGAGGGACTTGGAAACCTTGCCGGCACTCGTCAGCTGATGAAGGACTATTCCGGCAGGATCAAGAGATTCATCACGCTTGACGAATGTATCGGTTATATCGTTACCGACGCCGTCGGATCTCACCGTTATGAGGTCGAGGTCAAAACAGAGGGAGGACATTCCTTCTCAAAGTTTGGGAATCAAAACGCGATCCACGCTCTTTCAAAGATCGTAAACAGGATATACGAGATAGTTCCCTTGCAGAAGGAAGGCTCCAAAAGCACCTACAACGTCGGCACTATTGAGGGCGGAACGAGCGTAAACACCATCGCGCAGAGCGCGAAGATGCTTTGCGAATACCGCTCGAACGACCGAGAGTGTCTTGAAAGCCTCAGGCAGGAATTTGAAAGGATTTTCGAGGAAGCCAAGAGCGACAAGGTGGAGGTCATTGTCAACAAGATAGGCGACCGCCCCTGCAAGGGCATCGTCGATCCGTCTCTTGAAAAGGAAATGATCGACGCTTACGCCGCCGCCGTAAAAGAATTCACCTCAAAGGAGACGTACTCTGACCTCGCTTCTACCGACGCAAACGTGCCGATGTCTCTTAACATACCCGCCGCTTGCATGGGTGTATTTATCGGTGAGGGCGCGCACACGCGCGAGGAATTCACAAACAAAGCCGCTCTTACGGACGGTGTTAAAATATCCATAAGAACGATAACAGAGCTTTTGAAATAAAAAAAGGAGCTACCGATGAAATTTACCGCAGCAGGAGACGTTCTCATTCAACAGCAGATCCCCTTTGAGCCGAAGGATTTTCAAAAAATAAAGGAGTTCATTGAAAAGGGCGACGGAAGATTTTTCAATCTTGAAACCACTCTCAACTACGAGGGAGAGTGCTGTTCAAATCAGACCTCGGGTGGAACCTACGTTCGCACCAACCCGGAAAGCCTTTACGATTTTCTCAAGTACGGCTTTAACGTGACCACCTTCAACAACAACCATATAATGGACTTTTCATACGACGGTCTTCTGAAGACCATCGAATATGCAAACAAAGCCGGCATCAAGCATTGCGGCGTTGGCAGGAATCTCGGTGAAGCCTCGGCGCCCTGCTATCTCGATACGCCGAACGGAAGAGTCGCATACATATCCTTCTGTGTTACTACTTATATTGCCAATATGGCAGGCGAGCAAACGCGGCGGGTCAAGGGTCGCCCGGGAATGAATATTCTTCGCCGAAGTGAAAAGCTGATCGTTCCCGAGGAGGATTTTAACGCTGTCGTACGAATTGCAAAGAAATCGGGAGTAAACGCCCAGAACGACACCATTCGCAAAGAGGGTTATCTTCCCCCTTTGAAGGAAGGAACGTGTGAGCTTGGCGAAATGGCGTTGTTTGAAAAGGGTGATTGCTATAAATACGTTCTCACTCCTAATAAAGACGACCTTGCAAGAGCCGAAAGGGAGATCCACGAGGCAAAGCTCGGAGCGGACTACGTTATCGTGTCCCTGCACTGCCACGATCAGATATCCGAAGATAAATCCGACGTTCCCGAGTTCCTCGAGGAGGTCAGCCGCTTCTTCATCGATAAGGGTGCTAACGCCGTTATAGGTCACGGTCCTCACCTTCTCCGTGCGATCGAGGTATATAAGGACAGCCCGATTTTCTACAGTCTCGGCGACTTCGTGCTGCAGCTTTACAGCATTGAGTTTGCTCCCTACGAGTTCTATAACAAAAACGGTCTTACACCCTACGACACGGTTCACGATATTCTCAAAAAGCGCACCGCAAACTTCACACGTGGCCTCATGGAGGATAAGGCTATGCGAGAGACGGTCATCCCCTACTGGGAAACAGACGAACAGGGCAAGCTGACTCACCTTGAGCTGCTCCCGATAACCATTATGAAGGAGGGCGTGAACAAATCCCAGCAGGGACTTCCCGCGCTTTCCGAGGACACCTCGTTTATCGATCATCTCGCAAAGATAAGCCTTCCCTACGGAACGACCATCACGATGAAGGACGGCGTTGCTGTTTGCAAATGGTGATAAAAGGAACTTGATATGAACTTTTTGGCATATTTTTGCGCGGTGATGAAGTGCGTCGTTTACGGATCAACCATCTTCTTCACCACTCAACTGACCGAGAGCGTTGATGTTCTCGACCTGCTTGCCCTGCGATTTCTTCTCAGCTTTGCCATAATGTGGCTCTTGAAGATAACGCGGGTCTGGAAGATACAGGTAGGCGTAAAGGACCTTTTCAAGAAGAGCGAAAAGTCTCCGTTTATAAAGAACCTTGTGCTCACCGCAATGTTTGAGCCCGTTCTTTATATGTTGCTCGAAACGCTCGGCGTTTCTATGACGACAAACGTAACGGCTGCGGTCATCTGCTCTCTTGCTCCGATCTCGAGCTGCATCATAGAAGAAGTGTTTTTAAAGGAAAAGTCTTCCTTCCTGCAAAAAATATTCCTCGGCTGCGGCATCTTCGGCGTCGTCTATATTGCGCTCAACACTAACACGACCGACGGCAGGGATACTCTGGCGGGAATACTTTTCCTTCTCGGCTCGGTTGTTGCCGGCTCCTTCTTCTGCGCCTTTTCGAGAAGATCGTCGTCTCACTTCTCTTCGATCGAGATAACGTATTTTTCCTGTATGCTCGGTGCGATCGCCTTTAATGCCGTTAACGTTGTGAGACATCTTTTCAGAGGTGATATACTGCATTACTTCGACCCCTATTTCAACCCCGACAACCTTTTGGGATTCTTCTTCTTGAGCGTGGTTTCGTCGATCCTCGCGGTCATGATGAACAATTTCGCGCTTGCAAGGATACAGATCTCGACTATGGCGGCTTTCGGCGGACTTTCAACCATTGTTACCATAGTTATCGGCATGATGTTCGGAAGCGAGACGCTTCAGCTCTACCACTTCATAGGACTTCCCTTTATCTTCCTGCGAATGGTTGGTGTCAGCGCCATTTCTATAATCAACGAGAAAAAGAAAGAAGGTCAACCGTAAAGGTTGACCTTCTTTCTTTAATATTCTCTTTGGCAGGCGATGACACGACCGAGAAGCGTCACCTCTTTGAGTATTATCGGTTCAAAATCAGAGTTTTCGGGCTGAAGACGAAAGTGTCCCCTCTCGCGGTAGAAGGTCTTAACGGTTGCAGCTTCGTTTACGAGCGCCACAACGATATCTCCGTTTTCGGCGTAATCGGTGCGAAGCACTATAACCGTATCTCCGTGAAGGATGCCTACATCCTTCATACTGTAGCCCCTGACCTTGAGGGCAAAAAGCTCTTCGTTTGCATATTTTTTAGGAATAACAAAGTCGACGTATCCGTCAAAATTCTGCTCGGCGCTGATCGGCGCGCCGGCACTGATACTGCCCAGTATCGGCACGCGATGAGGGCGGTGCTCAACGTCGTCCGCGCGAAGCGTTCGGCTCTTTCCCTGCTCCTTGGTTATGTACCCTGCCTCCTCAAGCCGTTTGAGATATATGTGCACACTTGAGGTGCTTTTTATATCGAGAGCCTTCTGTATGTCACGGACGCTTGGCGAATACCCCCTGCTCTCCAGCTCGCGGCAGATATACTCGTAAACCCTCTTTTCTTTGACTGAAAGCTCGTTCATAGGCGTCCTCCGTTTATTTTATCGCATACATTATACCACACATTTTTCGAAAAAGCAAACAAATGTTCCGGTACTAAAAATCCACACCGACAAACGCTCGTCGGTGTGGATCAAATATTATGTCAATCCTCTTCGATGAAGATATGCTTTGCGAACTCGATCTCCTCGATATCGGCACCCAGCTCCTTAAAATTGCGAACGATACCCGAATACCCTCTCTGTATCGACTCGACCTCGGTTATGGAGGTCTCCCCCTCGGCGGCAAGCCCGGCGATTATCATAGCCGCGCCGGCTCGCAGGTCGACCGCCTTGACCGTAGCTCCTGTCAGCGGCTTTCCTCCGTATATCTGTGCCGTTTTACCGTTGACCTTGATCTCTGCCCCCAGCTTTCTCAGCTCGTCGATATATCGGAATCGGTTTGTGAAGATGTTTTCGGTGACCTCGCACATTCCCTCAACCGTGCAGAACAGTGCGCTGAACTGAGGATGCATATCGGTCGGAAAGCCGGGATACGGTCTTGTGTCAACGTTTATCGGCTTGAGTCGGCGACCCGTCGTGACGGTCACGGCGTCGTCCTCCTCGTCAACTCTGGCGCCCATTGCGCGTAAAAGGCTCGAGATACAGTCAAGATGCTTGGGAATTATGTTCTCAACCCTGACGCAGCCTCCGGTTGCGGCGACCGCCGCCATATATGTACCCGCTTCGATCATATCGGGAATTATCGTATAGCACTCACAGCCGTGAAGCTCCTCAACGCCGTGTATCTTTATCGTCTCGGTTCCCGCGCCGACGATGTTTGCCCCGCAGGTGTTCAGGAAGTTCGCAACGTCAACGATATGCGGCTCGCGCGCGGCGTGCTCGAGAACGGTCGTTCCCTTGGCGCGAACGGCGGCTATCATGGCGTTTATGGTCGCTCCGACCGAAACGACGTCGAAATAAACGCTCGTGCCGCAAAGTCCTCCCTCGGGTGCGCGTGCCGTGACGTGAACGTCATCGCTCTCAACCTCAGCGCCGAGCGCCGCGAAAGCTTTTTCGTGCTGGTCTATCGGGCGAACTCCGAAGTTACAGCCTCCGGGAAGCGCAACGTCGGTATATCCGAATCTCGAAAGCTCGGCGCCGGCAAGATATATCGAACCGCGTATACGGCGGACCATATCGCTCGGTGAGCTTCCGGGCTTAATGTTTTTAGGGTTTATACGAACCGTGGTCTGAAAAATGTCGACAAACTCGACCTCCGCGCCCATTTCGCGAATGATCTCAAGCGCCATCAGGACATCGTTAACCGGCGGAATGTTCTCAATGATACATTCCGCACCGGTTGCTATGCTTGCGAAAACTATCGGGAGTGCCGCATTTTTCATTCCGTTTATGCGAACGGTACCGTTCAGCGGCTGACCTCCGCGGACCACAATTTTATCCATAAGCAAATCCTTTGCGCATCGATTTCAAAAAAAGCAACGGTTAACCATTGTTTGGTACTATTATACCATATATTAAGACAAAAATAAACAGTTTTGTGACATATTTTCAAAAAAGTTTTCTATATTTGTTTCACACTGACTATTGTATGCGCGCCACGTAAAAAAGTTAACCTTTTTTGAAGTATGACACGGCAAGATCGACCACCATTCCGTAGCTCGCAGTTCCGGCAGTGCCCTGCATTTGAAGATAGGTATCGTTAACCGCGCCCGAGATGGTTGCGGCTATATTATGGCGGTACTTTTCGAAGAACTCGTCGTACGCCTTCTGCTCGGCGCGCACCTCCGCGTCAAGCGAGAGGCGAACGCCGTTGTATCTCTCCACCGATGCGGCGCGGTGACGGTAAAATCCCAGCGTCTCGGAAAGCTCGGCGTTTTCTTCAACGGCGTTTTTCAACGCCGCGTCGTTTTCAAGAGCCGAAAGAAAGTCGGTATAGCTCTTTATCTCGCCGTTTTCGGCTTCGTAAGCTGCACGGAGCGATACGATCTCGTCGTATTTGTCGACAAGAGACTTGAAGGTTGCAAAATCGTAGCACCTATTTGCGTTTACGGCTCGTGCATACGCGTTCGTAACGTATTCAAGCATATTAAGATACCCACTGTACTGAATATAGAGGTCGTCAGACGCCGTACAGGCAAGAAAGGCAATGAAGTTTGCCTCGTCCTCGCGAGCGATACCGCGCTGATGCGCCAGCTCGTGGGCTGCGGTATACGGTAACGTGTAATCCGGGAAGGCAACGTTCAGGTTAGCCTCTCCCGTGAAAAAAGAATAGACCCCGGTTATATGGGTATACGACATCAGCTCACTGAGCATGACCGGCTTGACACGGCTATACATTCTCGGCAAAAAATCATACGTCGCGCAGAGCTCGTCGTAGGCATCGAGCAAAAGGTCGTTCATTTCACCAAGCGAATACGGCATCTGAGAGAATTCGTCATCGGCGTATTTGACTGCCGAGGCGAGTTGATTGACCTGCTCTGTCAGCAGAACGGTAAGCTCATAAAGATCGTCCTCCGAAACGTCTTTTTTATCAAGACCGAGACGTCGGTCAAGCGTCGTTCCGTGATATCCCGTGCCAAGCGTCCAGACAAAAAGTATAAGAATGACCAGCGCAACGCTCATTATCTTGCCCGCAAATATCCAAACGCTTTTCCAGGTCGAGCAGTGGTTTCGGTAAGCAACTATCACGGTAACAACAAGCAGTGGGATCAGCGCAATAAGAAAGACCTCTCCCAGCGAAAAGGGCAAAATATTGGTCGGTATCGCAAGGGCGTAGCGAACGACAGCACCCACCTTTTCACAAATGAAGTCGGCAACGTCTTGGTTCAGCACGGCAACGGCGTACGCGATCGCCGAGAGTCCAAACAATATATATATTATCCTCCAGCCCCAACCGAAACGCTCTGTCTTTTCCTGGCAGCGCTCGACGGTCTCTTCGTCGCGTGTGTTTCTTTTTATCAATTTCATATCTTTTCTTTCTTAAAATATTCGTTAACGCAGCCATAGCTCTCCAGCACGGCTGCCATATCGTCCGGCAACGGAGCCTCAACCGTCACGGTCTCGCCGTCAGACGGACGTCTGAAGGTCAATCGGTAGGCGTGCAGCGCCTGACGGTCTATAACGTCGCTATCCCGCCCGTAAAGCCCGTCACCGAGTATCGGGTGGCCGAGATTCGCCATATGAACGCGAAGCTGATGTGTTCGTCCCGTTTTGGGAGAGAGCTCAACGAGAGAGATGCCGTTTCCCGAATATACGGTTCGGTACTCGGTCAGGGCGCTCTGCGCCCCCTCGGCGTCACTGTCGCACACCTCGCGGACGATAATGCTCTCGGCACTTCGACGCAGGCTTTTATCAACGATGCCCGCCCCCGTCAGCTCGCCCTCAAGAACGGCAAGATACTCCTTCTCCATTCTTCGATTCAGCATTTCGGTATACATCATCGAGGCGGCTCGGGCGTGCTTTGCCACCATAACGACGCCGCTGGTGTTTCGGTCGAGTCGGTTCACGGGACGAAAAACGAAGGGTCTTTCCTGCTTCACATAGTAAAATGCCAGCGCGTTTGCAAGCGTATCGTAGTGATGCCCGTGAGACGGATGAGTCGGCATAAAGGGCGGCTTATTGCAAACCACGAGATCGTCGTCCTCGTATATTATCGAAAGAGGAAGCTCGACCGGCTCTGCGGATTCTCCCGACTGAGCATCCTCAATAGCGAGCCCAACAACGTCGCCCGCCTTGAGCTGATAGCGAACGGTGACCGGCGCGCCGTTTACCGTGATGCCTCCTTCGAGCCTCTTGAGGTGCGCCGACTGCTTTGACGATATCTTGAGCTTTTTCAGATAGCTTCTCAAAAGAAGACCGTTTCCGTCATCTCCGACGATAAATTCCATAACGCACCTCCTATTTTGATAACTATATTATACCACTGTGCATCGTTCAATACAATGGTTTTTTATTATGGACAATAAAAAAAGCCGTAATTTTTAACGGCTGAAAATTCACAAAAACAAAAAGGGCGGCTCGGGCGACAATGGGGGGATCGCGCCCGAGCCTGGTTCGTCAATTCCGCCAAATCTTTTCGGCAGCAAACGAACAAACTTTAAAGCATCCGGCATAGAGGGGGGCGCCGGAAGCCAAGAAGTTTCAAAGGTTATTGGGTTTTGGTGACTTTGACCACATTTTAGCACAACTTACAATTTTTTTCAACCTTTACTGTTGCTGTATTTACATTTTATTCACCAAAATTTGTCAGTTTGTTGTTAAATCAGCTCGCTTTTTAGAAATTCAAGTATCCTTTTTTCCTCTCGCGAGACCTTGACCTGAGATAGACCAAGCTCATCTGCCGTTTGCTGTTGGGTCATATTCCGGAAATATCGAAGCAAAACTATCCTTCTGTGAAGCTCGGAAAGTCTGTCTATTGCCTGCCCGAGGGCAACTCGGTCTCTCGTCTTTTCTATGTCGTTTTCGGGGTCGGGCAGACGGCTTTCGAGCGACATCGCGCCTTCTGCATCTCCTCCCTCAGACAATGAATACACCGGTGATATGGAGTCGAGCGCCATCGCCGCCTCCTCGGGAGTCGTTGAGCACAGGCTTGCCAGCTCTCCTATCGTCGGATCTCTCCCCTGCTCGTTCATAATACGCGTCCTCGCGCCGAGAAGCTCCATTCCAAGCTTCTTCTGCTGACGCCCCACGCGAATGAGTCCGTCGTCCCGAAGGCAACGCTTTATCTCCCCAACTATAAGGGGCACGGCGTAGGTTGAAAAAGCAAACCCTCGGTCACTGTCAAAGCTTCTCGCCGCCTTGATGAGTCCTATGGTTCCTATTTGGATAAGGTCTTCAAGCTCGATCCCTCTCCCCCTGAAGCGGACGGCAAGCGAGCGAACAAGACCCGAGTTTGCCTCAACTATCTCGGCTTCGGCATCACGGTCTCCCGCCTGCGCTCTTTGTATGAGAAGCGCGTTCTTGCCGTATTTTTCGTCCGACGTTCGGTCCGCCGTCAAAGCAAAGGCCACCTCCATTATGCATCTGTCTTACGTCCGCCAAATCTTTTTATAAGCGTCACCGTAGTTCCGACGCCCATCTTCGAACGAACCTTGACCTTATCGCAAAAGCTTTCCATAACGGTAAAGCCCAGACCCGAGCGCTCGCTCTCGGCGTCGGTCGTGTACAATGGCTGAAGCGCCTGCTTTACATCCTCAATACCGCATCCGCGGTCGCGTATCTCGATCTTGGCGTAGCCGTCCGAGCTCAGAGAAACCGTTATGTATATGAGCCCCACACGGTCGCGGTAGGCGTGTACCGTACAGTTTGTGACCGCCTCCGAAACGGCGCACTTTATATCCGCAAGCTCGGTCGATGCCGGGTCGAGCTGTGAGCAAAAGGCGGCAACCGCCGCGCGAGCCATGCTCTCATTGACCGAAAGCGACGGTAAGACCAGCTTCATCGTGTTCTTTATACTGCCCG
The DNA here is from genome assembly GCA_017502915.1 of Clostridia bacterium. Taxonomy (GTDB): domain Bacteria; phylum Bacillota; class Clostridia; order Oscillospirales; family CAG-272; genus RGIG3994. The sequence continues at coordinate 177,633 of JAFVUB010000003.1, forward strand.
TCATATCCTTTTTTCTCATTTTTTCTCTGTCCTTTCTATTGAAATTATCCTTTCAAGCCCCGCAAGGGATATTATCTTCTCCACCCTCTCGTTCGGGTCGAGAAGCACTATCTCTCCCCCGAGCTTTTTCAAAAGAGCGTAACGACCCATTATGAATCCAAGCCCCGAGCTATCCATAAACTCTATTCCCGAAAGATCGAGCGCGACCGAAGCCGGTCTGTGACGGTATATAAGCTCGTCAGCCGCCCCTCGCAAGGATAGGGCGCTATGATGGTCTATCTCTCCCGAAAGACGTATCGTCATTCGCCGGTCCGAGATAGAGTGTGTAAGTATTCCTTCACTTTTTATCATTTTGAATGTCCTTTCTTTTTTTGGTTAATTATACAACCGAAAGCTTGCGAAAGGCGTCGCAAACTGACGGCAAAGCAAAAAAAGTTTGCCTCTCAAGGAGACGTCAATAAAGACGCTCGGTATATTGACATTTGGTGATTATGTTGGTATAATAAATGCGAAATACGTTTTACGAGGTGACAACCATGTCAATGCTAAAAGGAAACGCTGTAGTCGGTCAGTCCGGAGGCCCCACTGCCGCTATAAACGCAACCCTTTCGGGCGTCATTCGCGGCGCTCTCGCTCACAGTGACGTCATTCCCACCATCTACGGAATGAGAAACGGAGTTGACGGTCTTCTGCGCGAGGATCTCATCAATCTTTCCGAAATATTCAACGAGAAAAAGCTCACCGATCTTGAAAACACCCCCGCCGCCGCTCTCGGCTCCTGCCGCCGCAAGCTCCCGAAGCCCGGCGAGAACGACGCCGTTTACGAAAAGCTGCTTGAAATATTCAAGAAAAACGATATCCGTTATTTCTTCTACATAGGCGGAAACGACTCTATGGACACCGTTGCCAAGCTCTCGGCGTATACAGCCGAGAACGACTACGAAATGCGCATTATAGGCGTTCCTAAGACGATCGACAACGACCTCGTGGTCACCGATCACACCCCCGGCTTCGGCTCGGCGGCTAAGTACATTGCCGTGACGATTCAAGAGATCATCCGCGACTGCGCGGTATACACCACTCCCGCCGTCACGGTCGTTGAGATCATGGGTCGCGATGCCGGTTGGCTGACCGCCGCCTCGGCTATCGGCCGCGCCGTCAACGGAATCTCGCCCGATCTCGTTTATCTGCCCGAAAGAGCCTTTGATATGGACAAGTTCTTCTGCGACGTCAAGGCGTGTCTCGACCGTCACCCGAACGTCGTTATCGCCGTTTCGGAGGGCGTTCGCTTTGCCGACGGACGCTACGTTGGCGAGGGAACGCAAAGCGGTGTTGCCGACGCGTTCGGACACAAATATCTTTCGGGAACAGGCAAAGCGCTTGAGCTTGCCGTTAAGGAAAAATTCGGTTGCAAGGTCCGCTCGGTCGAGCTGAATATCTGCCAGCGCGCCGCGGCACATCTGCAGTCAAAAACCGACATCGACGAGTCTGTTCGCGTTGGCAAGGGTGCGGTAGACGCCGCTGTCTCGGGCATCACCCGCGAGATGATGACCATTGATCGCGTGTCCGACGCTCCGTATCGAGCCGAAATAGGACACTCGGACGTATCAAAGATCGCAAACCTCATCAAGAAGGTCAACGACGAGTTCATCAACGCCGAGGGCAACAACATCACCGATGCAGGAATAAACTATCTTCTCCCGCTGATAGCAGGCGAGACCGCCCCCGAGTGGAAAGACGGTCTGCCGGTCTATTGCATACTTTGAAGCCATGAAAATAGCAGTTATAACCGGTGCGTCCTCCGGAATGGGACGCGAGTTCGTTCTGCAGCTTGACCGAGATCAGCAGTTCGACGAGATATGGGTTCTGGCTCGCCGCCGCGAAGTCCTTGAAGCGCTCGGTCAGGAGACCCGCGCCAAGATCCGCGCGATCCCTTGCGATCTGACAAAAACCGAAAGCGTTGACGCCTATGCATCACTGCTTGAGGAGGTCAAGCCCGAGGTTTCTGTTCTCGTCAACGCCGGAGGCTTTGGTCAATTCGGCGCCTTCGTTGATATTCCGCTTGAAACTCAGCTTGAAATGATCGACCTCAACGACAAGGCGCTGGTCGCTATGACCTACCGTACCCTTCCCTATATGACCGACGGCTCGGTCATATATCAGCTCGGCTCGCTTTCCGCCTTCCAGCCCGTGCCGTACATCGGCGTATACGGCGCCTCCAAGGCGTTCGTTATGAGCTTTTCCCGTTCGCTGAACGTTGAGCTGAAAAAGCGCGGTATCAAAGTCATGGCGGTCTGCCCCGGTTGGGTTAGGACCGATTTCTTCAACCGTGCCGTCACCGACGATACGATTACCTATTACAACCGTTACTACACCGCTGAGGAGGTCGTTCGCCGCGCTCTTCGCGATATGAAGCGAGGTCGCGACGTTTCGGTCTGCGGTAAGCAGATCCGAGCGCAGGTCCTACTTACAAAGCTTCTGCCGCACAGACTCGTTATGAAGATCTGGTGCAAGCAGCAAAAAAAGTGAAAAACCCACCGTCCGCGTCGTAAAACGGCGCGGACGGTCATTTTTGTTATCAACATCCAAATCGAATGATAAAATAATAACTATTTTGTCAAAAAAATTCATAACAATAATGCGCTTATAAATTGACAAAAGGCGTGTTTTTTGATATAATATAGAATTATTAAGCAAGTTTTTTTCCGGAGGTTGCAAAATGAATAAAAATGCAAACATACAAAACGATCTGACAATGCTCGATCCTATATTTGAGCGTTATGCAGGACAGTTCGGCTCGCTGATAACCATTCTTCAGGAGGCACAGGATATTTACGGTTACCTGCCCGACGACGTGCTGGCTTGCATCGCCGAGCACACCGGCAACAGTCCCGCTCACGTCAGAGGCGTTGCCACCTTCTATACGCAGTTCCGCTTCACGCCTGCGGGCAAGTATCTGATCCAGCTCTGCAAGGGCACTGCCTGCCACGTTAACGGCGCCGAGCGCCTTGCGACCTCGCTTCGCGAGCTTCTCGGTATCGGGGACGGTGAGACGACCGAGGACGGTCTCTTCTCGCTGAACTTCGTTGCCTGCCTCGGTTGCTGCTCGCTCTCGCCCGTCATTATGATAAACGGCGAGGCTTACGGCTCAATGACTCCCGCCAAGCTTTCGGTTCTGATAGCCGATATAAAGGCTAAAGAGCTGCAGAACTGAATCTCTTATATAAAAACATTCCACACGAAAGGTTTAAGCATATGAAAATAGTTATAGGTCAGGGCAGCTGCGGTCTTGCCGCCGGCGCCGGAAAGGTCTTTGACGCCGTAAGTGAGGAGCTCAAGAAATTAAATTCCGATATAGTTCCCGGCGTTGTCGGTTGTATAGGTATGTGTTATCTCGAGCCTATCGTCGACATTTACGACGATAACGGCGCGCTTCATCGTCTCGTTTGCGTCAAGCCCACCGACGCTCCGAGCATTGCCGCCGCACTTTGCGGTGATCTTGATGCCGTGAAGTCTCTCGAGATCAGTCCCGAGGATAGCTCCTTCCTCGAAAAGCAGTACCGCATCGCGCTTCGCAACTGCGGTATCATAGATCCTTGCAGTATAGATGCATACATATCGGTCGGCGGTTATTCGTCGATCACCAAGATACTTTCGTCTATGACTCCCGAAGCCGTTATAGACGAGATCAAGACCTCGGGTCTTGCCGGACGCGGCGGTGCGGGATTCCCCACTTGGTTCAAGTGGAACGCCGCACGTCAGTCGGTCAGCGACCACAAATATATGATCTGCAACGCCGACGAGGGCGACCCCGGCGCGTTTATGGACCGTGCCGTTATCGAGTCCGACCCTCATAGCCTTATCGAAGGCATGCTGATCGGAGCTTACGCCATCGGTGCTGAGGAGATGATCGTTTACGTTCGCGCCGAGTATCCTCTCGCGGTCATTCGACTCAAGGAGGCTATCAAGCAGGCTCGCGAGCGCGGATACCTCGGCAAGAACATTCTCGGAAGCTCTTTCTCTTGCGATATGAGAATAAAAATGGGTGCCGGAGCCTTCGTTTGCGGAGAGGAGACCGCTCTTATCGAGTCGCTTGAGGGTAACCGCGGTATGCCGCGTCTCAAGCCCCCTTTCCCGGCTCAGAGCGGATATAAGAGCGAGCCCTCGAACATAAACAACGTTGAGACCTTTGCAAATATCGCTTGGATAATTCAGAATGGCGGAGAGAAGTTTGCCGCTCTCGGAACACCCGACAGCCGCGGAACCAAGGTATTCGCACTGACCGGTAAGATCAAGCGCGGAGGACTCGTTGAGGTTCCCATGGGAATGACCCTGCGCGACGTTATTTTTGACATCGGCGGCGGTCTGCGCGACGGACGCGAGTTCAAGGCAGTCCAGCTCGGAGGTCCTTCGGGCGGTTGTATTCCCGCATCTCTGATAGATACCGTTATCGACTACAAGAAGCTGGGTGCAACCGGAGCTATTATGGGCTCGGGCGGAATGGTCGTTATGGACGAGGGAACCTGTATGGTCGGAATGGCGAAGTTCTTCCTTGACTTCACCGCCAAGGAGTCCTGCGGTAAGTGCGTTCACTGCCGTATCGGCACCAAGCGTATGCAGGAGATCCTGACCCGTATCGTTGAGGGCAACGGACGCGAGGGAGACATTGATCTGCTGCTCGAGCTCTGCACCGCCATCAAGGACGGCGCGCTCTGCGGTCTCGGTCAGACGGCTCCCAACCCCGTTCTCACCACTATCAAGTATTTCCGCGACGAATACGAGGCACATATCAACGACAAGAAGTGCCCCGCTCACGAATGTGCCGCGCTTCTGACCTATAAGATCGATGCCGACAAGTGCCGCGGATGTACCCTTTGCGCCAAGAACTGCCCCGTTGAGGCGATCAACGGTCAGTTGAAGGCGGCACACACCATTGACACCGAGAAATGCATCCGTTGCGGTCAGTGCGTCAAGCTCTGTAAGTTCGGCGCTATCTCGATCGAGTAACAAACGAGGTTATCCATAATGAGCAAGATAAAATTCACACTTAACGGAAAAGAATGCTTTGCCGAGGAGGGCGAGTTCCTGCTTGGCGCGGCACAGAAAAACGGAATTGAGATTCCCAATCTTTGTAACCATCCGTCGGTCAAGATCTACGGCGCGTGCGGTCTTTGCACCGTCGAGGTCGCGGGCGTTCCGAAGCTGCTTCGCGCCTGCTCGACCAAGGTCACGGACGGTATGGTCGTCAACAGCGAGACCGATCGTGTTAAGCATTCGCGCAAGGTCGCGCTCGAGCTGCTTATGAGCGACCACGACGGCGACTGCGTTGGCCCTTGCAGCCTTAACTGCCCTGCGGGAACCGACTGCCAGGGTTACGTCAAGGCGATCGCCGGCGGAGATTACCACCGTGCCGTCGAGATAATCAAGGATAAGCTTCCCCTCCCCGCCTCGATAGGACGTATCTGTCCTCATCCCTGCGAGAAGAAGTGCCGCCGTCAGTACGTAGAGTCTCCCATATCTATCGCGGCTCTCAAGGCTTTTGCCGCCGACCGCGACCTTGAGGAGAACACCTACGCCGCAGTCCCCGCCGAGTCGACCGGCAAGAAGGTCTCTATCATTGGTGGCGGCCCTGCCGGACTCACCGCCGCATACTACCTCGCGCTCAAGGGCCACGCCGTGACCGTTTACGACGCTATGCCCAAGATGGGCGGTATGCTCCGCTACGGAATCCCTGCCTACCGTCTCCCCAAGTCGGTGCTTGACGCCGAGATCAAGCTGATCGGAGACGCCGGCGTTGAATACAAAAACAACGTCAAGATCGGACGCGACGTAAGCTTTGAAGAGATAAAGGATTCGTCCGACGCAACTATCATCGCCGTTGGCGCTTGGAAGTCATCTTCTATGCGCGTTGCGGGCGAGGAGCTCGACGGAGTTGTCGGCGGTATCGACTTTTTGCGTCAGGTCTCGCTCTATAATTCGGGCGAAGGAGACGCTCCGGTTATCGGTGATCGAGTCGTCATCTGCGGTGGAGGAAACACCGCTATGGACGCCTGCCGCACTGCAGTTCGCCTTGGAGCAAAGGAGGTCTCGGTCGTCTACCGCCGTACACGCGCCGAAATGCCCGCCGAGATCGAGGAGATCGAGGAAGCCGAGGAAGAGGGAGTCATTTTCCGCTTCCTGAGGAATCCCGCCGAGTTCGTCGGTGAGAACGGCAAGCTGACCGCCGTTAAGCTTCAGGTCATGGAGCTTGGTGAGCCCGACGCCTCGGGACGCCGCTCGCCGGTTGCCGTTGAGGGTTGCTTTGAAACTCTTGAGGCAGACACCGTTATCGAGGCCATCGGTCAGTCGCTCGACTTTACCGGAATCAACGGTCTTGAATACAACCGCCGCGGAAACATCGTTGCCGACGAGGCAAGCTTTGCGACCTCGATCGAGGGCGTTTTCGCTATCGGTGACGCCACCAACCGCGGTGCCGGAATCGCTATCGCCGCCATCGGAGAGGCAAACCGTGCCGCAGCCGTCATTGACAGCTTCCTGAACGGTCAGATGGTCTCGTACAAAGCCCCCTTCGTTTCGGAAAGACGTCTTGACAATATCGATTTTTCGGTATATAATAAAAAGGACAGAGTTTCCATTCCCAAGCGCTCCGCCGAGATTCGCCGCAATGATTTTGACGCCGTTAACCTCGAGCTTTGCGAGGACGCCGTAAAATCAGAGGCAGCGCGTTGCCTCGAGTGCGGCTGCCACGACTATTCCGACTGCCGTCTTATCAAGACTGCGAACCTGCTCCCCATCGAGCCCGCTCGCTTTGACGGCAAGAAAAATGTTCACAAGACCGAGCAGCGTCTCGTTTCGATCGAGCGCAATAACAGCAAGTGTATTCTCTGCTCGCTCTGCGTCAGAACCTGTAACGAGGTTGCAAAGAAATCGATCCTTGGACTCGTTGGACGTGGCTTTGACACCGTTATCAAGCCCGAGTTCCATAACGATGAAATAATTGTTGGTTGCCGTGACTGCCATCTGTGCGTTGACGTCTGCCCCACCGGCGCGCTTAAACTGCTGAAGTAATTTTAATTTTATATTATCAGTATAAGGAGACAAAAAAATGAACACTATCAAGAAACTTTTCCCCTTCTCTTTCGGATCCAAGAACGTTGCCTCGCTCATCATCAAGATCGTTATCTATCTTGTTGCTGAGATCGTTATCGGCGTTATTGCCGGCATCGTTTCGGGCATTCTTGCACTGATCCCGATCGTTGGTATGATCGTAGGTATCCTTCTTTGGGGACTTACCTCGATCGTCGGAATCTACGTTATCGCCGGAATCGTTATCGCAATTCTGGACTACTGCAAGGTTCTGAAATAATCAAAACTAAAAAACCACCGTATTACGATCGTAATACGGTGGTTTTTTATTAAATACCGTTCGTTATTTTTGAAACCCTCTCGTCAAGGCTGTCGTTCGCATCAAGCTCTATATCGCACCACGAGCGGTATGTCTCGGTCAAACCGTTTTCGTTATCGGGCACGAAGACCACGACTCCGTTTCGCTTTATCGGAGAAAGATTGTCCTCTCTCGCAACGATACCATCTCCCGTCGTGATAACGGCTCCCGCCTGCTTACCAACCCACAGGGCGGCAACGTGCTCTATTCTGCGAAGCTCTGCCTCGCCGTTCTGACTCACAATATCCTTAATACTCTTGCCGTTAAGGCGTTCTATGATCTGATCGAGGTCGTAATGACGTCTGCCAAGTGCTTCTGCAAGGGCGTTACCCAGCTCGAGCTTGGCTTGGCGATCAGCTCCGATAAGTATAACGCTGGTTCTGCGGCTTTTTATTTTTCTGATGACCGAGGAAAGCTCTGTATCGCTTATCTCAACCCCGAGCACTGCCTCGCGCGAATGCTTGACGCCCGCCGCTGCCATAGCGCAGCCGTCTATCGCGGGAATACCGCGAGCCGCCGCTTCCTGTAGCAAATCCGAGTTAAGCTGATCGCCGCGCACGTCAATAACGGTCTTGACAGAAGTAAAACAGTCAAGTGAGATATGTTCTGCGCTTGCGGTGGCAACGACTATCTCGGCGTCGGCGCACTCACGTCCAATTATCGAAGCTTGTCTCTGTTTCAATACGATAGAGACGGCTGCCGAGTCCACGGCGTTACCAAGCACCAGGCAACGCTTACCCGCAACGTCTATTCCCGCGCGATCAAGAAGATACGAAAAGCCGTAGATCTCGGTATTGTGTCCGTAAAGCTTTCCGTTTGCCATTCGCAAAACGAGGTTGACAGAACCGCAAGCGCGCGCCTCGGGCGAATTCTTAGAAAGCAGAGGCATGATCTTTCGTCTGTACACAGGCTCAACGTCAAGCGCATCAAACTCTGCTCGCTTGATAAATTCAATAATAGCAACGTTATCCTGCGGATCTATCTCAAATTTACGGTAGTCGTTCTCGCCGAAAAGCTCGTGAAGCTCGGAGATTGTGCTCTTTCCTGCCTTTTGGCAAAGTATACCGAATATCTTATTTTCCATATTTTTTCCCTTTTCTTTCATTTTACAACCGACTCGCAGAACTTAAGGTAAAGTTTTTTGGCTTCGTCAAGTCGCCGCCACGCCGTTCTTTCGTCCATTGAGCGCGCGAACGCAAAACGGCGAACGCGATAGCTTATCTCGTTTTTTCGCGGAGTTCTGCCTCGGTCGGCAAAATATACTGCTTCAACGGCATCGGCACACTCGTCCCTACCCGAAGCTCGCAACCAACGAAGCGTTTCAAAAACAGCAAGCAGCTCAAGCGCCTCGCGATCGCTTCGACAAGATCCCCGCAGACGGCGGCAAAGATCAAAATATGAAGCGCTTTCGTATTTCGGGCAAAGTCTTGCAAATCTTCTGAACGCGCGCTGTGCTGTATCTCCGACTCTCATAAGCTCTCCTTAACTTTATACTGCAGTATATTATGCCTTCGATTTACGTCGTTGTCAAGAGAAAAAAAGCAAAATTTGCAATAAGTTTACTATCGCTTATGTCTTGACAAGAAAGCTCTTGTGTTGTATAATTTTCACAGTTACAAGAAAAGGAGACAAAACTATGAAATCTATCAAAATTATGCTTTCTACGATCGCTGATGTTCGCGATTTCGTAAACCTCGTTGCCGCTTACGACGGAGATATCGACCTCATCTCGGGAAGATACATAGTTGACGGTAAATCTATAATGGGTATTTTCAGCCTTAACCTGCTCGACCCGATCACCCTTCAGACCGAAGGACCCGACGCAGATGAGCTGCTCGAAAAGCTGGCTCGCTTCACCGTAAAATAAATCAAATTTCATTAAAAATTGCCGTGTCGCTCGACACGGCAATTTTTGTTTGCCGCTTTTTTCGCTTGTTGGGCGTACTTTTAGTAATTTTTCTCAATTTTCAAGATTAAAATTATGGCTGTAGGGGACAATAATTGTTGAGGATTAAGTGCGCGTCCTCGGGTAGATTATTAAGGCGGTCAAGCGCAGGCTCGCCGCAATTTCAACCATAAGGAATCCGAAAATGAAAAAATTTCTTAAAAATACACGCAGAGCCGGCTCACTCTCGCTGACTGTTCTGTTGGCGCTTGCGATCCTGCTCGGTGCATACAATTATATAATACCCGACTCGGTCTGTTGTATGAGCGGCGAAGCTCTGCCCGAATTTGCCGGAGCGATCGCAGATCCGAATATGACGGTCAGCGTTTCGTCGAGTTCCGATACAAGCACGACCTATCAAACCGATTACCTTCTCTTCGGCGTTCTTCCGGTAAAAACGGTTTCGGTCAACGTTGAAAGCAGAACAAAGCTTTACGTCGGCGGCATGCCCTTTGGCGTTAAGTTCTCAACCGACGGCGTAATGGTGGTCGGTTACGGTTCGGAGCTTCCAAAGAATATGAATCCGGCATACGTCAGCGGGATCAGACCTGCAGACGTCATAACAGGCATCAACGGCAACGCTATACACGACGTAAACGCGCTCTGCAAAGCAATCGAGCAAAGTGCCGGCAAAACTCTTACCGTAAGCTGCCGCCGATCGGGCAAGGAATTTACGGTTAAGCTGACACCGTATCTTTCAAAAACAGACAATAAATACAAAAGCGGCATGCTGGTTCGCGATAGCGGAGCGGGCATCGGAACTGTGACCTATATTGAACCCGAAAGCTGTCTTTTCGGCGGACTGGGACACGGCATCTGTGACGGTGAAACCGGAGCGATCATACCAATGGAGCGCGGAGTGGTGACCGACGTCGCGGTCAACGGAGTGGTTAAAGGCGTGTGCGGCACGCCGGGAGAGCTTCGCGGAAGCTTCAAGCAAAAAAAGCTCGGTTCTCTGCTCAAAAACAGCTCGTGCGGAGTTTTCGGTATACTGTCAGAGCTTCCGGGAACACACGGAGAGCTACTCCCGATCGCCCTATCGTCAGAAGTCAAGTGCGGCGACGCGTATATATACTGCACACTTGACGACACAGGTCCACAAAGATATAGTATAAAGATCTCAGATATTGACCGAAGCGCATCGGGCAATAAATGCTTCACTGTTAAGGTTTGCGACCCTGCACTGCTCGAAAAGACGGGAGGAATCGTTCAGGGTATGTCGGGCAGCCCGATAATACAGAACGGCAAGCTGGTCGGTGCGGTGACGCACGTGCTTATCAATGATCCGACAAGCGGCTACGGAATTTTCATTGAGAATATGTTAACTTCCGCGCAAATGCCGATGGCGAAAGCATCGTAACCACACAAAAACGTAGGGGAGATCATTGATCTCCCGCGGGCGAACAATGTTCGCCCCTACACAAATTGTCCCTATTTGCACACACATCTTATAGCGTCCTCCTGTCGTTCAGAATGACAAGCTCGTCGGTGCGGTGACCCACCTGCTCATCAATAACCCACCACGTGATACGGTATTTATTGAAAATATGCTGAGCCAAATGGGAGATCTGGTGGGGTACAGACAAAGGCGCACCGTCTCTGCAATCAAGTAGCATTCAAAGATACAGATTCTTCGCAAAAGGCACAGTCCCCAAAATTGGAGAGCTGTGCCTTTTTATTTATGTTAACATATAGTTTACTGAAAATAAAACGTATAATCACTGCGCCAGTTTGTCCAGAAATTATCAAAAATTGTGGTTCCGCAGTAAATCTCGTAAACTATTGTAATTTCTATTTTTTCTATATCGTTTATATTCGTAATGTTTTCCAGAAGTATTTCAACAGAGCCTACCGACTTGTTCCTCATAAAGTCTGTGTCTTTTTTATACAGTTCGGTTCGTTGGTTTTTGTAAGTGATTTTAACCTGATATGCACCCATATTGATTTTTTCACCTTGAATATCCGTGTCCTTAACCGATTTTGCATCGTCATCGGCTACATTAGTCTGCTTACCTCGATATTTGGGCAAACTATGAGGGTTTTCAACAAAAAGATATTCTATAGCAAAATCCGTAGAATTCTTTATCGTAAAAACATTAGACTCAGTTCCCTTTTGTTCGCAACCGTATAAAGTCAAATGACCTATATCATACCCATCATGTGCCTTTGCGTGATTTTTATCTCCGTTTGTATCAAGATTATATCCCGAATCTTTTTTGCATAGATGCTTATTTACAGGTATATCTATAGGTTTGATTACGGATGAATCTATAGAAGGAACTCTGTTATCGAGAGTTTCCGAAACATCGATATTGTCAATCAGAGATTCGTCAAAAATCAATTTAGATTCGTTATCGGATGAAAATCCACCATTAGCGCTGTATTCAACCATAAATACCGAATTTTGAACATCCTGATCTGCAAGAGTTATATAATCGTAACATATGAATTCACTTGCACTCTTATCGTATATGACAACGGCATAAACAAAACATTTCTTTGTATAATGAACGTATCTGTATTCACCAAGTGGATCGGAAGACCTTAAATTCAGTTTGAAGCTTTCCGAAGATGATTCAGCCCACGATTCTGCTACTGAGTGAGTATTTTCAGTTGTAGAGGATTGGGAGTGCTCCGACCCCCAAGAATGCTTGAATGAGCTCTTAAATGAAACCTCAGCAATATTTTCCAGACCCACACTTCCTCCCGATTCCCATCCGAATTCGTGATCAGAATGTGTTGATTTAGTAACCGATACACTATTTGAAACAGAGTTCTCAATAGATTTCTCAGACTGAGCGCTCAACGTTCTTTCATACTCCTGGTCAGCTCCCGTATGTTTTATGATAGGTGAATACATCAACGGAAAGTTTTCCAGATATCCTAAGTAAAAATAGTAATAGTTATAAGTACCGTCTGTAAATTTATCAACGCACTCTACACTGTTTACTTGATGGGGAATGTAAAAACGAGTGGAATTAGACTGTACAACAGCAACTTCATTCCTTACAAACATAACATCTTCATTATTCGAATCAAGTGTTGGTAGCTTAGCGGTATCATCGAATCCGCCGTTTGGTTTGATTTCAATGCACGAACAAAGAAGCATAAGAACCGCCATAAACAAAGCTAAAAGTGATATTTTTTTCATTTTATCCTCCTTAAATGTTTTCCTTCAAAAATTTCTCAGAAAACTTCTCTACCATATTTTTGTAAAGATCAAGTGCGTTTTCATAATTCTCTTTTTCTATTTGCTCCACGCATATCAATATATAATCGTACATGCGGTTGTATATTTCATTCTTGTTTTCCGCCTTGTTTATTTTTTGTACAATCGTCGGAGCCGTTTCGTAATATTTCTGTATAAGCGCTCCTCCATTTTCAAGCTTTGCAACATAATTATCTCTAAAGCTTCTCAAGGTTGTAAGCTCGTAGCAGTCGTCAGACAATCCTTTGTACTCGACACAGGCAGAGGTCAAATAGCAACCTCTGTTCTGTCTTTCTACAAATCTGGCACAAGCATAAGTTTCTTTGGATAAGTATCTACGCATTTCAGCGCAATAGTATACTTTGAAAACAATTCCCTTATAATTCAAAAAATCCATGTACATACAATCTGAACATTTTTGTGACATAATGCATTTAACTCCTTTTTGTTTTTTAGCCGATAGGCTATTTATAGCTTATATTGTATCATATATAGCCCGCGTTGTCAAGAGGTTTGGGCTATAATTAGACTAAATGGTTTTTAAGGAGACAAAAATGGGCACTTATACAACTGTAAAAAACAGAATTTTACAATTACTCGGTGAGAAAAATATGTCGATTCACAAATTGGCAATTGAATCTGCGGTTGCACCCTCTTCCATAAAAAACATTCTTTACGGGAAAAGCCAAAATCCGGGAATTGTTACAATCAAAATGCTCTGCGATGGATTTGGAATTACACTTATTGATTTTTTTGACACCCAAGAATTCAAAAATTTAGAGCAAGAAATCAAATAAAAAAGCCACACCTCGAAGATGCTATCTTCGAGGTGTGGTTTCTATTATTTATAAATTTAAAAATCAGTGTCTATCCTTGGGCTCATCGAATTCGCGGATATGCGCCGAGATATACGCGAGCATTCTTCCCTGAATGTACTTCATATTTGCAGTGAGAAATTCGGAAAGACGCGCGATCTGCGTTCCGTCGTTAACTCGACGCAGCGAGGTGAGCTTACGCGACATATTGTTATCGTTCGCTCCCTCAAGGCAGTTTATCATTCTCGCAAAATCGGGATCAGGCATATCAAAGAACATCTGCAGATTTTCAGTCGTGTTGACTTCTGCAACGTCAAACAGCATCTTATATATTGCCAGCGGCTTGAAAACGTCGTCTGCACCGAAAAGTCCACGCTTACCGAGGAAACCGCCCATCCAAAGCTCGCGCTCGTCGCTGACCCGCTTAGCCATAAAATAGTTCATACGGTCGTTGACAGTTGCAAAATCAAGATCGGCAAGGCGAACGTTCCTTCCAGTCTCACGATTGGTCAAAAAGTAATTTTTGGTGCGGTCGAGAAACTCACCAAAGGCGTAGTAATAAAAGAATATAAGCCCTGCAAGTATGACGAGCAACGCCACGCAGACGAACATCATGACCTTGACCGCCGCGTGTCCGTTTACACAGCCTAGGATCAGCATAATGATAGCGCCGATCAACGGCAGGCCTATCCATGCATACGGCAGATATTTTCTGATCTTTTCTATATCCATAATTTCCTCCGAAATATACTCATATGGAAATTATATCACAATATAATTCATTTTTCAAGAGGGGCACCCGACTATTTTTTATTTTCTTTTCAGTTTACCGATGACCCGTCCGCAGCAGCTGACATCTGTGAAATCACGAAGGAGTATATCTCCGAACTCGGGATTGAGAGATATAAGACGGTCTCCGGCATATTTCTTGAAATATCCCGCACCGTCAAGCACGAATATACCGAGCTCTCCGTTCTCAACTCCGTCACAGTCCTGAACGAGCAGAACGTCTCCGTCACGGAACTTGGGCTCCATACTGCAACCGCTGATACGAACCGCAAAGTCCGCGCCCTCGGTTCTCGCGTTATTGGGAATCGATATCTCCTCGGCAACAGTGTCGTCAAGAAATACTCCCGTTCCGGCAGAGACCGACAGACCGTACAGCGGCAGATTGCGCTTTCCGAGTCCGCTCGAAGCGAGGTCGGGGGTGTACCTTTTGACGTCCGGGGTTTTCAGTATCTTTCTCTCTGTCTCTCTCTCAACGGCGCGCGCTCCGTAGTCCGCACTTCTTATGCGCTCGCATTCCTTATCAAGAACGAGGGTGACAAGCTCTCTTCCGTGAGTGTCCAATCTTCTGTAATTTTCGATCAGACGCATCTCGCCGATCTCAAGAGTATAGTTGTTGTGATTTTCGGGAACGCCCGAAACTATATAGTCAAGCGAGCAGCCGAGCGCTGAGCATATAGAAACTATATTAGAAAGCTTAGGCGAATCCGAAAAGCCTGCGAGAATTTTCGAAAGCGTTCCAAGAGGAATGCCCGTCATCGCAGAGAGCTCGTCGTTCGTGATCCTTCTCTCGGCCTTCAACTGTTTTATTCTATCAATATAATCCATAAGTCAGCCTCCCGCTTTTCTTATTGTGGAATCATTATAGCACGTTTTTTCCATTTTGTAAAGAGGTTTTTGAAATATTTTTCTCTTTTTGGAAAAAATCTATTGACAAGTGTCGGATTATGTGCTATAATGTCGTCACAAGGAACCAAAAACGGAAAAACCGTAACGGAGGTTATTATGAACAGAACATATCAAAACCATCAACATGAAAGCAACTGCCGCTTCGTTAGAGTTGAACCGAGCCATAACGATTCCTCGATCCTTGACCTCATCGGAGGCGCGATCGCAGCTATCACCTCGGCACGTGTTATCAATATAATTAAGGTAGTTCTCGCGCTTGCCTGCTTCTTCGGATTTATCGGAGTTATGGGCGGAGTTGAAAGCGGAAGCGTCTCGCTCGGGCTGGGCGTCGTTATATCTGCCTTTATGATCTTCGTCGAGATCCTCTGCTTCGCGCCGAAAAAGCAAGACTGACAACCAGTAATAGAAACTCTTAACGCCGCATAGAATTTATCAAAAGCTATATAAGGAGATAAATTCTATGGAAAATTCACACGGCAACAGCGCTGTCAACGTAGCTATCGGAAACGATATAATTTTTGCCGCGCGCCCTAAAAAAATGCAGACTGTCGTTTGCGACAAGACCTTTACGACCGAAATATCCGAGGACTTTACCCTGCCCGACTATCAACCCCAAATACGTCGACTTCTCCGAGTTACTCCGACGGTATCTATTCCGTCTCACTATATAAGTCGTTCATTGGCGGAATTTTCAGGGAATATCTACTGGTCGGTGCTCTATATCAGCGAGGACGGCAAGCTCGCCGAGGCAAAGCTCGTCTCTCCTTACGATGCTGCAGTTGATTTCGAGACCGACGATGAGGTCGGCGCGAACTCCTTTGCCGGCGATGAAATAGGTATTGAAGGAGTTGTCGGTCGAGTTACGGCTCCCAGAAAATTAAATCTGAGAGCTCGACTCAAGCACTGCGTTCGCGTATGCGGTGAAAGAGAGACCGACACCGATCTTCTGGGCGAGATAAATCCCCAATCAGTCAAAAGGCTGACCCGAACTCTGCCGGTAAACTACGCCGTAGGTGGCGTTGACGACAGCGTTGAGCTTGAGGATACCTTCCAGCTGCCCGAGGGCTGCCGAGCACTGGGTGCAAAGGCTGCCGTTATCGCAAGCAACTGCGAGGCTGACCCCTCCGGAATAGTTTGCCGTGGAAGCGTTTGCCTAAAGCTGACCTATCTTGACGGCAATGATCAACCAAACATTCTTGAGCATAGGCTCCCGTTCACGGCGGACGTTGCCTGTCCCCTTGACGGTGACGGCTGGAGCTGCCGAGCCTACGGAAGGCTGATCGACCTTTCTGTCGATACCGTTGAGCCGGAGGTGCTTTGTCGCATCCGTCTCGCAGTTGTGGCAGAGGCACAAAAAAATCTGCCGATACAGCTTACCGCCGATATTTTTTCAACCGAAAAAAGCTGCAAGAAGGAGCTTGAGAGCTTAACTCTCCCCTGCTCGCTTCTCTGCCTAAATCAAAGCTTCTCTCACGACGGATCGGCTGTGATAGACGGACTTCCGGAGGGGGCGCGCGTCGTTGACTCGGAATGCTTTGCCGAGGCCGAGAGCATAACTCGCGAGAAGAATCGCTACGTTTTACTCGGCAAATGCAGATACAGCACTCTCTTCAGCACCGACGGAGATTACTCGATGCGAGAGACCGAGCTTCCCTTTAGATGTGAGATTGATTCGGCAAACGCTGAACCAACCGATCTTTCAGCCGTTATATCGGTGTCATCCTGTCGAGTTCGTCCGGAGGGAGAAAACTATGCCTTTTCGGCTGACATGAATCTTTCGCTTCGCCTTTGCGGAGAAAGCAAGATGAACTCGGTCTGCTCTGCCAGATTTGAAGACGATGTGGAGCGTCGCAACGCCGCCTTCACCGTGGCATATATATCACACGAGGATTCGCTTTGGGACATAGCTAAGAGATACTGCGCCGACCCTGCGGCACTTGCCGAGGCAAACGGCATCAAGGTCTCCGATCTCTCCTCTCACGAAGCCCTCAACGGCGTCAAATATTTGATAGTATAAGCAAAACCCACACATCTTTCGATGTGTGGGTTTTATAACTCCGACTATAAGCCGGGTTCTGTCGAGAACGGTCATCTATCTTTGCGCGACGTCGCCGTCGCGCTCCGGGATAAATCCCGTGCCACCCGGGGATATGAGTCGGGCAAACGATCCCCTTGCGGTGTTGCTTCGGATAGGGTTTACAGCGGACCTATGTTACCATAGGAACGGGTGAGCTCTTACCTCGCCTTTCCATCCTTACCGACAAAAAGTCGGCGGTTTATTTCTGTTGCACTTTCCCGGCAGTCACCTGCGGCTGACGTTATCAGCTATCCTGCCCTGCGAAGCCCGGACTTTCCTCACGGTAATACCTTTCGGCACAATACCGCGCGACCGTTCATCGGAGTTACCGTTTTATTATAACATTTTAGAAGCTTTTGTCAAGTCAAAGCTCAAAACTTTTTGGAAGCAACGCCTCAAGCGTATACTCCTCGTATCCCTCTTTCGTGACGAGAAGCACCTTCATATCCTTCGGGCAAAACTCGGCAAGCGCCTGACGGCAAACACCGCAAGGTGCGCAGGGCGAGTCTATCTCTCCGTTCTTTCCTCCAACGACGGCAATAGCCTCAAAGTCACGCTCCCCTGCCGCAACCGCAGAAAAGAGCGCCACTCGCTCGGCACATACAGTCACCGAGTATGATGCGTTTTCAATATTACAGCCGGTATATATACGACCGCTTTTACACAGAAGCGCCGCACCAACGAAAAATCCCGAGTATGGTGCGTATGCCGCACGCATAGCCTCGATCGCCTTTTCTCTCAGCTCAAGCGCATTCATTCGGGCATTCCCTCTTTGAAATAGGTTGCCGCCGCGTCGGATGCAAAGAGCGCGAACGCCAACGGATAGCTTGAAAGTGCCTGCTCAATAACCGGTCGCTCCTCGGTGGCACCGACCGAAAATCCCATATGATAACGAATAGCAAACGCCTCGTCACGCGTCAGAACCATATATTTTGAGATAATATAAACCGATTTTTCACCGTGACCGTAGGGCAGTCCGTCTTCTATCGAGAAATAGTCGACCTCCTCCCACATATTATTGCGCTTCACATTTCTCTTCTCGACCTTATAAAAATTCACCTTGCAAAGATCGTGCAAAAGAGCCGCAATAGCAATGCTTTCGGCAGAGAACGGCTTGCCGTCCATTCCCTTGAGCGAGCGTCCCGTCTCACTGTTCTTCAAATAGTCGCAAAGGCAATCGTAAACGTTGAGCGAGTGGGCGCACAGTCCTCCGCGGACCGACCCGTGAAAGCGGGTGCTTGCCGGGGCGGCAAAAAAGTCGCAGGAGGGGGAGGTCAGCCATTCAAGCAGTCTATCTGCGCCCTCTCGGCGGATATTTTTTCTATATATGTCAATAAATCTTTCTCTGTCTGTCATAGTGATCTCCGTTTCTTTTGTTGTTTACATTTTACCACAAAGCGCCCGAAAAGTAAAGACCCGACGGGCAAACAGTTGACAAAAAGTTGATGTTGCATTATAATATTCTCATCACGTTAAAAGGACACAACATGGCAGATTTTGAAAAGAAAGTTAAGATAACCGTCATCTCCGACCGATGCGACGCAAAAGCGCCATCTGATCACGAGAAAACCGAGTTTAAGACCTCAGGCCGTCTGATTTCAGCCGGAGGCAGGGTCGTTTTATCCTATAACGACAGCGAGCTGCTTGACGGGAGCAACAGCGGTGTTGAGCTTTCGTTCGACGCGTCCGACCCCGAGGTCGTTACCATGCTTCGTCGCGGAGACATCTCTGCTATGATGGTTTTTGATAAAAGCAACTGCCATCGCAGCGTCTATCGCACGCCGTATATGAACTTCGATCTTGAAATACGAACAAGCGCCGTTGACAATCAGCTTCTGTTGTTCGGTCGCCTGCACCTTAACTACGTTATCGACATCCTCGGGATCAGCGCCGAGCGCAACGATCTTACCGTAATAATCTCCGAAAGATAAATAAAACCGCCTCGAACGGCTCGTTCGAGGCGGTTTTGTTTATCAAAGCTGTTCTTTTATCTTTTTAAGGCAGTCGGGACAAATGCGCTTACCGTTGAAGTACACGACGTCATCGGCGTTTTTGCAGAAAACGCAGGCGGGCTGATACTTCATAAGAATTATCTTTCCTTCGTCTGTAAATATCTCAAGCGGGTCTTTTTCGTTTATATCCATTGTCTTGCGTATTTCGATCGGCAGAACTATACGTCCGAGATGGTCCACCATTCTGACAATTCCTGTTGATTTCATTTTTTCCTCCCTAAAGCTTGATATGTTATTTTCTCACGTTTCGGCAAAATATTGCGCGCCTACTACTATAATTATACTTTGACAAAAATTGTCTGTCAATGTCAAATTTTACTATTTAATATAATATTTACATTTATTGTGTCATATTGGAAAAGTTTTGTTCCAAGTGCTTAAAAGTGCAAAACACGGGAAATACTATATAAAAAGCACGGAGGAATTTGTATGATCAAGGGTTGTCAAAAGAAAATAATAGTGGTTCAGGGGGGCGAAAGCAGTCCCTTTGAAAGCGCATTCTTTCTGATGCGCCGCGACGTATCCGACGGTGGATCGGGCGATGTTCTGCGCGAGGCGGATCGCATCATTTCAGAAGGTCTTCCGCGTCTTGAGGTCTGCCGCCGACGACGCGAACGGCTATCAAAAATATTTCTGAGCGCAGGCTCTTTCTTTTTGGGGCTCTTACTTGGCGCGGGAATATGCGCGATCTTTGCGCTCTTTTCAAGATAAAAACAGAGACACAAGAGCCGGGGTGTCCGTCTCTTGTGTCTCTGTTGAAAATCTATATCGAGTTTAACTTGATACCGATTATTCTGCTTTCTTTCTCTTCTCGAAGCACTCGCTGCAGTATACAGGTCTGTCGCTGGAGGGCTGGAAGGTTACCTTGGCAACTCCGCCGCACTCTGCGCAAACAGTCTCGAAGTACTCGCGCGGAGCCTTGCCCGCGTTCTTCTTCGCATCTCTGCAAGCCTTGCACATCTTAGGCTTGTTCAGGAAGCCCTTCTGCTTGTAGAAAGCCTGCTCGCCGGCGCTGAAAACGAACTCGTTTCCGCACTCCTTGCAAAGCAGGGTCTCATCCTGAAATACTTCTTCGGTGGTCGATACAACATTCTCGTCGTACATTGCTTTTCCTCGCTTTGTTTTTAAATAGGTATTTTTTGCCCGCTGACGGCGCTACCGTCACCTCCGTTTCCGGCGCTCTTCTTGAGCTAAACAGGACATATAACTTAGTTAACCTGCCCACGCAGGGCCTTTCTCAGTTTTGCGCGGATACGGCAAAGAGCGTTGTCTATCGACTTAACCTCACGGCCAAGCTGTGTGGCTATATCCATCGAACCCTTGCCCGACAAATGCAGATTCCAAACCGCGCTCTCGAACGCCGACAGATTTTCGTCTATCAGCTTCCACATTTCCCGAATCCTTTCACCCTCTATTATTCGAAGGCTCGGATCGTCAAAGTGAAATATCTCGTCGGGCATCTGCTCGACCTTTACGCGGCGACTTAATGCACGGAGCTGCGAAACCAAAAGCCTCTCCATACATATCTTGGCATAGAGCCCGAAATCGACCTCGGTTTGAGAGAGATCGTATTTCATAACGGCGTTGCAAAAAACTATTAAAAGCTCCTGCTTTATATCCTCGGCGTCCTCATGCGAGAGCACGCTTTCGGGATACTTTGACAGAAGCGAGCGCATCAAAGGTTTATATCTGACGATCAACTCTTTAAGGGCTTCTTCACTGCCGACGCGCGTTGCTGAAATCAAGTCATTTATCTCGATCTTATTAACGTCACTCATCGGCATTCTTCCTTACGAAAAGGGTTATTGGTGGTTTTGCACACAGCCATAGTTGTCTATGCTACCACCATTATAACATATTTCCCAAAATTGTCAATAGCTTTTTAAATTTATTTTTAATATTTTCTTAAATAAACCGAATTATTTGAAAATAAAATCGACGTTTCCGGTGAAAAGTGTATGCATTCCGCGGTATATTACCTCGGGATTATCGTGCATATATTGCTTGATACGCTCGGCTCTTCTGTAGCTATCCACGTTGAGCTGAGAGCTGCAAAGCACCTTTCCCTTCTCGGTCAGCGAGAAGTATACTGTATAGGTCCCGTCGGCTTCCTTTTCGGAACGGCAGCTGACCTTGACCTCTCTGTGCTTGAAATCAAGATATCTGAAGGCGGCAACAAGGCTCTGGTGAAGTATCGAATCTATAATATCGCTCTTGAGCTCATCGGCAACCAAGCGGCCGCGCGACGTAACGGCGTACAGCTCGTCGCCTTCCTTGCTCTTTCCAACCACCTCGATCAGCCTGTCGAGCATCTCGTTGAAGCTCTCGGCAAAATCAAGATACATTACGTAGTCGGTCTGCATAACTATATCGTTAATGGTTATTCTGTCCAGCGGATTGTTTATGTTTTCCATGAGATAGAGCACGAAGATCTTAACGTTTCTCTTGCTTCCTATCGGTGAGCTCATGTCGGTTCTCCTTTACTGTGTTTTTGCAACTATTATTTTATCACTTTTTTTAGTTTTTTTCAATATAGAATTGCATTTTTTTGCAAAGTGTGATATAATTATTTGTAATTTTTACAAGGAGAGGTTTTTTGATATGATAGATATAGCCCTGCTCGGGTTCGGAAACATCGGTGGAGGAACTGCCGAGGTTATTACCGAAAATCGCGAGCTGATCGAAAAACAGCTCGGGACTGCTCTTAACATAAAATACATTCTCGATCTGCGCGACTTCCCCGAAAGTCCGTTCGGTCATCTCGTTGTTCACAGATACGACGTTATTCTGAACGACCCCGACGTCAAGATCGTCGTTGAAATGATGGGAGGCTCGCACCCCGCGTACGAATACACCAAGGCCGCTCTTCTTGCCGGCAAGAGCGTCGTTTCCTCAAACAAGGAATGCGTTGCAAACTTCGGCGCCGAGCTTTTGGCTATCGCCGCCGAAAAAGGTTGCCGTTATCTCTTTGAGGCAAGCGTTGGCGGAGGAATACCCGTCATTCGTCCCATGATGGTCGATCTCGCACCGGTACACATCAAGTCGGTCTCCGCGATCCTTAACGGAACCACAAACTATATACTGACCAAGATGGCAAACGAGGGACTTGCCTTTGCAGACGTTCTGGCAGACGCCCAGAAGAAGGGATATGCCGAGGCGAATCCCGCCGCAGACGTTGAAGGGCTCGATGCCGCACGTAAGATCGTTATTCTCGCGGCTCTGGCATCCGGCGTTATCCTCAATGCCGATGAGATCAGTCGTGAGGGCATCACCAAGATCACAGACACCGATATGAAGACTGCTGAGTCGTTTGGATATACCATCAAGCTCATCGGACGCTTTGAGAAGGCCGAGGACGGCAAGATCCTTTGCATGGTCAGCCCGAGGTTCGTTTCCAAGGCCAACCCGCTTTACACCGTCAGCGACGTTTTCAATGGGATCCTCGTTGATTCCGATATGCTGGGCGAGGTTATGTTCTACGGCAAGGGCGCCGGAAAGCTTCCCACGGCAGGAGCGGTCGTTTCGGATATTCTCGACGCCGCCTCACCCCACCGCGTGAGCACGATGCAGTGGAGACTTGCTAACGCTGACGATATTGCCGACGTTGAAAGCTACAGCTGCGGACGCGTCTTCAGCTTTGAAGGTAACGAGGGTGATCTCGACGAGATCAAACGCATCTTTAACCCGACCTCTTGCTTGGTTGAAAACGGCAAAATAAGCATCATCACCGATGCGATGACCGAAAGATCTGTTGCAGACGCCCTTTCGATCTGCTCTCTCAAGCTCATCTCAAAATTCAGAACACTTTAATTTCATTATATTTGGAGGATTCTTATGTCATTCACAAATTCTTATCTTGCAAGTGTTTACGAGAAGGTCGCCACCCGCGACGCCGATCAGCCCGAATTTCTTCAGGCTGTCAAGGAGGTTCTCGAGACCATCGAGCCCGTCGTCAACGAGCGCCCCGATCTTGTCAACGCCGGAGTTATTGACCGCATGGTCGAGCCCGAGCGCGTTATCGTTTTCCGCGTCAGCTGGGTCGACGACGCCGGTAAGGTTCAGGTAAACCGCGGCTTCCGCGTCCAGTTCAACTCCGCCATCGGACCTTACAAGGGCGGTCTTCGCTTCCACCCGTCGGTCAACCTTTCCATTATGAAGTTCCTCGGCTTTGAGCAGTGCTTCAAGAACTCGCTGACCGGTCTCCCTATGGGCGGCGGTAAGGGCGGCTCCGACTTCGACCCCAAGGGTAAGAGCGACGGAGAGGTCATGCGCTTCTGCCAGTCCTTTATGACCGAGCTTGAAAAGCACATCGGTCAGTTCACCGACGTCCCCGCCGGTGACATCGGTGTTGGCGCTCGTGAGGTCGGATATCTCTTTGGACAGTACAAGAGACTTCGCAACGAGTACTCGGGCGTTATGACCGGTAAGGGTATTCCCTACGGCGGCTCGCTCGCCCGCAAGCAGGCGACCGGCTACGGCGTTTGCTACT
Organism: Clostridia bacterium; assembly: GCA_017502915.1. Taxonomy (GTDB): domain Bacteria; phylum Bacillota; class Clostridia; order Oscillospirales; family CAG-272; genus RGIG3994. The sequence goes on from JAFVUB010000003.1 coordinate 201,318, forward strand.
ACATGAACGAGATGCTCAAGGATAACGGTCTGACCTTCGAGGGCAAGACTGCCGTCATTTCGGGCTCGGGCAACGTTGCTATCTACTGTGCTGAGAAGGCTACCACCTACGGCGCCAAGGTAGTTGCAATGAGCGACTCCTCGGGATACGTTTATGACGCCAACGGTATCAACCTTGACGTTATCAAGCAGATCAAAGAGGTTGAGAGAGCAAGGATCTCGGAGTACGCCAAGCGTGTTGACGGCGCCGTCTTCACTCCCGGCTGCAACGGCATCTGGACGGTCAAGTGCGACCTTGCAATGCCCTGCGCAACTCAGAACGAGATCAACGCCGAGAGCGCACAGGCTCTGGTCGACAACGGCTGTATCGCAGTTGCCGAGGGTGCTAACATGCCCAGCACGCCCGATGCTATCTCGATCTTCCAGTCTAACAAGCTCCTCTTCGGACCTGCCAAGGCTGCAAACGCCGGCGGCGTTGCCACCAGCGGACTTGAGATGACCCAGAACAGCATCCGTCTCTCTTGGAGCTTTGACGAGGTTGACGAGAAGCTGCACGGCATTATGGTCAACATCTACGCAGCTTGCGCTAACGCCGCTAAGGCATACGGCCGTGAGGGTGACCTCGTTGCCGGTGCTAACATCGCAGGCTTCATTAAGATCGCCGAGTCCATGATGGCTCAGGGCGTTGCATATTAAGGCAACGACAAACAACATATAAAGAGTGCCGAGTCGTACGACTCGGCACTCTTTATATATATTTATTTTTCAGGGTCAATATATTTTCCGCCGCCTCGGAAGTAATCTATTGCCGACCAAAGCGTGAAAACGAGAACTCCGATCATAGAGATCAGCGTCAGCGGCAGCAGGTTCAACCAATGCCCACTGTTCGGAAGCACGCCGAAGATGCGGTAAAGCACCGGCTCGAGCAGAGCTGCCAAAACAAAGACCATCTGAAGGACCGTTTTGATCTTGCCAAGGATTCCGGCAGCAAGAACAGTACCCTTGTTGCTGATTATGAGTCTCAGTCCCGTTACGGCAAACTCTCGAAGCAAAACGACGATAAACACCCAAACGAAGACCGGGCGGATACTCGAGTACAGCGGCAGATAGAAGATCATCGTCATAGCACTGATGACGATAAATTTATCCGCCAACGGGTCGAGAAACTTACCGAAATCGGTGATAAGATTGTATTTTCTCGCGATATGACCGTCCATTGCGTCGGTTATCGAGGTTGCAAGAAAGATCGCCGCACCCAGAAGATTACGGAGTATCCAGAGCTCGGACGGAATGAAATACATTACGGCAACGAACACCGGAACCATAACCAAGCGCAAAACGGTGAGCTTATTCGGAAGATTAAGCTTTTTCATAACTACAGTTCCCTTTCATGCGTCAGTTCTTGCCGTGAAGAACGGCAACACCGACCAGATCGTAATCAAGGACCTTTCTTATCTTTACGTCCACAAAGGAGCCGGGAGCGATGCGAACCTCCGATTTGAAATAGACCTTTCCGTCGATCTCAGGAGCGTCGGCAGCCGAACGTCCGAAATGTATCTCTCCGACCGTGTCATAATCCTCGCACAGAACGCGCACCGTCTTGCCAATCATAGCAAGGTTGTTTGCCTCGTTGATATCCATCTGAAGGCGCATAACGGCGTCCATACGGTCAAGCTTGGTCTGCTCGTCGATCTGATCGGGCAGGTCGTAAGCCGGGGTGTCTTCTTCTCTTGAATAGGTGAAGCAGCCAAGTCTTTCAAATTTAGCTTCTGCCACAAACTCACAAAGCTCGGCAACGTCCTCCTCGGTCTCGCCGGGGAAGCCCACGATGACCGTGGTTCTGATAACGATATCCGGGATCTCGCGGCGAAGCTTGGCTATGACCTCGCGGATCATTGCCGAATCTCCGTGGCGATTCATCGCGGTGAGCATATTGTCCGAAATATGCTGGATCGGCAGGTCGATATACTTGAGGATACGAGGGTTGTCACGTATCTCGGCGATAAGATCGTCGGTGATCTTATCTGGATAGCAATAAAGCAAACGCACCCACGGAATGCTCGTCGCGTCGGTTATTGCGCGAAGCAGCTTGGATAACGAATACTCTCCGTATATATCGAGTCCGTAACGGGTTATATCCTGCGCAACGACGCAAAGCTCGCGAACGCCAAGTGCATCAAGCTGCTTGGCTTCCTCAACTACGTCCTCTATCGTGCGGCTTCTGAAGCGACCTCTGATCGAGGGGATCGCACAGTAGGCACAGCGGTTATCGCAGCCCTCGGCAATCTTGATATACGCCGAAAAGCCCGAGCCGATAAGCACTCTCTCGCCTCCGAGCTTGACCTCGTCATTCGGCAGATAAGAGGAATATTTTGCATTTCTCTTTTTCTCGCAGGCGCGTACGGCGTCAACGATATTATGTATACTGCCAACTCCGAGTATGGCGTCCACCTCGGGAAGCTCCTCGAATATCTTGTCTCTGTAACGCTCGGCAAGGCAACCGCAAACTATTATTGAGCGTAGTGAACGGTTTTTCTTCAGCCAAGCAATATCGAGTATCGAGTCGATAGCCTCGCGCTTTGCGCTCTCTATAAAGGCGCAGGTGTTGATTACAACTATATCAGCCTCGGTCTCGTCGGCACTTATCTCATATCCGGCGTTCAAAAGCTCATGCAGCATGACCTCGGTGTCAAGCTGATTCTTGGGACAACCGAGCGATACAAATCCGATCTTCATCATTTAAGTTCCTTAATTTTGTTTATTTTCATCCGCCGCGTTTTCGGTCTCAAGCGGCAGGATCTCTTCTGCTTCGGGCAGCTCTTCTGCGCAAAGCTCACAGACCGCACTGTCTCTTTCGCTCTTCATAGGGTTCTTTCTGTTCTGTCTTGCAAGAGCATATTTATAGCCGAGATATATCAGCAGAGCTATTATAAGCAGAATAGATATTACCTGTGAGGTTGAAAGGCTGAAGCGTCCTGCAAGTCTTCCGTCATCGGTTGCGTAATTAAAGCTTACGTCAAAAACGCCGCGAAGGATATCCCCTCTCCACATCTCAAGCACGAATCTTGCGGGAGCATAGAGCGCTATGTATATCGGCAGAAGATTTGAATCCTTACCCTTTTTGATGTCGTCCATCTCAACGAGAAGAAGTATCGCGGTTATCAGCACGAGCGCTATTGCCTCGTAGAGCTGGACCGGAACGCTGGTTATGTACTTAACCGTCCCGTCCGCAAGCTTATGAGGCATAAGAACGCCAACGTCGGACGCCACACCGTAACAGCAACCGCCGAGCAGACATCCGATACGTCCGAAGGCGTGGAATATCGTAAAGCAGGGGCAGACGAAGTTGATCATTCTCTTGGAGTCGAGCTTTAAGTACTTCGCTAAAAAGTATATGCAAAGCAGAGCGCCGATAAGACCTCCGTAGAAGACCAGACCTCCGTTGATAACTCTTTTTTCGATTATCTCCCAGCTGAAGTTATGTTCTATCAGCGCAGGTATCTCGGTAATGACAAAAAGCAGTCTCGCGCCGATGACGATACCGACGACACTCGCGCAAAGCATTGCAACGAGGTCAAGGATACGGTATTCGTAAGCGCGGCGGCGAAACATTGCAAGCACAAACGCGGCAACAAAGCCAAGCAAGGCAAGTATTAAATAGGTCGGGATTCCGAAAAGCTCAGGATACATAAATTTAACAGCCTTTCTTTGGGGTTTAGTTTAATATATCGCGCTCTGCCATTATGCGGCGGAGCACACACTCAACGGCATCAGCCATTTTGACCATTCCGAAGTCGCTTGGGTGAGTTCCGTCAACAGTACAGCAGTCGTCGTTCACTCCTCGCATCATACTGTCTCCGTCTATATAGTAGACCCATTTATCTCCCTTTTCGCGGGCAAAACGGTAAGTGTCTATAATAACGTCACGACGTGCGGCAGAGTCTTCACGGTCGTAAATAAATTCCGGCTTTGAGAGCATTATATACGGAATATCGGGGTGCGCGGCGCGGATCGTCTCGTACATCTTACGGTGAGTGCTTCTCAAATGCTCGACAGACGGCGCGTTGTGATCGTAGTCGCTGACGAACACCGACATATCAAGCGACGCCATATACTCAACGATAGCGTCCTCTGCCAGGCAGCTGCTCGAAAATCCGAGATTTATGTAATCAAGATTACAGTTGCGGCTGATGATGTTCTCGTATATCAGACCTGGACGGGACGCGCAAGCGCCCTGAGTTATCGAGCTTCCATAAAAAACGATCGGTCTTTTATTACTGTACGGCTTTCCGGCAGACAGTGCAGAGCCGTCTTTAATTCCTATGTAAAGCTCGGACACCGGATTGTAGGCAGGAAAGTTTATCGTAACACATCTCGGCTCGCTCGATGCAAATCTTGCCACTCCCTCGTAACCGCTTTGCGTTTCCATATCGGGCTTATAAAGCTTGACGAACCTGCTCGACCCTTCGGAATCGACGTAGATATCAAATCCTGCCGTACCGCTCAAGGACATATGCGGCAGTCGGTTTACGTGCGGCATGACGCACTTTATTGCGATGTACGGAGAGTCTGTCATGAAGCGAACTCGTCCGCCCGACGTCAGAAGCGATCGGTAGGCAACCTTTTCGCTGGTTGCCGCAGCAACGTTCTCGGGCAATCGTCGGCTCGGGGTCTCGTTTCGGTAGTTATAAAGTCCGTAAACCTCAAACGGATCGCTTTTGGTGTCGTAAAACACAATATCCTCAACCTTCAAATCAGTGTCAATAACGACCTTTTTTCCGGCGTGCTTTGCTGAAATATTTTCCATAGTTCCCTCCGAACCGCAACAACGATTTATAGCAAATAATATATAATTATATATATCGAATTATATCATACCTTGAGCTTTTAGTCAACACAATGTCGCCATTTTTGCTTTTGGAAATGATTTTCTTTGAGTTGAATGCAAAATGTAAAGAGTAGTACACTGTTAATTCATAATGCATTAATGTTTTTGGAATATTATATATATATATCTAAAGCAGTCGAGCCTCGGCTCTGCGAAAAAACATAAACGCTTTCATCGAAACGGAGAATCAATATGGCAAGCATTGAAAAGATCAAGAAGTACGGCGACAAGAAGCAAGCCAAAAAGCTTAGAAACATTATTCGCAAGGGCGCAACATACGACGAGATAGACGCTGTTTTCGAGCAGCTCGGAAGAATTCAAACTCAGGAAAACTTCGGTTATCTCTGCGAGATGTATCAGTTCGATAATCCGTTCGTTCACGTTGCAGTCGTTAAAGCGATCGCCGCATGTGCAAAGCCCGAGCACATTGAGATCGTTCGCCACTATCAGAACGGCGAGACCGATCCGGTCTGTGTTGAGATCCTCGGCGCACGTGTTCTTGAGCTCAAGCGTGAGAACGACCGTATCAAAGCTGAAAAAGAAAGATTCTATTGATAACAAAAAAAGGAACGCGCCTCTCGGCGCGTTCCTTTTTTATTCTGATAAGACCTCGGCGGTCTCTTCCTTTGCGGAGTCCTGCTCCTCCTTCTCTTCGGAGGGATCCTTTATTGTCAGCTCGGCGCGCTCGACAGTCATATCCTTGATGGACAGAACTCTTATGGTCAGCTCGTCGGTGTCTATTTCAAATGAAGCGCCCTCGGCGGGTATCTCACCCTTCAAGCCAAGGATATATCCGCTCAACGTGTCAACGTCCTCGTCGTCTATCTTCGAGCCGGTCTTGCGGTTGACCTCCGAGATAAGAACGTCTCCGCGAACGATCCAACAGTTCTCCTCAAGCTGCTCAAACTCGGGCTCAACAACCTCTTCGTTTATATCATCGCTGAAGTCTCCGACAAGATACTCAACGATATCGGTCATAGTAACGATACCCGAAGTACCGCCGTACTCGTCAAGAACCACGGCAAACGCCTCTTTCGCCTGCTTCATATTGCGGAACAACACGTCCAGCTTAACGCTTTCGGGAATGAAATAGGGGGCGCGTACCGCCTTTTCCATAATCGCCTCACGTCCCTCCTCGCGGCAACGCAGGAAGGCGCGGGCATCGAGTATACCGATTATCTCGTCGGCAGTCTCTCCGCAGATCGGATAACGTGAAAAACGGCTGTTGAGAACCGTCTCGCTCCAATCGTCGATGCTGTCCTCGGCGTAAAGGGTCACGAGGTCGCGGCGGTGAGTTGCAGCGTTCATAGCGGTTATATCGTCAAAATCAAAAACGTTTTCAATGATCTCTTTGTCATAAGTATCTATGCTTCCGTCCTCGTGAGCCTCGTCAACGATCATAAGAACCTCGTTCTCGGTAACGGCATCCTCTTCCTTAGTCTTAAAAATGACGTTGAGAAGCTTTTTCCAAAGCATAAACAACCAGTTTACGGGAGTCAGTATCCACTGAAGCACGCAAAGGAATCGGCAAACGCCCATAGCAAAGCCTTCGGCGTGATCCTTTGCAAGGTTCTTCGGCGAGATCTCGCCAAAGATAAGGACGAGAATAGTCAGCGCTGCTGTCGAAACAGTGGCGGCAGCCGACTGCCAGCTGGTATCCTTCATAAGATCGATACACAGAAGAGTTGCCATCGAGGACGCCGCGATGTTTACCACGTTATTACCGACGAGTATGGTTGAAAGCAGCTTACTGTAATTCTCTTCCATTTTGAGGCAAAGCGCCGCTTTTTTATTGCCCTCTTGAGCCAGCATCTTCATCTTCGTTTTATTAAACGAGGTGAAAGCCGTCTCGCTTGCCGAGAAGAACGCCGAGCCTATAAGACACAGCACGATCCCAACTGTATAAAATATGTTTGTTGATGTCATGATTTACCCTTTCAAATAATTATCTCAAGCGGAAGAACGCAAAAAGGCATAGCACTCTCCGACCTGTGTCAGACAGCAACTATGCTTCTTAAAAGGCTATATGTAAAATAATCGACTTTGACTGTCGCCTTTGTCTCCGTGTTCCACGAGATTCTCCTATAAAAATTAGCTAACGCTTGTTTATGTATGGATTATACCATAGTTTATTCGTTTTGTCAAGACCTTGACAACTAAAAAATCAAGAGCAACCACGATTGCCGTTGCTCTTGATTTTTTAGTTAGTTTCCGAAGACGTTTTCAATAGTAATTCCTTCAATGTGCTTCGCATCGTTAAAGAGCATCAGCTTTGGGCAGAACAGCTCTCCGACGGTGTTCGAAAGCTCAACGACGGCGATCGACGTAAAGTCGAGTTGAAACGCTGCGAAAAACAGCGGCATCGGGATATTAAAGATATGCGAAAGCGCGATCGAAGACGAGCCTGCGTGGCTGAACATTGCAACAGTCTTATCCGTATCCTCTCCCGTTACTCGGTAAAGCTCTCCCTCTCGGGTGTACCCCAGCTCGGCGAGCCAAGCGTCGATACCCTTCGTAACCGTCGCGGCGCGCTCAACGATCTGGCTCCTGCAATACGGCTCGTCCTTCTGCCATTCTCTTGAAAGCAAGGTCTTACCCTCCGATGCAAGTATCGCGGCAACAGCCCAGGGATGTCCTTTAGCCAGGATCGGCTCTCCGTCGATACTCGCCCAATCGAGCTCGCGCATAAAATCGCAAGGAACTATATCCTGTCCCAGCAGATTTGCGGTATGCTCCGCCGTCTGCATTGCTCTTCCCTTGGTCGAGGCATAGATACGCTCGATGCCGCAATCCTTAAGTCTTTCTGCCGCCGCTGCTGCCTGCTTGTTCCCAAGCTCGGTCAAACAGTCGTTTTTATAATCCGGATGTCCGTGACGGACAAAATAAATCTTCATAAGCGCACCGCCTTTCTCTGAATATTATAACACAAGGTTGCATTTTTGTCAATAAAAGCAGAAACGGGGCTGACAATTTCAGCCCCGTTCAACGGTGGTTTATTATTCGACCGTAATAGTGCAATAAATTGCGTAGTGGTCAGAAAGAGTGCATCCCGCAAGTCCAAAATCACTTACGGTAACGCCCTTATAGATGATATTGTCAAGAGGGTCTATAGAGGAAGAATACGTCGAGAGATTGCTATCAGTGTTTGCAAGGCTGTATCCCGCATCAGTAAAGACGCTGAAATCAGAGAAATAGGCATTCCAGTCACCCATAAGAACGACCTTGTCGTACGACTTGTATACCTCAACAAGCTCTCTCATCTGATCCTTACATATCTCGGGCGGATTGCTCGAGTTTCCTGCATAGAAAGCAAGATGCGTGCTGACAAGCTTGACTGTCTGTCCGTTTATCGCGAGGTCGGCAGTAAGGTAGTAATAGTTGCTCGCCTGAATTCCATACGGACTTTCCATATTAGCCGTCTTGTTGCACTCATATTCACAAAGCTGAATATTCGTAACGTTGGCGTTCGCAAAGATCGCGTTTCTGCTGTACTGTCTCTTGGGTCCCTCAAACTGGGTACTATACTTGGAAAAGACTGTGGTTTTGGCAAGAGACTGCGTGGTGAACTTGGTGCAGTACTCGTTCAGCGCGATAACGTCGGCGTTGATGCAGTTGTAGATGTAGTCGGTATACTCTGCAAGCTTTTCTTCCTTCTGCTTTTCCGTCAGGATGGTGTTGTTCTTCTCACCGAGGGCAAAGTGACCGATATTCCAGGTGGCGATCCTTATCGAATTCGAATCATCCGCCGGAGCGTTACCCGACTTAGACAGCTTTATAGCCTCAGGCAGATAGGATATTTCATTACTGTTGTAGTATATGTAAAGATATCTTGCGTTATCGGGAACCTTGAGAGTTATGGTCTCGTCGGTCGAGGTTACAACCCTTGTATAGCCGGCAGCGTAGGTAGGAGTATGTCCGTTCGGGAACTTGCTGGCGTGGTAAAAGACCTGCGGCTTGGCGGCAAGGAAGGCATAATCTACAGAAGTGGTGCCCGATCCCCTTGTAATAGTAACAGTATCAAATACCGAATCCTCAATGTAGAGGAACGCGCCGCGATACGAGGTGGACTTTATGTAGTTGTTATCCGACTCTCTGATGGTGCCGTCGGCAGGAACGATAGTATCCATAGGATAGTTGTACTCGTTAACAACCGTGCTGTCAACTCTGAAATCAACGCCGGCCCAGGTTGCGCCGTTGTCAACGCTTGCCTGCAGATAATAGCTTATGGGGTTAACGCTGATGACAGTCGCAGCGCCCTCTTCGGTAACGGCAGCAACGCCAAGATCAATATCACCAATGCTCCAGTTACCTTTTTCGGTCTTATTGACGGGACAGTTTTCCATCTCGATCTTAGACCAGTCAACTCCGTCTACACTTGCCTCAAGAGCAACCGTTTCGGGATTGAGTCTAAACAAGGAAGACGAACCGTTGTCCTTGATGGCTTTGATTCCTGTGTCAAAGTCGTTGATGAGAAGATTTCCGTTTGAGGCGATCTTGAGCTTGTCCGCCTCTTTCTCGGGCTCGCCCGTGGTGGTGTCGGCAACGGTGGTTGTTGTATCAGCCGCAGTCGTGTCGGATGCAGTTGTGTCAGCGACAGTGGTGTCAACCGGATCGGCAGGGGTATTGCAGGAGCTGAGAACACCCAGGATCATTACCAGCGCCAGCACCAAAGCAAGATACTTTTTCATAGCATTTCTCCTAATCTTTACAGAAAATATGGTAGTTAATTATACAACATTTATATGCTTTTGTCAATAGCTTTTTGAATAGTCAGAATCTCGCTGATATGTATTTTCAAAAGGCATACCAAGCCCAAGCTCCATAATATTTGATCACAAAAATCACCAAAGCGGTGTATACTGTAATAATATAGGTGCCGCTGTCTTTAGTTGAGGGGGCGAAAAACGAACCATTTTTGCAAAGCAAAATAAAATTCAATAATTTATCAAAAGCTATTGACAAAGAAGGAGTGTCGTGGTATAATACCGAGGTAAGAATAAATGGCGCCTTAGCCAAGCGGTAAGGCAGAGGTCTGCAAAACCTTTATTCCCCGGTCCGATTCCGGGAGGCGCCTCCAAACAAAAATCCGTTCTCGTAAGAGAGCGGATTTTTGTTTGTATTATTCACTATTCATTATTCATCATTCATTATTCATTAAGGCAGAACAGATTTTCGAATGAAAAATGAATAATGAAGTCGCTTCGCTAATGAATAATGAATAATTTCGGTAGCTTTTCTCCCGATGGTCGAAAAGCATTTATTACCATATAAGGTTGAAAAGTAAGAAGTTTTATGCTATAATAAACTCAGAAAGGCGGTGGAGATATGGAAAAAGAAACCTTTTATGAAAAATTACAAAAATTAAAGCCCATTGTAAAAGAATATTTTGACGCTAAGAAAATCGCTGAAACACCGGAAATAATGTACGTTTTTGACAAATGCAAGGCTGCCGAGCCTAGACTTGAAGAGGACAAGTATGGTGAGTATGACGAAAAATCGATTGTATCTACACGAAAGATTTTCCGCATTGTACTTGGAGTTGTAATGGGCTGGGGACTACTTTGCATCATTATTGGCATTGCGGGCTTAAGTGCAATGGATATCGTTTTAGGTGTATGTATCTGTGTAGGAACGTTTTTCTTGTACCGTTATTTTGAAGGCAGACTTAAAGAAAAGTTGCGTGTCGCGCGGGAGCGCACTGCGTTGAAAAACGAATATGAAGCTTTAGTTGAAAAGACAAAGGCGGAGCGTCGTGCAATAGTCGCTACAGTGGATGCAAAGTACGAGAAGATGAAAACCAAGTTTGAAGAACATGGGTTGTCATCACTTCTTCGTTATCTTGACAGTTACCAAGATTTTTCCGAAATGCTTTCATATGCCCAAAAGCACCCCAAACAAACAACTGCAAGCTCCTATTTGAAGGAAGCAAGCGAAAAATCCAAGTGGATGCGAGAACTTCTCTACATACAAAAGCAATACGAATGCGACAAAACTCCTGATTGCATGACTAACAGCGCATATACATATGACTTGGCAGAAATTTTGCAGCAAGATAGGGAAGAACGCTTCCACCACGATTTAGAAATGCAACGCAGAGAAGAAGAGGCAAGGCATAGTGCCGAGCTAAGGGAAAGACAACGTGCGTGGGATGAAAAAAAGAAACAAGAGGCACAAGACCGCATTGATCACCGCAAACAACATTGGGAAGAGATAAATGAACGGTCAAGGCAGGAAAAGGAGCTTCGCCATCAGTGCAACACCTGTTTACTGGCAAGCAAGTGCTATATGCGTGGAAGTTTTCCTTGCCCGACATATAGGCCAAGATAATCAAATTGCGTTGGCATCTTTTTTGTCAACACGTCTCAGAAAAAAGCACATCTGCGTTGCAGATGTGCTTTTTTCAACGAAATTCGCCTGAGGCGAGTGACATTTGGCTTCGCCAAGTGAAATAGCTTCGCTTCTCCTTGACGCCCCGATGCTTTTGTGCTATACTGAAACTAACAACCACGAAAGACGGTGACAGACATGCAAAAGCAAACGAAAAATATAATTACGAGAGATTATATAGAAAAAGAGCTTCGCTTTTATAACACGGCAGATATCAAATCAAGTTTGGTTTTGTGTGGTGTCTTCGCTTTGATTTTTCTACCGCTCACAGTAGGCGTTATCTATGGAATTTTGTCAATGTTTGAGAACACACTGATCAAAATTATTTTGTCAGTAATTATGGGTGGTATTACAAGTGCACCAATATGGCTCAATTTTTTAGGGTTGCTCTGCGCTCTATCTGAAAGAAATCTGCTTGTTTGCGGTGACTTTGATATTGTTACCCGTGATGTATCGTACAAGAGTGAGGAAATGGTTCATCGGCGCATGGTGGAATATCTCCACTTCTGTGAGTTCAATAAAATTTCTGTCGGACATACAATCTTTCAGCTCTCTTCTGCAGGAGATACGTTTTATATCGTTCATTATAAAGAAAAAAAGACATCAAATTACTTTATTCGGCAAAAATGTATGAGCTTCAATAATGGCATCTTTTTTGTCAACACGTCTAAAAAGCCCCCGAAAGCATTTGCTTTCGGGGGCTTTTGTTCTGCTTGACATATCATCGTCGCGAGAGGTTTGCCTTGACAAAAATTGCAGAACGTGATATAATGTCCTGCGCTAAATCAAACGTTTTTAAGGAGAACACCTTATGTCTGCCGTCTTGGATTTTTTTAAGCAATTCCCCGTAAAAAAAGCGATCATAACCATTTGTTTACTTGCCGTTTGTTTGATTGCGATCAAGGCAATTCTGTTCTTGTTCGACAAGTTTCTAAAACGGTCAAAAATGGATCTGTTGGTTTGCAAAATTTTGCGGATCATCATAAAAGCTTTCCTTTTGTTTACCGCAGTTATTATTATACTGAGCAGCATCGGCATTTCGGTTTCGTCCTTGATCGCCGCTCTCTCGGTGGTTGGCGTTGCCTTTTCCTTGGCGATCCAGGGCTTTTTGAGCAACGTGTTCGGAGGTATCCAGATCATTTCAAACCACCCCTTCAAAATCGGCGATTACGTTGAAGCCGGTGGCGAATCGGGCACGGTCCGTGAGGTCGGTTTGTTTTATACCAAGCTGGATACGCCCGACAAAAAGCTGATCCAGATCCCCAACAGCAAAATTGCCAACGACAGCATCGTCAACTATTCCAACGCCCTCAATCGCAGATTGGAATTCTTGGTTTGCACCTCCTACGACGATGACACGGAAAAGGTTCGTTCCGTTCTGCTTCAGCTGCTGATCGAGCATCCCTTGGTCCTTTCCGACGAGGGACTGACGCCGGTGGTTCACGTCAAGGAATTTCGTGACAGCGATATTTGCTATACCGCCCGTGCTTGGTGTGAGAATAAAGATTATTGGACGGTTTATTTCGACATCATGAATGCCATAAAGCCCACCTTTGACAAAAACGGCATTGCCTTCAGTTATCCGCATATGAACGTTCACATGGTAACAAAATAATTCGAAACATCAATGATAAACGACAAAAACCGAGAACTTTGTTCTCGGTTTTTGTTTTACACGGGCTTACAACAGCGTGCGGAGCGCTGTCATTCTTTCGCTCGTGGGTTCATCGACGTCAGCCAACGGAAAACTCAGCGACATTGCTTTATACTTGACCTCACAGATCTTCCTGAAGGGCAACAGCTCTATCCTATCAACACATTTATGCGCTTTCGCTATTTCCTTCAGTCTGGTTACGTTCTCGGCGTTATCATTGAGCGTCGGTATTATGACCTGCCGCAGAGTCGTTGCTATTCCCTTTTCATCAAGATATCGAAGGAACACCAGAACGCTCTCAAGTCGGCATCCGGCGTGCCTTTGATATAGCTCATCGTCGGTATACTTTATATCGAGCAGAACTCGGTCGGTTTCGTCGAGCAAGGCTTTAACGTTACCGTTCAGCAGGCTTCCCGAGGTGTCAAGGCAGGTGTTTATTCCCGCTTTATGCGACAGCTCGAATATTTCCCTTGCGAACTCCGCCTGCAGCAGCGGCTCGCCTCCCGAGAGGGTTATCCCCCCTTCTCTGCCGAAATATTCACGAAATCTTATCGCCCTTGAAACGATATCCTCGGCGGTATACTCAGTCCCCTCGTTTACACGCCACGTATCGGGATTATGACAGCACGAGCATCTCAGATTACAGCCCTGAAGAAACACGACGTACCGCACGCCCGGGCCGTCCACCGTCCCCATACTTTGTATGGAATGTACTCTCCCAGTCATATTTTCTCGTGGAAGGTTCGGCTTATGACCTCTCTCTGCTGCTCGCGCGAGAGCTTACAGAAGTTCACGGCGTAGCCCGAAACGCGAATGGTCAGATTGGGATATGCCTCGGGGTTTTCGTAAGCCTTCATAAGCGTTTCGCGATTCATAACGTTGACGTTTATATGGTGAGCCTTCTTGGCGAAATAGCCGTCCAGAATGGCAACGAGGTTAGTCACGCGTGACTCCTCGTCGTGACCGAGGGCATCCGGCGTTATCGAGAAGGTGTTTGAAATACCGTCGCGACAGTCGTCGTAGCTGATCTTGGCAACCGAATTAAGAGACGCGAGTGCGCCGTTCTCCTCGCGGTTATGCATCGGGTTTGCTCCCGGGGCAAAGGCTTCTCCCGCGCCGCGTCCGTCGGGGGTCGCGCCCGTGTTCTTGCCGTACATAACGTTCGACGTTATGGTCAGCACCGACAGCGTATGCTCGGCGTTACGGTAGGTCGGTGTCTTGCGAAGCTCGGTTATGACCTTATGCGTTATATCCTTTGCGATCAGATCCACGCGGTCGTCGTCGTTTCCATATTTGGGGAAATCGCCGACAGTTTCAAAATCGGTGATAAAGCCCGCTTCGTCGCGAATCGGGCGTACCGAGGCAAACTTTATCGCGCTGATCGAATCGGCAACGACCGAAAGACCCGCAACGCCAAACGCCATAAAGCGACCGACGTCGGTATCGTGCAGAGCCATCTGGATCTTCTCATAGGCATAGCGGTCGTGCATATAGTGAATGACGTTCATCGTGTTGACGTACAGTCGACTGAGCCATTCAATATAGGTCTCAAAACGAGCCATGACCTCGCCATATTCGAGCTTATCTCCCGAAAGAACGTCCATTTGCGGTCCGATATGTATTCCGCTCGTGGTGTCATAGCCGCCGTTTATTGCGATCAGGAGCAGCTTTGCAAGATTACAGCGTGCGCCGAAGAACTGCATCTGCTTTCCGATCTTCATTGCCGAAACGCAACAAGCGATGGCGTAGTCGTCGCCGTAAACGGGGCGCATTATGTCATCGTTTTCGTACTGTATCGAGTCTGTATCTGCCGAGACCTTGGCGCAAAAGCGCTTGAAGCTTTCAGGCATTGCGTTTGACCACAGAACGGTCAGATTAGGCTCGGGTGCCGGACCGAGGGTATAAAGCGTGTTGAGGATTCGGTAGCTCGACTTGGAGACCAGCGTTCGTCCGTCCTCACCCATACCGCCGACTGCCTCGGTGATCCACATCGGATCGCCGCCGAAAAGCTCGTTATATTCGGGTGTTCTGAGATGCCTTGCGACGCGGAGCTTGATAACGAAATCGTCGATCAGCTCCTGCGCGCTCTCCTCCGTCAGGACGCCTGCCTTGAGGTCTCGCTCGATATAAATATCAAAGAAGGTGCTGACTCGACCGAGCGACATAGCCGCGCCGTTTTGCTCCTTGATAGCGCCGAGATAGGCAA
Organism: Clostridia bacterium; assembly: GCA_017502915.1. GTDB lineage: Bacteria > Bacillota > Clostridia > Oscillospirales > CAG-272 > RGIG3994. The sequence continues at coordinate 216,452 of JAFVUB010000003.1, forward strand.
AATACGTCCACTGTATCGCCTCGCGGGCATTCTTTGCCGGCGCGCTGATGTCGTATCCGTACATAGCCGCCATCTCCTTGAGATAGCCGAGGAAGCTTATCTGGCGGTAAAGCTCCTCATCTAGCTGTATGGTCTCGGTGTCAAAATTACGGTCGGCAAGAGACGCCTTGTCCTTCTTCTTTTCGGCAATAAGGCGATCAACTCCGTAGAGCGCAACGCGGCGGTAATCTCCGATTATACGTCCTCTTCCGTAGGCATCTGGCAGACCGGTTATAACGTGGCTGCGCCTTGCCATACGCATCTCGTCGGTATAAACGCGAAAAACACCGTCGTTATGTGTGGTTCGGTACTTGAACTCCTCCTCGACGTTTCGACCGAGAGTATATCCGTACGCCTCGCACGCCTGACGAACCATTCTGATGCCGCCAAAGGGGTTAACTCCGCGCTTGAGGGGGCGGTTTGTCTGCAAGCCGACGATCAGCTCGTTTTCACGGTCTATGTATCCCGGCTTATACGCCGTCAGCGACGAGGCAACGTCGGTATCTATATCAAGAACGCCACCCGACTGCTGCTCGATAACAAAAAGGTTCTGTACCTTTTTCATAAGTGCGGCGGTTCTAGGCGTTGCTCCGGCAAGAAAAGAAGGCTCTCCCGTATACTCGCGATAGTTATTCTGAATAAAATCGCGAACGTTTATCTCATCCTGCCATACTCCGGCGTTAAAGCCGTTCCAATTTTCGTGCTTCATTCGAGTCTCCTTGTAAAATTCCATATTAAACAAAAAAAGCAAATCAGCATGGTAAAACTGATCTGCCCAGACGGTCGGCGGTGGGCAAACGCTCACCCAAAGACCCTTGCACTTCCCCGCGGTGATCCGCGCATCCGTCAGTCATGCAAAAGCCATTAACTTCTGTATATATCATACTACATTTTTTTCATTTTGTCAATCATATAACAGATAAAAAAAGACAGATTATTTGTTTATACCCTCTTGTTTTACGTTTCGATCAATGGTATAATAGACAGGTATACCGTTTGATTTTAGAAAGGATGCTAAAATGCTTTTCGGAAAACATATAAATCGCTATTACATACGTCACCTGCCCGCGCTTCTGCTGGGCACCTTGGCGCTCATTCTGGTGGACTACGTTCAGCTGCTCGTACCCGAGTTTTACAGAATGGTCATAAACGGAATGAACAACGGCTCGGTCGAGGTGGACGGTACTCTTCTTCCCTTCGATATGACCTTCCTGCTCGACAGGATCTGCCTGCCGCTCATTGGGATAATCGTTTGTATGGTCATCGGGCGCTTCCTTTGGAGAATCTGCTTCTTCGGCTCGGGCATCAAGGTTGAAACCGATCTGCGCGGCCGTATGTTCGATCACTGCAAGGATCTTTCTCAGGAATATTATCAGGTGAACAAGGTCGGAACTCTGATGAGCCTTTTCACCAACGATCTTGAAACGGTTCAGGACTGCTTCGGCTCGGGAATACTTATGCTCTGCGATGCCGTTTTCCTCGGCGGACTTGCCCTTATGAAGATGGCTGGTATGAACCCTTTGCTCACCGGTCTTTCGCTCATTCCGCTTGCCTGTCTGCTCGCCGGCGGTCTTATAACCGGTCGATATATGACCATCAAATGGGAAAAGCGTCAGGCGGCGTTCTCATCGCTTTCCGACTTCTCGCAGGAGAGCTTTGCCGGAATTGCTGTTATCAAGGCGTTCGTTAAGGAAGGAAAAGAGCTGCTCGCCTTCAAAAAGCTCAATGCAAACAACGAGAACATAAACGTTGAATACACCAAGCTCTCAACGGGGCTTCGTATCTCTATTACACTTTTGATCGAGTCGGTCATCTGCATAATCCTCGGCTACGGCGGATATCTCGTTCACGAAAAGGTCTTCAACGCCGGTCAGCTTGTTGAGTTTATAGGATATTTCACGGCAACCGTCTGGCCCGTTATGGCGGTCTCGGAGCTCATCGAGATGCGAGCCAAGGGCAAGGCGTCGCTCAACCGCATCTCCGAGCTGCTGGACACCAAGCCTGTGGTAGTCGACTCTCCGGGCGCCACCGACGACCGTCCGATTCTCGGAGGAATCGAGTTCCGAGATCTGACCTTCCGTTATCCCGACGGCGAATACGACGTTTTGCAAAACGTCTCGCTCAAGATAAACGCCGGAGAGAACGTCGGAATAGTCGGTAAAACCGGATCTGGTAAAACGACTCTCGTCGATCTCATTCTTCGCACCTATAACGTCCCGGACGGAACCGTTTTTATCGACGGACGCGACGTCAACACCATTCCGATCAAAACAGTCCGTGACCACGCCGCCTACGTTCCTCAGGATAATTTCCTTTTTTCGGATACCATTGAAGCAAACATTGCCTTTGCCAGCGACAAAGGCTCGCTTGACGACGTTACCCGTGCCGCCGTGCTTTCCGACGTAGACTCGAACATTCGCGAGTTCAAGGACGGATACTCGACCGTTCTGGGCGAACGTGGAACGACCGTTTCGGGCGGTCAGAAGCAGCGTATCTCCATTGCCCGCGCTATTATGAAGGACGCGCAGATACTTATTTTAGACGACTCGGTATCGGCGGTCGACGTTAAGACCGAGAAGGCGATCCTTGCAAATCTTCGCGAGCTTCGACAGGGCAAAACGACTATACTTATAGCCCACCGAATAACCACCATCGAAAAGATGGACAAGATCATTTTCATTGACGACGGCAAGGTTCTCGCCGTCGGACGTCACGAGGAGCTTCTTGAAAAGAGCCCCGAATACCGAACTATGGTCGAGCTTCAGCGACTTGACGATCTTGAATCGAACGAAAAGGAGGGTGACTGATCATGACTGAATTCTTCCCTCTCTTAACCGTTGGTGCGATCATCGGCGTGATATCGGTGGTCTTCATTCTGGCATATGCCTTTATGAAGGACAAAAAAGAAGCCGTCGGCTTTGATCGCAACATGAAGGACAGCGAGATAATCAAGCGACTTTTGGCATACGCCAAGCCCTTCTGGAAGCAGTTTCTCGTTGTACTCCTCGTTATGATCTTCTCAATAGCATACGACATAATCTCTCCGATCCTCGTCGGCAGCATTGAGGAGATGATCAAAAACGACTTCGAGCTCTACTCGCTTTATCTTAACGTCGGCTTTTACGCCTCGTTGCTCGTGGTTTCGATGATCTGCTCATATCTTCAGTCGATCGTGCTTCAAAAGATCGGTCAGAAGATACTTTCAAACATTCGTCAGGATCTTTTCACACATATCGAGAGCCTTTCTCACGCTCAGCTCAGCCAAATTCCTGTCGGAAAGCTCGTCACCCGAGTTACCAACGACACGAACGCCCTTTCGATGCTGTTCACTAACATTCTCGTAACGCTCGTTAAAAATTCCTTCGTCGTTGTTGGCGTTCTGTTCGCCATGCTTGCCGTAAACTACGAGCTGACGCTTATGGTTCTCTGCTTCGTTCCCTTCGTCGTTCTCTTCACCGTGATCTTCCGCAAGTTCTTGCGAAGAGCATACCGCCGCGTTAAGGACGGCACGACCGATATAAATACCTTCCTTTCGGAAAACCTTTCGGGAATGAAGATCATTCAGATATTCAACCGCGAAAGCCGCAAAAAGCAGGAATTTGACGCTAAAAACAAAAAGCTCGGCCGCTCAAAGCGCGAGCAGATATTTACCTTCGGCGTTTTCCGTCCCCTCGTTTATATGCTCTATATTTCGAGCGTGCTCTGCCTTTTCTATCTCGGCGGACGAGGATATATCCGCGATACCGAGTTCCTCGGTCAGGTAATAAGCAGCGGAACGGTCGTAACCTTCTACCTTTATATTTCAAAATTCTTTAACCCGATACAGTCGCTCGCCGAGACCTTCGGTTGGTTGCAGTCGGCAATGGCGTCGAGCGAGAAGATATTTACCATTTTTGACATTCAGCCTGAGGTGGTCGACCTGCCGGATGCCATAGAGCTTGACAGCGTTAAGGGAGATATAGAGTTCAAAAACGTTTGGTTTGCCTACAAGGAGGACGAATGGGTCCTGCGAGACGTATCCTTCAAGGTCGAAGCGGGGCAAACGGTCGCCTTCGTTGGCTCGACCGGATCGGGAAAGACCACGATCCTCAGCCTTATCTGCCGCAACTATGACATTCAAAAGGGCGAGATACTTATCGACGGTATCAATATTAGAAACATCAAAAAATCCTCCCTGCGCCGACACTTCGGTCAGATGCTTCAGGACGTTTTCCTATTCTCGGGAACAATTCGCTCGAACATCGTGCTTCGCGAGGAGAGCTTCAGCGATGAGCAGATCATGGAGGCTTGCCGTTACGTCAATGCCGACAAGATAATAAACAAGCTTGAAAACGGACTTGACGAGGAGGTTCGCGAAAGGGGTAACAACTTCTCTGCCGGTCAGCGTCAGCTGATCAGCTTTGCGCGAACCATCATACATAAGCCTGAGGTCATGATACTCGACGAAGCAACCGCGAACATCGACACCGAAACCGAGGTCTTGATACAGGATTCGCTCGAAAAGATGATGAACATCGGAACGCTTCTGATCGTGGCGCACCGACTCTCAACCATTCAGCACGCCGATAATATCATATATCTCAGCCACGGAAGGATAGTTGAGCAGGGCTCGCACCGAGAGCTTCTTGAGAAGCAGGGTCGCTATTACGGACTCTATATGCTTCAGTACGACAAGCAGCGCCTGCGCGCCCAAAGTAAATAAACCAAAAGAGCCGCTGAAGCTTCAGCGGCTCTTTTGGTTTATTATTTTCCTCTGACCTCAGCACCAAGGTCCTTTTTGAGTGTTTTTATAACGGCGGCGGCGCATGCCTCGATCTCCTCGGAGGTCAAGGTCTTGTCATCAGCGCCGAGTGCAAGACGTATCGTCACCGATTTCTGTCCCTCGGGGATCTGCTTTCCGCGATATTCGTCAACAAAGTCAACTCCGCGGAGCAGCTCGCGCTTCTTGGAAAGCACCGAGCTCTTTATCTGCTCCCAGGTAACGTTAACGTCGAGCAGCATTGAGATATCGTAATCGTTTACGGGATACTCGGGCAGTCTCTTAAAGCCGTTCGTTCTCGATTTGAAAGGGACGAGCAGCTCTGTATCTATCTCGGCAAGGATCACCGCAAGATTCTTGATACCGCAAGCCATAGACGCCTTCTTCGAGAGAAGTCCCAGACTTCCGACCATGGTTTCGCCAACGAAGATATTCAGCCAGGCAACGTTATCTGCCCAAACCGGCTTTTCAGCCTTCTCAAAGCGGAAGGACTCCATGTGAGTGTATCTCGGCATCTGCTCGAAGATACCCTTGACGCGGCGGAAGAATAGAGTTATGTCCTCCAGCTTGTTAGTCTTTTCGGCAAAGGCACAGCCGATCTTTCTTCTCTGTCTCGGCAGCTTCTCGGTTGCATCGTAGCCCGACTCGACCATCTCGGCATCGGCGACCTGCGCCTCCTCAAAGATGGCAAACTCGTTGTAGTATCTCTCGTTCTTAACGACCGCCTGACAAAGGTTCGGCAGTGTGGACGAGCGGATATACTTTTCCTCGGGCGAGGGGGGAGTCGGAAGGGTCAGAATACCGTCGGTGCTCTGCAGTATAGCCTTTACGAAGTCCTCTTTCATCCAAGGATAGGTCAAAACCTCCTGCATTCCGCAACGGTATGCAAGATACTCCTCGATATTGCGAACAAGGCTCTTATCGAGCTGATTGATAGCTCCCGAGAAGGAGGTCGTGATGCTTGACGCCTCGAAGTTCTCGTAGCCGTACATACGCGCGACCTCTTCCATAATGTCCGCCTTGATCGAAACGTCTCCGGTCGAACGCCACGAGGGTACTTTAACGTGCATATTGTCGCCGTTGAACTCAACGCTAAATCCGAGCAGACCCAGCTTATGCGAGATCTCATCCTGAGTCAGGTGCTTACCGAGTCTGCGATCCAGCCAATCGTAGCTGACGTCTATTTCGGCAGGTGTCAGCTTTTTCGGGTAGTTGTCGGCGTACGCCACTACCTTCATCTCGGGATAGAGCGCGGCAAACAGCTCCATTGAAAGCGACAGTGCAAGATCGCATCTTTCGGGGTCGATAGCCTTTTCGTAGCGGGTCGAGGCGTCGGTACGGTTGTCGTAGCGCAGCGCGGTGCGGCGGATACCGGTCGACTCAAAGTTTGCAACCTCGAGGATGACATTCTGGGTTGTCGGCAGGATGGAATCCTTAACTCCACCCATAACACCGGCAAGCGCGACCGCTTCCTTGGCGTCGGCGATAACGAGGTCGTCCGATCTGAGCGAAAGCTTCTTGCCGTTGAGCAGCTCAAGCTGCTCCCCTTCGGCAGCACGGCGAACGCAGATATGATCCTGTATCATATCCGAGTCAAAGGCGTGGGTCGGCTGACCGACTGCCATCATAACGTAGTTCGTAACGTCAACCAGAGCGTTTATAGGTCTGAGACCGACCTTCCAAAGTCTTGCGCGAAGCTCGAACGGAGACTCCTTTACCGCAAGCCCCTCAAGCTTAACGCCGATATATCGAGGGCACTTATCCTCATCGTCGATGACGATCTTGAAATCATCAATGCCGGCAGGCACGCTGTACGGCTCGATCTTCTTCAGCTCAAGGTCGTAAAGCGCGGCGATCTCGCGAGCCATGCCGTAGTGTCCCCAAAGGTCGGGACGGTTGGTCATCGACTTGTTATCTATCTCAAGGATTATATCGTCGAGTCCGAGAGCCGTGGCGACGTTCTCGCCCGCCTTGACGTCAAAGGCAGACAGATCAACGATCTCGTGATCCTCGCCAAGCGGGAAAAGGTCGGCAAGACCAACCTCGGTGGAGGCGCAGATCATACCGTAGCTGGCAACGCCGCGAAGCTTGGCGTTCTTGATCTCAACCGGCTCGCCCTCTCCGTGCCAGCGCACCCACGCGCCGGGAGCGGCAACGATCACCTTCATACCTACAGCGAGGTTCGAGCCTCCGCAAACGATATCGTGAGGCGCGTCGTCACCGGTATCAACGCGGCAAACGCGAAGCTTGTCCGCATTCGGGTGGGGGTTGACCTCAAGTATCTCTCCGACGACGATGTTCTCAAACGACTTCTTGATATCGTGGGCACCCTCGACCTCAACGGTGGACATAGTCAGCTCGTAAGCAAACTTCGAGAGGTCCATACTGTCGGGAATATTTACGTAGTCCTTTATCCAATTAAGTGAAAGCTTCATTGTTCAACCCTCCTATCAGTGGAACTGCGAGAGGAATCGCAGGTCGGCGCTGTTGAATAGACGTACGTCGTCAACTCCGTAGCGCATCATAACGAGTCGGTCAAGACCGATATTAACGTAAAAGCCGGTGTACTCGTCGGGGTCAAGTCCTGCCGAACGGAGAACGTTCGGGTGAGGCGTTCCTCCCGGCATGACCTCGATCCAGCCAACGTTCTTGCAAACGCTGCAGCCCTTGCCGCCGCAAACGAGGCAGCCCATATCGATCTCAAAGCCCGGCTCAACGAAGGGGAAGAAGCCGGCTCTCATACGAACCGGGACCTCGCGTCCGAACACCTTTGAAAGTATGCTCTGTATCATGACCTTGCCCGAGGCAAAGGTGAATTCCTTATCGACGATGAGCGCCTCGTACTGATAGAAAGCGCGCTCGTGGCGGGCGTCGGTGGTCTCGTTACGGTAAACACGACCGGGGTAAACAAAGCGGTAGGGCGCCTTGTGAGTCTGCAGATAGCGAACGCTGCCTCCGGTCAGGTGAGGACGCAGGCAAAGCTTTTCGTTAGCCTCTCCCTTGTCGTGACCCTCGATCCAATAGGTATCCATGCTCTCGCGGGCGGGGTGGTTGGGCGGGAAGTTGAGCTTATCGAAGGCGTAAAGCTCGCTGGTGATCTCGTCCTCCTCAAATATCTCAAAGCCCATAGATCTGAAGGCGTCGTTGAGGTCGTCTCTCATCTGCTTGATGGGATGCTTGCCGCCCGAAAGGGGCGCGATTCCGGGAAGCGTTATATCAAAGTCCTCCGGTATCTCGGACGCCTTGAGCTTGATCTCCTCGCGGCGCGACTCAACTGCTGCCGACAGCTCGTTTTTGACCTCGTTTATCTTTTTACCCATTTCGGGGCGGAGCGAAGGATCCATCTTGGGAAGCTCCTTGAGCAGCTCGGTCACTCCTCCCTGCTTGCCCAAAAAAGACACCTTGATCTCCTGAAGCTCGATCTCATTCTTGGCAGATGCGACGGCGGCAAGTCCGTCCTCTCTGATCTTTTGAAGTTTCTCGTTCATAATATCCTCTCAAAAATTATTTGCAATAAAAAAACTCATCCCAACAAGGGACGAGCATAAACCCGCGGTACCACCCAAATTCAGAGCATCCGCTCTGCACTCAAAGTCGCGCCTTTACGTGCGACGCCGCCCGATTTAACCCGAAATACGGTTTTCATCGGATGCTCCGATGCTGAAACTTCAGACCCAAACGACCGCGGCTCTTTCAGCCCAAGGAATCCGCTCTCTGCTTGCCGTTTTTAGGATCCTACCACACATCTTCAACGCATATATGATCAAACACATATAGTATAATATCACAAACGTGATGTTTTGTCAACGGTTTTTTCGATTTTGCTATCATATATCCCCCGAGGCTATCGCCTCGGGGGATATATCTACTTACTTTTTATCAAACAGTGCACGTCGCTCAGTCGAGTGTCTCATCATTTTTCTCATGCCGTCAACGTCGTCCTTTTCGAGCATCACTTTGAGCTCATTAAATTTATCGGCAAAAAGATTCATCTGCCGAAGAAGGGCGTCCTTGTTCTCCATGAACAGCTCGCTCCACATAAGATCATTGATCCGCGCGATACGGGTCAGATCGCGGAAAGAGTCTCCCGTGAATTTTTCCATATTCTCGCGGTCGTTGCAGGTCATAAGAGTTATCGCAATACAGTGCGTGAGCTGCGAGAGAAAACCGATCATATCGTCGTGCTCCTCGGGAGACAAGGTAGTCACGTTGGAAAAGCCAAGAAGTCTACCAAGCTCCATACAGGTTTTAACTGCCTCGGGAGTGTTCTTGTCGGTGGGCGTTACGATATAGTTTGCGCCAACGAACATCTTATCAGTACTGTTCTCAACACCCGAAACCTCCCGTCCTGCCATCGGATGAGCCGCAACGAACTCTACGTCCTCTCGAAGCATCCCCTGTATCTTATACACTATGCTTCGCTTGACGCCCGTAACGTCGGTTATAAGCGCGCCGCTTTTCAGCAGCTTCTGGTTTGTCTCTATCCATTCGACGAAAACGTGCGGATAAAGAGCAAATATAACGATATCTGCCTGTCCTATTATGTCGGCATCAAGCTCTGTTGATCCTTTATCTATGATCCCTTCCTTGAGCGCGTAGTCTATCGAGCTTTGATCCTTTTCTATCGTGCTTATCTGAAAGTCAAATCGCTTTAGTGCTCTGGCATAGCTTCCGCCGAGAAGCCCCAGACCGACTATCATTATCTTTTTACTTACGTCAACTATCATTTTACCTCCACTTTTGCCCCAAGCCTTCTTATATCATCGAAATATCCGGGATAGCTTTTTCTGACCGCCTCTGCACCGTCAATGGCACCGCCCAGCCTTGAAAGAATCAGCGAGAGAGCCATTACGATGCGGTGGTCGTTATGACCCCAAAGAGCTTCTTTTATTGGCTTCAGCTCCTGCTTTGGAACTGTGATCTCTTTATCTCCAATCAAAAGTCCTCCCCCGAGACGGGAAAGCTCCTCGTGCATAGCCATACCTCTGTCGCTTTCCTTTGCTCTCAAGCGGTCGGTCCCGATAAAGCGGGCGCCGTTCTTGAGCGCCGATAATGCAAAAAGCACCGGTCCGAGATCGGGGCAATCGGATATATCGAGAGTTGGAGACCCTGCGTTTATTTCCTCAAAATACGTATGATAAACGCGGTCTCCCTGCAGACTGCTCGGGTCAAGGTTTTCAACAGAAACATCCGAACCGATGAAGTTGAAAGCGTCCAAGAACGCGGCGTTTGAATAGTCCCCCTCAACTCTGCCGAAATACGGACGAAGCTCCCTTCCCTTTATCTTGATACAGCAATCGCCGTCAAAACCGACCTCCGCGCCAAAGCTTTTGAGCGCTGAAACCGTAAGAGCTACGTACGACCGACTCTCAAATGGCGGCAGTATATTTATTTTTGAATCCTTTTTCAAATAAACGAGAGCAAAGATCAGTCCGGTTATGAACTGACTGCTTACGTCGCCCCTGACGGTATAAATATCTCGGTCAAGCTTTCCGCAAACCGAAAGGCTGTTCTTTCTCTTTTCAAAAAGAAAACCGTTTTCCCGACAAAGCTCCTCGTATACGTCCAGCGGTCTTTCGAAAAGTCTTTCGCTTCCCGAAAAATCCACTCTCTCACCCGTGCAAAGAGCAAGCGGAATAAGGAAGCGCAGTGTGCTTCCGCTTTCACGGCAGAAAAGCTCACTCGGCTTTCCCTTCATAAAGCCCCGCGGATCGACGGTAACGCTGTCGTTGCAAATATCCACCCGAGCACCGAGCGCTCTGAGACAATCGATGCTTGCAAGGATATCCTCGCTGTAATCGACTCCCGATATCGTGCACTCCTTGCCGCACAGTGCCGCGCCTATCAAATATCTGTGCGCCATGCTTTTTGACGGCGGCGCGCAGACGCTTCCCTTCAATGAAAAGGGCCTAATTTCGGCTATCATATTCTTATTTTCTCCGTACTTGCATTTTGTGTCAGCTATCCAACGCGCCTATTGCCTTTTCAATCAGCTCGTCACAGGCAAGTGACTTTATTTCAAATTCGCCGATGCTCGGAACGAGAACTACGTTGACCCTGTCGCCGTCCGCCTTTTTATCGTGGAACGTGGCGTTCTTTATTGCTGTCCAATCAAGCTCAAGCTCACGGTAAAGCTGACATTTTTTCAAGACCTGAACAACTCTTTCTCTGATCGCCTCGCCGCACATTGGTATCATACCAAGCGCAACACATTCGCCGTGATACAACTCGCCATCGCTGACGCTTTCAATACCGTGACCGACCGTGTGACCGAAGTTCAGTATCCTGCGAAGTCCCGATTCCCTCTCGTCCTGCTCAACGATGCTCTTTTTGATCTTCAGCGAGCGAACGATTATTTCATCCAGATTTTCGTTTATATATTCTCTTTCGATCAGCTCGAAAAGCTCTTTGTCCGAGGTCAACGACATTTTTATCGCCTCCGCCAAGCCGTTCGACATCTGCCTCTTGGGCAACGTTTTCAACAGCTCGGGGTCTATCAAGACCTTTTTCGGCTGATAAAATGCACCCACGACGTTCTTGAATCCGCCGAAATTTATAGCCGTTTTTCCGCCTATTGATGAATCTATTTGCGAAAGAAGGGTGGTGGGCAGGTTGTAAAAATCGACACCCCTCATATAAGCCGACGCGGCAAAGCCCGAAATATCGCCAACGACGCCGCCGCCAACGGCAACGACGCAATCCTTTCTCGAAAATCCCGCGTCAAGCATAGCCTGTAACAGCTCCCCGAAGCACTCAAGGCTTTTTGAGCGTTCGCCCGCTTCAAGCGTAACTATGACCGCGCTCTTGCATTGTTCTGCAAGCCTTTTCGAATATTCTGCCGGAACGCCCGAGTCGGTCACCACGAGGACTCTTCTTTGAAGGTCAAGCTCATCGGCTGCGCGACTTAATATACCTCTTTCAACAACTATGTCGTAGCTGCTCTCGCCCAAATTCATTCGTATAGTCATTTTTTCTCCTTATATGCGAGAATGCGGCGCAAAGCTTCCTACGATCTTGAACTTATCACAAACCGTTTTAAGCTCGTTTATCATTCTCTCGCCGACGTCATTATCGGTGACACCGTCAAGCTCGATATAGAAATAATACTGCCAAGAATCCTTCTTCAAAGGGCGGCTTCTCAGCGCCGTCATATTATATCCGTACTTGGCAAGGATGCTGATAGCACTTGCCAGCGATCCCGCCTCGTTTTTCACAGTGAACATCATAACCGAGCTCGTAAAGCTTTCGGAGCTTGCTTTGACCTTTGACAGCACTGCAAATCTCGTTGAGTTCTCGCTACTCTTGTTTATATTGGTATCAAGGACGGTGAGCCCGTAAAGCTCTGCCGTTTCAACACTTGCGATAGCCGCCACCGTCTTATCCCCCTTGTCGGCAACCGACTTTGCCGCCACGGCAGTGTTTGATGCCTCAACAGTACTAAATCCCCGCATTTTAATATACTCGTGACACTGACTGAGCGCCTGCGGGTGACTCGTGACTTCTTTTATATCTCCGATCTCAGCGCCCGGCACGCCGAGAAGGCTCTGATGTATCTCAAGCTCGTATATACCGTTTATATAAAGACTTCCCGAGAAGATAAGATCAATGGTCTGACCGACCTCACCTGCATAGCTGTTTTCTATAGGAAGCACCGCAACGTCGCACTCCCCATTAAGGACGGCATCATACGCCGACTTGAAGTCCTTTTTGCTGACTCTTTCGGCATCGGGAAAGATCCTTCCCGCCGCGATATGCGCAAACGCCGCCTCAACGCCGCTGTACGCTACCTTCAAGCCGTTTTGCATACGGTACTGATACGCCCTTGAGATAGACATCAGGTTTTTGAGGTAGTCTATATAGTATCCCTTCAGGGTCTCGTCCTCGATCAGCGCCGAGTTTCGCTCTATCACAGCGTCCTCCCTCGCCTGATCCAGCACGGGAAGTCCAAACTCCTTTTTGTGCTCGTATACAAGCTCGGCTGCCTTCATTCTCTGCAAGAATAGCTCAGCCATCTTGGAATCCACCTCGTTTATGATCCTTCTTGCTTCGTCAAGCTTATTCGACATTGTTGTCACACTTCCTTTTACTTGATTATGAGAGTATACAGTCCTTCAAACAAAGGAACAAGATTGTATATGATGGGGGCAAACAGAATAGCGGGCAGATAATCGGCAATTTTGATCTTGGTCATTCCCATAAGGTTGGTTCCCAGCATTATGATCAATAGCGATCCCGCGCAGACCATCTCGTTGATCGCTCCTGCACTCAAGATAGGCGACACGACTCCCGCGAGCAAAACGAGTCCGCCCTGTATGACCAACACCGACACCGCCGAAAGCAGAACGCCAACGCCAAGGCTTGCGGCAAGAAAAATTGATGCAACGAGATCTAGCATCGCCTTGGTTATAAGTATCGAGTTGTCTCCCGTCAGCCCCGCTTGTATCGAGCCGGTGACCGTCATAGAACCCACGCAGAACAAAAGCGTTGCGGTAACGAGTCCCGCTGCGAGCGAGGGGCGCGAATCACCGTCTCGCTTAAATTTGCGGTCGACCGCCAATGCAAGTCGATTTATCCCGTCGTCTATCTTCAATAGCGTTCCCACGATCGCGCCCAGCACGACCGACGGGATCAATATCAGTACGTTTTCGCCGCAAAGGCTTCCCGAAATTCCGATATACAGAGCGCAAGCGCCCAGTCCGACCATAACGGCTCGGCTGACCTTTTTGGAGATCCCCTTCTTTAAGATCATACCAAGGCAAGACCCGACGATCACGGTAATAACGTTTACTATTACTCCTATCATATTACCTCTACGGTCACAGCTGATCTGCAAGGTCAAGGATAAGACGTTCGGTCTTGTCCCAGCCGAGGCAGGGGTCGGTTATCGACTTGCCGAAAACGTGCTCGTGAAGTCCCTGTGAGCCGTCCTCGATATAGCTTTCGATCATAAGACCCTTGACCAGCTTCTTGATGTCTTGGTTGCTGTTTCGGCTGTTAACTACGTCCTTGGCAATTCTTATTTGCTCGAGGTACTTCTTACCCGAGTTGTTGTGATTAGTGTCAACTATGACCGAAGGATTCGCAAGTCCCGACTTCTCGTAAAGCTCGTTGACGCGCAGAAGATCCTCGTAATGATAGTTCGATGCGCTTCTTCCGGCGTAGTCAACGTAACCGCGAAGTATGGCGTGGGCGTAGGGATTTCCCTCACTCTCAACCTCCCAGCCGCGATAGAGGAAGGTGTGGCTTGCCTGCGCGGCGGTGATGGCGTTCATCATAACGCTCAGATCCCCGCCCGTGGGATTCTTCATACCAACGGGAGCCTCGATCCCGCTTGCCGTAAGTCTGTGCTGCTGGTTTTCGACCGATCTGGCTCCGATAGCAACGTAGGAAAGGATATCCGAAAGGTAACGGTAATTTTCCGGATAGAGCATCTCGTCGGCGCAAGAGAAATCGTACTCGCGCAGTGCTGCCAGGTGAAGCTCTCTTATGGCAACGATGCCCTTGTACATATCGGGCTTTGCGTCGGGATCGGGCTGATGAAGCATACCCTTGTATCCCTGCCCCGTCGTTCTCGGCTTATTCGTATATATTCTGGGAATTATTATCATCTTGTCCTTGACCTGATCCTCAAGTCTTCTGAGTCTTGAAATATATTCAAGGACCGGCTCTTTGTGGTCTGCCGAGCAGGGGCCGACGATCAGAAGAAACTTATCCGATTCTCCCGTAAAAACGGCTTTGAGCTGCTCGTCACGGGCGGCTTTTACTGCCTCCATCTTCTCGGTGAGGGGGAATTCCTTTTTGACCTCCTGCGGAATAGGAAGCTTTCTGTGAAAATTCATACGCATGGCTTTGTCTCTACTTTCATATAGGTTTTTCAAACAAAAAGACCGCAATCTTTACGCCAAAAGCATAACGAATGCGGACTGTCCGTTTATTCGATCCAAAATCAGTTTTCGGATATCAAGAAGACGGGCAGTCCTTAGCAAAATAATAAAAGTAAAAGAAGAACTTATTATTCATCATGACTGCTATCTCCCTTCCGTGATCTTTACGATATCCTATTGTACTCCCCTTTTTTTTAATTGTCAAGAGGTTTTTGAATATTTATACCGCAAAAAACTGTTTTTTTTACAAATGACTCTTACAAAAACTAACCGGACCGCAGAATCTGCGGTCCGGCAATTAAAGTGAATCTATTCTTCTTTTGTGGGCGAGATCAATCCGTACTCGCCGTCCCGTCTTTCGTAAACGACACACGTGTCTCCCGTTTCGGAGTTTTCAAAAACGTAAAAACCGTGATCCAGAAGCTTCATCTGCATGATAGCTTCCTCAACCGACATCGGCTTGAAGTAAAATTCCTTTTTCTTGATCTTGAACTCGGGAACTTCCTCTATTACATCAAGAGCCGTATCCGGAACCTCGAACGCCGCCTGACGGATCCTCTTTCCAAGTCTCGTCTTAAACTTTCTGATCTGCCTTTCGATGGCCTCTATATCGCGGTCAAGCGCATCGCGGAAGGTATCTTCCTCTGCCTCGCCGCGGAAAAGGGTGTTTGAAGCGTTTATCGTAAGCTCAATTCTTTCCTTGTTTTTTCTTCGGCTGAAGGTGACGGTCGCCGCCCCCTCGTCGTAAAAATACTTGTCAAGCTTTGTTAGTTTCTTTGCAACAAGAGCCTTCATGTCCTCAGAAACCGACATTTGTCTTCCGACTGTTGTGATCTTCATATTTCAACCCTCCATGAGTTTTTGGGGAGGCTCAGGAGTACCCAGCCTCCTTATTTGAATTATAGCATACCGAAGCAAATTTGTAAAGTGTAAATTAATAATATTACTTGATTTTTGCAAATTTTGTGCAAAATAACCATAAATCTAATTGATCGTTTTTAGAAAATATGCTGCGATTTTATTGAAATTTGACCGTTTTTGTGGTAAAATATATTATATCACTTATTTAGAGGTTGCCATGGACGAAATTCTTTTTCGAATAAACGAGCTGCGCCGAAAGCTTTCCTATCATGCAAAGCTTTATTACGTTTACGACGCGCCCGAGATCTCGGACTATGAGTACGACCGCCTTTACGCCGAGCTTCTCTCGCTTGAAGCAGCTCACCCGGAGTACGACGATCCCGAGTCCCCTACTCATCGCGTTGGCGGAAAGCCGCTTGACAAATTCAACAAGGTCAACCACAGCTCCGTTATGAACTCGCTTTCGGACGTTTTTTCGTTCGACGAGCTGACCTCGTTTATCGACGGTGTTGCTGCGAGCGTTAAGGATGCCGAATATTCGGTCGAGCCGAAGATAGACGGTCTTTCGGTTTCGCTGACCTATAAAAAGGGCGTTTTCGTTCAGGGAGCAACTCGCGGCGACGGTGTTGTCGGCGAGGACGTTACTCAAAATCTCAAGACCATATTCTCGATACCGATGAAGCTGACCGAGCCGCTCGATCTTTGCGTTCGCGGCGAGGTCTATATGCCCCGCGAGGTATTTAACCGCATCAACGCCTCAAGAGAAAAACAGGGGCAGCAGCTATTGGCAAATCCCCGAAACGCCGCGGCAGGCTCGCTACGTCAGCTCGACCCGAGCGTGACCGCCTCGCGCGCGCTTTCGATATTCGTTTTCAATCTGCAGTCCGGTAGTCTTTATGCCGACGGACGCGAGGTAACGTCGCACACCGAAACGCTCGACCGTCTTGCCGAGCTCGGCTTTACCGTTATTCCCTATCGTTCCCGCTTGACCGGAAGCGAGGCTATAATCGAATATATCAAGGACCTCGGTGAAAAGCGCGACGATCTCGCCTTTGACATTGACGGAGTCGTTATAAAGGCGGACTCGCTTGACGTGCGCCGCCTATTGGGTGAGGGCACGAACACACCGAAGTGGGCTGTTGCCTACAAGTTCCCCCCCGAAAAGAAGCAAACAAAGCTGCTTGATATAACTGTTGCCGTTGGTCGAACCGGTGTTCTGACCCCGACGGCACAGCTCTCACCGGTGCGTCTGGCGGGAACGACGGTCTGTCGCGCAACCCTTCACAACCTCGATTTCATCCGAGAGAAAGGCATTATGCTTGGCGACACCGTTACCCTTCAAAAGGCGGGCGACATAATTCCCGAGGTGGTTTGCGCGCATCCCGAAAAGCGCGACGGCAGTGAACGTGAGTTCGTAATGCCATCGGTCTGCCCCTCCTGCGGTGAGCCGGTCAGCCGTGACGACGAAGCGGCGGTTCGTTGCACAAACGCCGCCTGCCCCGCGCAGGTATCGCGCGCAATCGAGCATTTTGCCTCGAAGGATGCGATGAACATTGACGGTCTTGGCCCGCAGATCGTAGAGCTTTTGCTGAAAAATCAGCTCATAGCCACCCCTGCGGATCTTTACACGCTCAAGGTCGAAGATATCTCTTGCCTTGAACGAATGGGCGAGAAATCGGCGCAAAATCTGATAAACGCTATCGAAGGCTCGAAATCGAGCGGGCTTGAGAGGCTGGTCTACGCGCTCGGAATACGAAACATCGGTCAGGTTGCGGCGGCTTCTCTCGCCGCTCGCTACGGAACGCTTGAGGCTCTTATGTCCTCAACCGTTGAAGAGCTTCTCGAGATCGAAGATTTCGGACCGATCAGCGCCGAGTGCGTTGTTGACTGGTTTTCACACGAGCCCAACCGACGTCTCTGCCAAAGACTTATCGAGGCAGGACTAAACACCTGCGCCGTAGCACAGCCGACCGACGACAAGCTGAGGGGCATAACCTTCGTTCTGACCGGAACGCTTCCCACGATGTCGAGAGATCAAGCGGCATCACTGATAAAAGCGAAGGGCGGCAAGGTCAGCGGATCGGTGTCCTCCAAGACGGGATATGTCGTTGCCGGAGAAGCCGCAGGAAGCAAGCTCACCAAGGCGCAAGCCCTCGGAGTTAAGATAATCGACGAAGCAGAGCTGCTCAAAATGCTATGAATATAATAAAGCAACGCTATCTCGTTTCGAGATAGCGTTGCTTTATTCAAGTGCGGGGGCTTCCTCGGGAGGCGGCAAAGTAATACCGCTCGCTCCAACCGTTACGGTCGAGTCAAATTCTATGGTCTCCAAGGCGGACATTCCCCACTTGGCAATAAAGATGACACGTACGTCGTCCTCGGCGACAATTTTTATAGTGAAGGGATTGTTGCCGACTGTCTCATCGTTGCTGATCGGGGCTGTGGGATAGTGGTTCAAATTAACGGCATGGATATCGCAATATCCCTTCGACGCGGTCGATCCCTCAACGATCGAGAAGGACGCGGTGTAGGTCTTTCCCTGCTCGAGCCAACAACCGAGCCTTCCGTTACCATAATCGGTGAGGTCTATCCTGTTCCCCTCGGAATCCGTTATCAGCATATCAAGATCGAAGGAAGCACTTTCGATAACGTTATTCGTGCTGGAAAGATTAGTGTTGAACCAAGCAAATGTCATAGAGCACAACGCCACAACGCAAATAAGGATACTGACACAAGAGACGATCAATCCCTGCAAAAACATCTTGTCTGTTTTTTTATCGTCGCTTTTAGCGAATATAGAAAATACATTTTTCAAGAATTGACCTCCTCTCAAAAAAATCAGTGAATTTTATCGGTGATCAAGAGACACGAAACGTTCACTCGTGCCCCTTGATCACCGCCCAACTCCCCGAAGGGAGTTGGGATCGGTTAACAATCGATTGCTTTCAATCACGCAACAACGTTTCCGTTGGCATCATAATAAATGGAATTGTCGAATCCGTAAAGAACGGGAGCCTTACCGGAATTTACAAACGTATTACCATTTCCATAGATATTCACATTCAAAGTGGAATCATCTTTGCCTTCTGCGGTATAATTGTGAACCCAGAAGCAATACTTTCCTTCCAGCGTGCTATCTTCAATGGTAATGTTGTTCATATCATAACCGGAGTTAAATGCACGAACAGCAATATACGAAGATTTCAAGGTGGAATTCTTAACGTTCAGGGTAGCAGTTCCCCAGTTGTTGAGGTGAGCTGCAAAGCTCATATCCGTTCCGGTGGTATTAGTGGTAACACCGTCCAAATTAAGGACGCCGCCGGCGGTAATATCAAAGATGGTAGCCATCGCGCCCCAACCCTGATTGTTCTTTGCAACAAGCTCCAAGGAACCGTTCTTGACCGTCAAATTGCCTTTAACAAGGAAGAGCTCCTGGTTGCCGGTCTTATCGGCGGTTGCAGAAATCTTATAGCCGTTCAGATCAAGATAAGCCTCAACGCCTGCGGGAACGGTAATGGTGTTGTCGGCATCGACCTCGATGTCCTTGACCAGGATAGCGATATCGCCGTTCTGAATAGCTGCTGCGAGCTCATCGGCAGTATCAACGAAGACGTAGCTTATGCTGCTATCCTCGGTATAGCGATATACGCCATACTCGCCGTTAAACTGACAAGAAGTCGAAATGGTTACGTTCTCGCGGTCGCCGTAATATCCGCCGCCAAAGGCAACGTTTCCGTTATAAACACCGCCGTTGAGAGCGATATTTACGCCGGCAAAGCTATCGCCGTAGGAATACGAATAGATAGCAAGATTGTAGGTCTCCTCGGTCGAGATAAGGGTTCCGCCGTTGACCGTGAGGTTAACGAGCTTCTTGCTGGCAGAGTTGCTGCCGGGAAGCTGTACCCAAACTGCACGAGTACCGGTGACGGTACCGCCGTTGATAGTAACGTTGGTTGCAGTCTTATCGCTGTTTGCGAACATACGGATAGCATTCTTTCCGCAGCCGTCGATATAGCTACCGTCGTTGATAACGACGTCAGCGCCGGGATAGCAGTCGATAGCGTAGGATGCGCCGCCGGCTGCAGTCGTGTTCTCGATCTTGGCGTTGTTTACGATAAGCTTACCCTCTGCCTTGATCGTGTTGTTTGCATATCCGGGGAAAGGACGCTGACCCTCGCCGCCCCACTCGGTATCGGGGTTGGTTGCTACGAAGGTAACCGTTCCGTTCTGGATCATAAGGCTGGCGCCGTTCTTGATCTGGATAAGATAAGAGGTGGTGGCAGCAGTCGAGATGCCCGAGAGGGTGTATCCGTTGAGGTTCAGAACGGTGTCCTTGGTTATTACCAGAGGAGCATCGGTCAGGTCAACGTTTCCGTTGAGCTGGACAACTCCGCCCTTTGCAACGAGCTCTGCAAGAGACTCGGCACTCTCTGCCTTTTCACCGTTATTATAGGTGAAGGAGAAGGGGCTGAAGTGGGTGGTCTCAAAGGTGATGATACCGGTTGCACTGTTATAATCGTAATCGGTGAGGACCTCTCCGTTGTGCTTAACGCTCGTGAGGTTAAGTCCGGTTCCGATCTCGACCGAAACGGTGTAAACGACAGTTCCGTTCGCTACAACCTTTTCACCGTCCTTCTTTAGGGTGATATCAAGCGTTGCGGTGACGTTACCCTCGGAGTCGGTAGTGAGCTCCATTTCGGTGGTCTCGAGGTCATAGTTACCTGCGGGAGCATCGGCAGGGATGTTAACGCCTGCGTTATCGGTGTTGAGAAGAGTATCCTCGGTTCTGTTTTCAGGCAGAACTGCGTTGGTAATGTTTACCTCGGGGAATTCTGCTCCGTCATCGTAGTCGTCTCCAAAGCTATCGTTCTCCGAAGAAAGCTGGGTTGCAACCAGAACGACCGAGAAGGAAGAGCCGATAGACTTATTCTGATACTCGTTACCTGCCGTCTCCTGCATCTTGAGAGCAAGAGTTACGGTGTGGTTTTCGGCGGCGGCAAGCTTGCCGGAGCCGGTGGTGTTAAGATTTGCGAGAACCTCAGTCAGAGTTCCGATCTTGTTTGCATCGGTAAGTGCTGCACGGTCGGCAACCTGAACTGCGGGATCGACGTAGTAAACGTCAATGACGTCGGCAAGATCCGAAACCTCGCCGTTTGCAACGATCATGACCTTATACTTAAGAGCCAGAGTGCCCTTGTTCTCGATCTTTATGTGACGAACCGAAACGTATCCGGGCTCCCACTTATCGTAGTTGAAGATAGCGCCGGTGGATGCATCGGTCCAGGTAGCTGCCGAGGGATCGACAGTACCGTCTGCCCAGTACATCTCAACGTCAAGAGTGCCGGACTTTATAATGTTTCCGCCGCTCGTAACGCTGTCGGTAAACCAGGCGAAGGTCGTTCCAACGAGCATGGCAAAGCAAAGAAGCAGAGCCACAACGCTCGACAGAAGCGCACGCTTGGTCGTTTTAGTGTTAATCATTGTAATTTTCTCCTTGAATATTATTATTATAAGACGAATCAACGGTGCAACAAGGTGTCACCGTTCGTCATTCTCTACCCTGTCTTGACAAGGGCAAGGGGCATCGTCGCCTGAAGCCGTTTCATCGCGATATAGCAGATCAGCTTCTCCTTGCTTTGCAAGCTGAGCCTTAAGCTCAAGAAGCTCTGCCATCATACGCTGAGTCTCGGCACGCTCCTCCTCTATCTTATCTCTTTCTGCCTGCATGACCGCCATTTGCTCGCGCTTATATTTGCGGAACAGACGTATCACGTTTATGCCGTTATAGAGAATAAGAAGCAGAAAAGGCACGAGAATACATATGCTATAACCTTGTGTCGTCTTCACGAATGCAAAGAAATTTCCAACCCCGGGAAGCTTTCCCACGTATTTGCCCAAAACGTATTCGGGATCTACGAGGGCTTCATCATCAACGCCCTTGTTCGTACCAAAGGTAACGTAACCGAGAACCTTGCCTGAATTACTTTTCTTTACCTCGCGAATCATATGTGTGACGGTCTCCCCCTGGCTTTCGGAATTGGCTGAGATAAACGAAATTATCTCATCCTTCTGCAAGCTCGTGGGATCGTCCACGTTTTTGATAATAACGATATCTCCTGCATTGAAATGTACGTCCATATGAGCGTTCTTATCAGAGAGGCTCATTGAATCTGTACGTACTATGTAGAACTTAAAGCCGAAGATATCGCGGCCGTTTCTGTTGTCAACGGTACTTACCGTAACTATCGTGAATATCATCATAAAGACGGTAAAGGCGACCAACAACCAAGTTAAGATCTTCAATGAGATATTCAATATTTTTTTCACTGTTCCCATTATCGGATCACTCCTCTACGCTTACGTTGCCTTGTGCCGCGTATACGGTCACGCCAATGCCCATATACGTTTTACCTTGGAACTCATTCCCAACGGTTTCATTCATTTTGATAAACAGATAGTAGGTCTCTTCACTGCTCTGCCCCACCTCCAAGCGTCCCTTGAAGTCGGTCAGCTTCTCAGCTCCGACAAGGTCGGTCGGCTCGGTGGATATCCAAACCTCAAACGCCCGATAGAACTCTTCCATATCGAGCTCACTGTCCTCGCTGACGTATATTCGGAAGTTTACCGGAATGTCTCCGATATTTTTTACCTTGAAGCCCTGCGTATAAACTCTTGCGCCCGGCTCAAAGAGAAACTCCGACGTATCCACTGTCGTTTGGAACTGCAGCACGTGCCCAATCAGCGATTCCTCAGTCAAAGCGTCTATTATGTCCACCTTGAGGTCTCCCGCCGTTGTGATGACGCCGATAGTTCCGTCGTTCGGATCGTTCGTGAAGAGAGCAAGTGTTGCTCCCGTGAGAGAAACGAAGCAAAGCAGGATAACTAAAGCCGCTATAATAAACGCCTGTTTATTCGATTTATAACGGAACATTATTGCCTCCTTTGCCGTTAATTACTGGTTTTCGCTGTTACGGATTTCTGGGGTAATCAAGCTCGCCCTGATCGTTAACTCCGTTGCCCTGGACCGCATCAACGGTGAAGGCTATGCTCGCCTGAGCTTTCTTGTAGGGATTGTCGAGCTCCGGTGCTCTGTTCGGGAAAGTAACGGTCACGACGATGGTCATGATCGTTGCGGCGTTCTCTCCGTCGGTTGCGGGAGCTGTGAACCAATCACTCTCAAAGGATCTTCTGTCGTTGTTTTCGTCATACGACATGGTGAAGCTCTGATTGCTGTTGGCAGCGTTGTTAACAGCAACAACGCTTGCGCTGACCGTCAAGACCTCGGAAAGGTCCTTGATTCCCGCGGCAACGTTTTCGGCTGCCGTGGAAACGGCACCAAGTCTGTATTTCGTTACGATGTCGCTGGTGTTTTTAACGGTGATGGTAAACTCAACGCTATCGCCGGGAGTCATGCGCTCGATAACGAGCTTGCCGTTTTCAACGCGAGCCTCTCCGCCGTTAACGAAGCTGCCGTCGGTGTCGGCAGTCGGCTTATTCTGACCGAGCGACCAGGTTTTCAATCCGCTATTGATAGTGGCAACGACGTTGACGTCACCGGCAGTGACAGCTACGTTTACTTCGCTTTGGCTCGTGAACAAGGCGTATGTTGATCCAACGATCAGACAAAGGCAAAGCGCGATCGTCATGACCGAGGTCAACAAAACTTTCTTTTTCATTTTGCGTTTTCCTCCTTATTTTATTTTTTCGAAGCTTGGCGCGGACGAAACGTCAACTCAAGCTTCGTAAGTTTGGCGTTTGCTTTTGCTTTTTACGGATTGGTTGCTTTTGTCAGCTGGACAGCGTGTACGACAAGATCAAAGTCAATCTTTTCGCTTTTGGCAAGATCGTTGTCGGTAATTTTGTTTGATGCTATATCGCTGTCAAGAAATTCCACGGTGACCGTAAAGGTATCCGCTTTTCCGACCTCGATCGAACCAACGTATCCGTCGTTTTCTCCCTTGACCGTCAATCCGTTACCAACGAAATCGCTCTTCGATCCGTTTCCCGTATTGACCGTGACCTTAAGCTGCTTTGCGAGATCAGCACCGTTCGTTTTATCCTTACAAACGATCTCGATCCAATAGCCAAACGCTACATCGCTATTGTTTTCGATCTTCATCTTTGCAGAGAACTTAGTTCCCGGAACGATCTTTTCGGTGCTTCCAATGTCAAATACGTTGTCATCAGTCGGATTCGTAAAATCCACGACCGTTTTATTCGGCTCGTCAGGAGTGAAAAGATAACCTGCCGAGTTAAGCGTTGTTTTCAGAAGCTCGACTCGCTTGAGCGTGATCTTAAGATCTCCCGCCTTCAAGTGGTTAGTCACGTTCTGAATATCGGTGAACAGCGCCCAAGTCATACCAACGACGACCGCCAGACACAAAATTATCACCGAGCTTGACACCAGCAAAGCTCTTTTCCTGTTCGTACCTCTCAAATGTTATCCTCCTTTCGCAAAGATTTTATTGAAGCGCTATTCTCAGCGATTTCAATCTTTAAGAATGATGACCTTACCGCCGGTCAGCTCGATCATCTTTATTGCTTGGATCGAATAGCTTTCCGATTTTACGGTAAGCGGCTTGTTGAGTATTCCGTCAGCCAAAACCTTCATTTTTCCGACCTTTTTGGATACAAGACCTTTTTCCTTGAGAACGGCGAGCGTTATCACGTCGTTTGCCTCGAAGTTACGGTCAAGAACTCCTATATTTATAATGCCCTGTAGCCCGTGCCCTGCTCCGCTTTCGTATTTTGCCGTCTCCATAGCGAGCGCATCGGAGATCATAGCGTCTGCCTCCTCGGCGTCGATATGCTCAACGACCTCCGGCATGACCTCAACGATCGGTTCTTCTTCAAGCGGTTCTTCTGCGACAGGAGCTACTACGATCACCTCTTGCTCAACCACGGGAGCATCTACGATAACCTTGACCTTCGTTCTTCTGCTTTGTCTTACCTCAAGAACGATGTCAACAGCAACGTATCCGAGCGTTGCAATAGCAAAAACCGTTGCAACGATCATAAATATGATTACAAAGTCACTCACTCGGTCTTATCCTCCTTGTCACCGGCTTGCTTGTTCCTTTCACCTTCAAGCTCGGCAATTCTGCGACGAAGCTCAGAAAGCTCATTTTCTCTCTTTGCTTCCTCTTCCTGTCGCCATTTCTTCTTATCAGCCATAAATATCTTTGCTATCTTCAGCGCCTCAAGCAAAATGATAACTATACACGGCGCAATTATGGCAAGCAGAATACCAACCGGCTCCATCAAAAAGCTCATTACCAAGCCGAGAAGATACGACTGCCCGGTAACCTTTCCTATAACGTAGTTTACGCTATTGTTGACAGATGTGTCTATCGTCTGATAAAGCTGACCGTTTTCGGAGCTTTTATTATCTCCTGCAAGCTCTATGGTAAATCCGCCGTTTTCATTTTCCTCGATCGAAACGATACGGTGCGTTATAGTTATCTGAGTCGTGTAGACGTAACGGAAGGTAAGCACGTCTCCGACCTCAAGGTCACGGTACCATTCATATGCCTCGTCGGCATTTTTTGGCACTGCCTGAACGAATACCATCGAGCGGAGCGGGATATCCTTTATTTCAAATTCCGAAACGTCGGTAAACTCACACTTCGCCATTGAATCCGACGTTACGACTCGCAGCTGATATCCGAATATCTCCGCCGCGCCGTCTGCATTATTTCTGGAAAAAACGGTGAAGAATACTGAAAAGATACATACGGCAAGAAAGGTATACAAGATGACGTTAACTATGATGTCGCGTAGCTTTTTTACTTTAGCTTTATTCATAAAGCGCCTCATTCGTTTTAGCCGTAAGCCTCAATTCAAAAACAGCCTCGGCGTTTTTTGCTTCGTTTCCAACGTCTATGGGAAGGTAGTATACTATTAATATCTCTGTGTTCTTTTCGTTCTCGAAATCAATCGAAGCAACGATATTTTCGCTTTCAAAAGCATCGGCGAGAAGCTCGTCACATATCACATCGCCGCCGGCCTCGATCCTGACTCGCGCAAAATCCTTTAGCGTTTTTTCTTCTTCGACGTCAATGAAATCGAAGCTAAGATCGTATTGCTTTGATCGTTCGCCGTTTAATTTAATGGTGTATTCGCACGATTCTCCGGGAAGCAGGAAAAGATCCTTGAACTCAAGCGTCTTCTCAGAACTTTCGTTAATATGCACGTTGATAGAGTTTCGTTCCTCTTCAGTGGTGAGCAAATTAGCCATTAAAAGCACTCCCACTATCATAATTACGCTCGCAGAAGCCATCATAGCTCTTACAAATATACTTTTTTTCATCCTTGCCCTCCTTTCTCGAATTTTGCTCTCAAAACATCCTTAACAAGCGCGTATTTTGTAGTAAACACTACATTTGTATGATAAAAAAATTCCTTTCCCAAGGGACAGTTAGGGACACTGCAACGAAAAAGATGTGACGAAATTTCTGCGCATTAACAATTATATGTACATGTATACAGAGAAATTATACCAAAAAAACGCTGAAAAATCAAGTCCTTTGGCAAAACTAAAATGAGAACCCAGCGATATCTAGCCGGATTTCTTTGAAAAAATACTCCTTTCCTATTTTAAGTAGTAGTATTTTACACTACTTTATCTTACTTGTCAATACTTTTTACGTTTTTATTTTATAATTATAATGTTTGTATTATATATGAGGTGATGAACAGTATGAGGCCATTAAAAGAAAAAATAAGCATAACGATCGATAACGATCTGTTAGCTAAGTTAAGGACCCGCGCCGAATCAGACGACCGCTCCCTCTCTCAGTATATTAACTTAGTATTAAAGCAGCACGTTGAAGGCGTCGAACGAAAAAACTAAACCAGCGCTCCTTCCACATACAAAACGCCTTGAGGACACGTCCTCAAGGCGTTTTGTTTTACGTTATACGGTCTTATTTTATTTCAACTGTTTTATCCTGCACAAAGCAGATCTTGATCAGCGACTCGTCGTCCGAGCTTGCGCCAACCATGACCTCAAGCTCGCCCTTTTCCATAACGCGACGCTCGTCCGGCAGGACCAGCGAGAAATCCTTTTCGGTAAAGGTGAATTTATATTCCTGCGCCTCGCCAGATGCAAGCTCAATCTTCTTAAAGGCGATCAGCTGCTTAACGGGAGTTATGACCGAGGAGACAACGTCTCTGAAGTAGACCTGAATTATCTCCTTACCGGCTCTTTCACCAACGTTTTTAACCTTGACGGAAAGGGTCAGCGAATCCTTGTCAAAGGCAACGTCGCTATACTCGAACTTGGTGTACGAAAGGCCCTCTCCGAATACGAACAACGGTCTTTGCGGCATATCGACGTACTTTTTGCAGTGCCAGCCCGGCAGATAGTTGTAATAGCAGGGCTGCTGACCAACGTGGTTCGGGAAGGATATCGGCAGCTTTCCGCAGGGGTTGTTGAGTCCGAAAACGGTTTCTGCCAGAACCTTTCCGCCGTACGCACCGGGATTAAAGGCAGTCAGGAAAGCCTTACTGTTCTCAACGATCTCGGGTACGCACATAGGCTTGGAGGCGATCATGAC
This sequence comes from Clostridia bacterium, assembly GCA_017502915.1. Lineage (GTDB taxonomy): Bacteria > Bacillota > Clostridia > Oscillospirales > CAG-272 > RGIG3994. The sequence continues at coordinate 243,553 of JAFVUB010000003.1, forward strand.
CGAAACGATCGGCTTGCCGGTCTTGGTCAGTCGGTCAAACACCTCACCCTGAGCCTTGGTCAGCGACATATCTGCGCGGTCCTTTGCCTCACCTGTCTGGTAAATATCATCGCCAAAGGTGTAAACGACGAGATCACTGTCAGCTATCAGCTTGAATGCCTCGTCAAGCTGTGCTTCGTCATTCTCGAGAATACCGCAGCCCTTTGCGTGAACGATCTCACAGTTGAAGTCGTCCTTCAAGCCGAGCATACCCTCGATAAAGGTTACGTAGGGACGAACCGGCTCGGCATCGAAATTCGGATCGGGATGCGTAAAGTACGTCCAGTCGCCGTACATATCTCTTACCGAATCGGCGTTGCAGCCGATGACGACGATCTTCTTGCACTTCTCGTCCTTCTTGAGCGGCAGTACGTCCTCGTTCTTCAACAGAACGACGCATTCCTTTGCCAGCTCATAGCTGAGCTGCTGATGCTCGGCAGCACCGATAACGCTCTCATCAAGTCTCTTATAGGGGTTGTCGAACAAGCCAAGCTCCATCTTAGCGGTCAAGATTCTTCTGACAGCCTCGTCAAGAACGCTCTCGTCGACCCTGCCCTCCTTGACCAGACGAACGGCGGCCTCAATATAGTCCTCGGTCTTCATCATCATATCGTTACCGGAGTTAAGGGCGATCTCGCTCGCGTCCTCGAAGTTTTCAGCAACGCACTGCTTTCTTATCAGATGGCGAACGTTATCCCAGTCGGTAACCACGAAGCCCTCAAAGCCGAGCTCGGTCTTGAGAATATCGGTCATCAGCTTCTTGTTTGCCGTGCAGGGAATTCCGTCTATCGCGCCGTAAGCTGTCATAATGCTGGCGCAACCGTCCTTGACAACTCTTTCAAAGGGGGGCAAAAACTCAGCACGAACCTTTCTGTACGTAACCTCGGTGTCGTACGAATCTCTCGCACCGGTCGCCTCTCCGTAGCCTATGTAATGCTTTGCGCAGGCAAGTATCTTGCCGTCTGCCGAAAGATCGTCGCCCTGATAACCGCGAACCATAGCGCTGCCAAGCTCGCCCGCCAGATACTTATCCTCACCGAAGGTTTCGGCAACGCGACCCCAGCGGATATCTCTGCCAAGACACAAAACGGGAGAGAAGGTCCAGTGCAAGCCGTCCGCGGCAACCTCTTTTGCAGTTGCGTCCGCCATCTGCTCAACCAGCTCGGTGTTGAAGCTGCAAGCCATAGACAGCTGAGTTGGAAAAACGGTGGCGTTCTTTTTGAGGCAGTGACCGTGAATTGCATCGATACCGAAGATCAACGGTATTTTCTTGCCGTTTGAGGTTGCAAGGTCCTGCAAATGCTTGGCATCGTCGCCAAGAACGTGCAAAAACGAGCCAACACCCTTTCTTGCATACTCCTCTGCCCTTTCCTTGGGCATCTGCGTGTAGGCAAGCTGTGACGTTTGAGCCACCTTTTCCTCAATGGTCATCTCGGAGATAAGCTTTGCTACCTCTTCCTGTACGTTTCTTTTCATTAACATTCTCCTTTACCAAACGTTTCCGACATAATACAAGCCTGTCGATGCTAAAATTCCATACCATATTATAGCATATAACTTTCCGATTTTCAATAAGAATAAAGATAATTTTAGAATCGTTATTCATTCAAAATCCGCTTGAGATAAATGAATAATGAATGATGAATAATGAAAAGTGAATAATACAAACAAAAATCCGCCTTCTTACGAAAGCGGATTTTGTTTGAGTTGCCCCAACAATTTCGAACCTTTTTAGTCAACGCTATTTATCGTAACGTCGCCTTCAACTTTATCACATTTCAGAGAATTGCAAATAACATTTCCCTTAATCCTTACAGCTTCAACATCTCCCTTTACTGTCACATCTCCTCCACAGTTAATATCACCCGAAAGATTTCCACCGCAAGTAATGGTGCCGCCTGTATTACAGCCTCCCGAAAAAGATCCTGCGACCGTGATGTCTCCACCACTATTGAAACCGCCCGACAAATGACCGCCAATAACGGTCTCTGCTCCCGAATTACATCCTCCGGAAACAACACCGGAAACATTGATATTCTTTCCCGCTTTACAACCGCCGGATATATTCCCTTTTACCTCAATATTGCATTCACTCTGCACATTCTTTGCATCGCCAATTATCTCAAAGGTAAATCTATCAACTAAGGATTCACATTGCAATATTTTTCTTCCCTCGCAGACCACTCCGCGAATAACGGTGTCATCTGCCCAAGGTAATTCCGCACAGTGATCGTAATGAACTTCTGTCTTTATCTCTCGTGAAAATAGTTCATCGATATAGCAACCAAAAATGTCAGCCATAATTGGCAAAAAGGTAATATCAGGCGCAGCTTTTGCATTTTCCCATTTAGAAACAGCTTGGAAGGTAACGCCTAACTTTTGTGCAAGTTCATCTTGGCTTAAACCGCTTTTCTTTCTATACTTTAATATGTTTGCCGCCAAAACAATATTTAAGTTTTCCATATCGTCAGCTCCTTTCGTTGATTTGATTATATCACATATAATCTATTTATACAATAAATCAAAGGTTTAATTTTTTCAACCTGCGGTTTAAGTCACAGGTTCAAGTCCAAAAGGTTCAAGAAAAGGTGCAATGGTGAAAGTGCGTAGTTTTTTCCCTAAAAACACAAAAAGCCCTTGTAAAACAAGGACTTTTGTGTTAGGGGAGAAATTGTTGCACCATTGTGGCGCCTTTTGTAGGGCTCGATTTTCTGCGGAAAAGCAACGGGCGGGCGAAACGTCCACCGGACGTTCCGCTTGGAACCGCCCTTTCTCGCCCTGAATTGTCAAGAAACAAAAACAGACCACCATGGTGGTGGTCTGTCTTTGTTTTGGCGCCTTTTGTAGGGCTCGAGTCTCGTCGCGACATCGCAAAGCCGCCTGCGATACGGCTTTGCTACGCTCCTCGGTCAGTCGCGGCTCTGACGTGCCACCGGCACGTCATTCACTACCGCTCCCGTTCGAGCCCTTTCGATGCACAAACAAAAAACCGAGGCTATTGCCTCGGATTTTCGTTTGTGGCGCCTTTTGTAGGGCTCGAACCTACAACCCTCCGGTTAACAGCCGGATGCTCTGCCATTGAGCTAAAAAGGCAAAGAGAGATTCGTTAGAATCTCTCGGTGTGTCAGCGGCGACCTATCTTCCCGGCTCGTCTCCAAGCAAGTATTGTCGGCATTGCGCAGCTTAACTTCTGTGTTCGGAATGGGAACAGGTGTACC
>JAFVUB010000004.1 GCA_017502915.1 Clostridia bacterium
AAGCAGCGCCCCGTTGAGATTCAACGGGGCGCTATCATGCTTTTTGCATAGCGCTTGAAAATGGTAAATGAATGTGAATTGTGCGTTTGTTTGTTAATATTACACAAATAACGTGAGACGGATTCGTCAGTTAAACGATCAATATTAACAATAAAGTCTTGACAAAAAGCGGAGGTTATGGTAAAATAATTTAGCAAACTAATAGAGCGAAGACGCTTTATTGTAAAATCTATTTGATTTTAAGGAGAAGAACTATGAAGAAATTTGCAGCAATTCTTGCAGCTATCATGATTCTTGCGATGCTGTGCGGAACTATCGTTCCCGTTGCGGCAACCGAAGAGACTCCCGATGAAGACGTTGTTGAGGAGATCGACAGTAGCATGTACGACGCAGCCGCCGAAGGCGATCTGCTCTACACCTTGAACTTTAACGGCGACGAGATCTGGCAACCCGATAATATTGTTAGAACGGCGGTCGTCAATGTGGATCCTGACAATCCCCATAAGGTTACGGTCTATACTACTAACGATAGTACCAGAAATCACTGGGGTGGATCGATAAAGGGACTCCCCCTTGCGGGTGCTGATCCGGATGGAAACGAAGATTATTATGCGTATACTATCACATATAAGGTCACTCGTAAAACGCCGAACGAATACGACGGCGGGATTATTGATTCCGGCTTTGGATTTTTTATTAACGATTCTAGCGGCAGTGATGGCATTGGAGTTTGGGGTTGGTCCTATGAGATGGCAATTATGTCATGTGCAGTCCCGACCTTGGGATATGTTAATTATATTAGTGATGGCATTAGCTTATCGGGTATTAATTATTCAGAGCAGGGCGTCGATAGGACTCAGCCGTCGGTTCAGGAATATGCGATAGAAGCAAACCTTTACACCGATACGGTCAAGTTTTATGCGATCGATTCTTTTGGAGCTTGGGTTAAAATTCAGGAAACCGAAGTGGGCGATATTCCTTACATAGCCGGCGATTATCTTACTCCGTCGTTTTACCTTTATTTTGAAAATGAGCCGGTTGACGTTGAGGACGTAAAGATATACAAGGGTATGACTATCTCGGGCGAAGAGCTCCCCGTAGATCCCAGCACGGGTGTTCAGGATACCACCACCGTCGCTCAGGACACTACGACCGTTCCTGCTGACACCACTACCGTTCCTGCAGACACCACTACTGCTCCCGCAGGCAACGACAACACCACCACTGCTCCTCAGGGCAACACCACCACCAAGGCTCCCGAGAGCAATGGTTGCGGCGGCTTTGCCGTTCTTCCTGTTTCGATCGTAGCGATCCTCGGACTCGCAGTCACGGTCGTAGCCAAGAAAACCATCTGATTTTAACTGATAAATCAAACATAGCGGTAGCTGTTTTCAACAGCTACCGCTATGTTTGTTGGCAGGGAAGTAAGGTCGCGTAATTAAGAGCAAATCAAAGACAAAAACAATAAAACGATTTACCAACATATCATATAAGATTATTTGATTAGATTCTTGTAACCGAACGCCGACGGAAACGCCTACGAAAAATTATAAACGATGGCATCAAGCTTTTTTTCGTGTCTGTATATATAGCCGAAAAAGGATAGATGCATTGTTGTTGACGAGGATTTTTAACACTTTTTAACCGGGGGAATAATCAAAGGCGAGCCAAGCGCTACTCGAGAAAAACTATACAAAATGCAAATTTTGTATAGTTTAGGGAATGGAAAACGCTGATACAGCCTTAAGTAAAGCTTCAATTATCTAAATTTTATCGTTCTTTTTACGTTGGAGTTGCAAAAATCATTTTTTTCTTTTTGCAAAGCTCTTGATAAATTTTCAAAATCTGATATAATTATACTATAATATATTTTTGGAGGATTTTTATTATGGCAATAAAAATGCGTGTTCTTTGCTACACCGGCAAAGCCAAGCTTAAGGCGGCTGCTCAGATGATCAAGGCTGATTATGAGCTTTCTGTCAATGCGGTTGATGATATTCCGCCCGCTTACCCCTGCAACAACGAGCGTATCGTTATTCTTGCTCTTTCTGTTAAGAATGACGTTGACGACACTCTCCGTCGCTTCCTGAACGAGCTGACCAAGGCTCGCGCTCAGAACGTTGCTATTATTGCAGACGGTAAAGAAGCCGGTGTTGAGAAGGTTCGTTCGTGTCTTGCCACCGGTGGCGCAAACGTTATTGATGAGGTCCTGTATATGAATATCGGTCTTTTCGCCGGCAAGAACCTTACCGATGACGAATCGGCAAAAATTAAGGCATGGACTGAAAAAGTCGTTGCTTCCCTTGCGTAATTATTCAGATAAATATTACCAAAATATGAACAACACACAGCAATCGCCGTGTGTTGTTCATATTTTATGAGAAAAATTCGGGATTAATACCCGACTTCTTCAAGCAGGTGGAGCAAACGCCCCCGCTTTTTGCGTTTCTTGCTTCCGAAAGGCTTCCCGAAGATATTTCACTTGATTTTTCGATGTGCTGACAGTCGCTGAAAATATGAAATTTTGTCCCTCCCGAGGTCCAGTAAAAGAGCTGATCTTCGGTTATTGGAGTGCTGGTTGAGGGGGCTTCGGTAGACGTGAATATTTGCGCGCTCAACGAATCAAGTATGTCTTTACTTGGCGAATACCCGGCTGAAAAGCCGTTTTCGCCGTTACACGTAACGTACTCAGAGCAACCAATGAACGAAAAAAGCGTTGTGATCAAAATGAGCGCAACTAATAAAGATTTAAAAAACAACCGGTCCATAATCAATATCAATTTTCGAGCAAAAGACGCTCAAGCGTTACGACCTTGGCGCCGGCATACTCATAAGCTCCTTTGAAGTCTCCGGTTTCGCGGCAACAGATCTCAAGGTCCTTAAACAGTGTATACATAAGTGGAGACGGAACGGTTCTCTTTCCATTTATAAGCTCTGAAATAATGTTGAGCGCTTTTTGGTGATCGTTGTTGATCATACAATACAGTGCTCGAATATGGTCTGTATACACATCGTTATCGACCTTTAGAGACAAATAATCATCGGCGATAGCGTTGCTGCTTCCCTGCTCGTCTATAGACATAGCGGCTCTGGCATACCGACAAAACGGATCGCTTTCAGACAAGCCAAGGTGTATTTGACTGTCAACACAATCTGCATACAATAACGGTGAAAGAGACCTCATATAAAGGCAATAAACCTTTGCCTCCGATTCTATATGCGAGGTGTTATAGACTGTTTTTGACGCAGTCTCGCAGGATTTATCAAAGGTTGATACCGCCGATTTGAGTTGTCCTTTTAGAAATTCCTCTTTTGCAACTCCGAGATAACACTCTGATCTTATCAACAAGAGCTCATCGTCATCTACGTCATCGGAAAGCTTGTCGCAAAGATCAAGGCAGATACGGTGATCGCCTGCGGCGTATGCTCGGCGAATGTTTTGCACGAGAGCTGTTCGACGGTAAAAATATTCGTCGTCATCATCCGAAACGAGAATACCGGTAGGAACGTTCAGTCGCTTGGCGATATATTCAATAGTTGTGAGCGATGGCTGTGCCGATCCCGACTCGATCAGGCTCAGCATATTTCGCGTTATAAAGCCGCCGGCAAGCTCGCTTTGAGTCATCGACTTTTCCGTTCGAAGCTTTTTGATTTTTTCTCCGATCCTCATCATATCTCCGTTTCGTTATCATTAAGTATATATTTTTTATATTGTAACATAAAAGCAGAAAAATGTAAATATGATTTACAATATTTTTTGTAACAACTATTTACAAAATGCGCGGTATATTGTATAATTATATATATTATATTTACTCTTGAAAGGTGGACGCTTTACCGTGAAAATGTTGTGCGATCGCATAAAAAAGGACGGAGAATTCAGACCGGGCGGAATAGTTAAGGTCGATAGCTTTCTCAACCATTGTATGGACGTTGATCTTATTTCTAAGATGGGAGAGGAGTTCTATTCGGTCTTCTCAGGCAAAAATATAACAAAGATATTGACTGTCGAGGCGTCCGGAATCGGTATAGCCTGCCTTGCTGCCACCTATTTCAAGGTTCCCGTTGTTTTTGCTAAGAAGATGCAATCCAAGAACATAGATACAAACGGTCTTCTCACCGCGAAAGTACATTCCTTCACAAAGGGTGTCGACAATATAATTCGCGTTGACCGACGTTACATAACTCCTGACGACAGAGTTCTTCTGATAGACGATTTTTTGGCAAACGGAGAGGCTCTTTTAGGACTTATGGATATAGTTGATCAGGCGGGCGCAACTCTTTGCGGCGCGGGAATTTGCGTTGAAAAGGCGTTTCAACCGGGTGGAAAGATTATACGTGATAAAGGTGTTGACCTCCACTCGCTTGCTATTATAGATATGGATGCTGACGGCAATATGGTCTTTCTTAACGACTGATGTCAGCTCTTGTACTGAAAATCATTGCCATTGTTGCAATGGCTCTTGACCACATCGGTTGGAATCTGTATTCACAAAGCTACGAGGCATATATAGCGTTACGGCTTGTCGGACGCATCGCTATGCCGATATTCTGCTTTTTTATCGCTCAAGGCTTTCGCAAGACCTCAAATCCTATGCGATATGCCGCCCGTTTAGCCGTTGCCGCACTGCTTTCCGAAATCCCGTTCAATCTTTGCTTTTCATCGGGATCAAGTATTATAAAGCACGGCTCGCTTAACGTTATGGTAACTCTGTTTTTAGGGCTTGCGGGACTTATTATGCTTGAGTGGATCAAAAGTCGCACAGGACTACTGATGCCTGCTGTTATTCCTTCCCTGCTCATGGCTCTTTTTGCCGAGCTTATCGGAAGTGATTACGGATTTTACAGTGTCATTATGATATTGCTTTTCTATCTTATAGATCCGGAATCGAAGCACGCAACAAGCTATATTTGTGCCGTTTCCCTGCTGTTTGGATCACGTTTGATCCTCGAATTTGTTTTGAAAAGCGCGCTTTCGTTGCTTACACCGGCAATAACTGTTGCGCCTCTTAAAGACTGGGATTTTATGCAGCTTTTAGCGGCAGCATCTGCTCTTCTGTTGGTTTTTTATAACGGAAAAGCAGGAAAACAGCCCCAAAACCGTATAGCGCGAGCGGCAGTTAAGTATTCGTTCTATCTTTTCTATCCGATACATTTGATGATAATTTGGTTTGTTTTTCGCTGAAAACGAGGCTTATGAGAGGAAGACAAAATGACTGATTCGTTGCGACGTCGCTGTGACCTTGCGATTGCCAATAAGGCTGCTTTGCGCCGAGAATTCAAACAACTTGATCTGTTTGCACTGACGCTCGGAGCAGACCTGTGTGCCGCCGATAATCTTGTTGTTGATGACAAAAAAATAAATCTCTGCCGACGCATCGTAAAACAGAACACCAACGTGTTTTCTGTTTACAGATCGTTCTGCAGTCATTTCTTTACAGTCCTGCTCTCTTTTGAAATTGATCCTCAAGAGATGATGCAACGAACTCTTGAGGCATATCGAGCCTTGCGTCGATATTTCCCGAGGTCATATCAGCTTTCGTTTGCGGCGTATTATCTTGCAAAATTTTCAAGCAGACCTGTTTCCGAGCTTTCGTCAAGAACAAATGCGATATATAAGCTAATGCGTTCGGCCGTTCCGCGAGATACCGATTCAAGAGATATTATATGGGCGGCGATGTGGGCGCTTGACGGAAGATACAGTGCAGATATAGCAAAAGCCGTTACTAATGCAGCTTTACAGCTTGACGGTGTGTTGCCAAAAGCCCGGAAACGAAGATTGTTGCATAACATAGCAGTATGTGATAAAGACTTTGAACATATTGGAAGGCGTGTTGTTTCCCTTTCTGCTCTGCTTGCCGATCAGAAATATAAATACGGAAAGCGCTTCGAGCAAAATCTTTTGGCGATTCTTGCGATGATCGACGTTCCGGAGGAAACGCTCGCAACTGATATTATAGAGACTTTCGAATATTTCAAGAAAAATGCAAACTTCTCGCGCTTTATGAGCCGCCGAGAGATGCTTGTGCATGCGGTTATAGCCGTAACAAACGAATATACAGTTTCCGATATTTCGGATGTTGACCAGGCTCAACGGGATGCTATGCAAAGGCTGAACACAGTGTTTTATTTTGCTGTCGGTGCAACGATTTCGGAATACGGGGCCGCAATATACGACCAGGTATATTAATAATCAAACGAATTTTGAGGTAAACATCGTGTCCAATATAGCAAGGTCTGTGGACCGTCTTATAGGGAAAACTCCCCTTGTGGAGCTTAAAAATTACGAAAAGAATCACGGAGCGGTGGCGTCTATCGTTGCAAAGCTTGAGGGTTTCAATCCCGCGGGAAGCGTTAAGGATCGCGTCGCTCTGCATATGCTCAACTGCGCCGAGAGGGACGGAGCTATAAAAGAAGGCTCAACTATCATCGAGCCCACGTCGGGAAACACCGGAATTGGTCTTTGCTCGATTGCGGCGGCGCGCGGCTATCGTGCGATCATAGTTATGCCCGATACAATGTCGGAGGAAAGACGCCGTATAATGAGAGCATATGGCGCAGAGCTGGTTTTGACCGACGGCGCGCTCGGTATGTCCGGAGCTATACAAAAGGCAGAAGAGCTTTCGCACGAGATACCAAACAGCTATATTCCGGGTCAGTTCGTTAACCCCGCAAACCCTGAGGCACACTATCTTACCACAGGACCCGAGATTTGGGAGGATACCGACGGGGATGTTGATATTTTCGTTGCGGGAATCGGAACGGGCGGAACTATAAGCGGAACGGGACGCTATCTCAAGGAGAAGGACCCACGCATAAAAGTCGTTGGCGTTGAGCCTGCAAGCTCTGCCGTGCTTTCGGGCAAGGTAGCAGGGGCGCACAAGCTTCAAGGTATTGGTGCGGGGTTTGTACCCGAAGTTCTTGATCTTGGCGTTGTAGACGAAATAATAGCCGTTTCCGACAGCGATGCATTGGCGGCAGGTCGCGAGCTGGGAAGGACTGAGGGACTTCTGGTTGGTATTTCTTCGGGAGCTGCATTGGTTGCCGCCGCAGAACTTGCAAGACATGCGGAAAATGCCGGCAAGCGAATAGTAGTTCTCCTCCCCGACATTGGGGACCGTTACCTTACAACCGAAATGTTTGAATAATAAAAACGGTGTCCGTGAGTATCTCACGGACACCGTTTTTATTATTTGGAAAGTGTTTTCTCAAGGATCTTTGCAAACTGTTCAACGCTGTCAAGATCAAGCGATTCGTCGGGCGAGTGAAGATCAAACACATTCGGACCGACCGAGATAATATCTATATCGGGGATCTGAGATTTTATGATACCGCACTCAAGACCTGCGTGAAGCGACTGAACGGTAGGATATGCATATCCAAGCTCGCGGCACGCGCTAAGGTATTTATCACGAAGCGGAGATACCGGCTCGTAATTCCAGCCGTGATACGCCTCAGAGTATATTACTGTGGCGCCAACGAGCTGAGCAAGCGCCTCAAGCTCACGGTTAGATGCCTCAAGCTGTGCATCAACGGCAGAGCGTGCAAAGAAGGTAAAGCTCACATTATCTTCTTTGGTTACGATAACGCCGAGATTTCTTGAAAACTCAACGAATCCCTTTATATACTTGTTCATCTCAAAAACACCGTTAGGAGCAATGCCAAGTAGAGCGACGATCGAATCTCCCGCATTTTTGTCAAACACCGAGACCTTTTCGTCAAGAAGCTCTGACTTTAGGAAAAAGCCCTGATCTAAAGGTGAAAGCTCTATCTTGAATTCGTCTGCCATTTTGCTCAGGCAGGAAAGAACTCCGTTGACGTCATCGGTTGCAATAACGGCGCGGCATTCGCGAGGAATAGCGTTTGACTTTCCACCGCCGTTGAGCGATGAAAGCTCGTACCCGTATTCTTTAAGAGCAAGTAGAACGCGCCCCATAAGCTTGTTAGCATTAGCACGACCGTCGTTGATGTTCTCGCCCGAATGCCCCCCGGCAAGACCGCCGAGAATGATCTTAATTGCTTTTTTATCAGAGACCGATCTTGTTCCCTTGAAATCAAGGTTGCAGCGAACGCCTCCGGCACAGCCGGCAACAACCGTTTCAAGTTCTGCGGAATCGAGATTTATTAGTCTTTTTGCCTTGACGAGCGAAAAATCAAACTCATTAACTCCATCCATACCTGTTTCTTCTGAAACGGTGAAAAGGCATTCGAGGGCAGGATGCGACTCAAAGGCTCCGTCAAGCGCGGCAAGCATAATAGCAACGCCGATTCCGTCGTCAGCACCGAGGGTGGTTCCGCGAGCGCGAAGATATTTGCCGTCGATATAAAGATCAAGCGGATCCATCAAAAAGTCGTGATTCGTTCCTTCGTTCTGCTCGCAAACCATATCGGTGTGCGCCTGAAGAAGAATCGAGGGGTCGTTTTCGCGTCCCACGGTTGCAGGCTTTTTGACGAAAACGTTGTGGAGCGTATCTCTGTAACACTCAAGACCTCGTTCCTTGGCAAAGTTTTCTATATAGTCGGCAATTTCCTTTTCGTTTCCGGAGCCGTGAGGGATTGCACAAATGTCTTCAAACGATCTGAAAATTGCCTCCGGCTTGCGATTCTTTATTATATATTCCATCATGATGCATTATTCCTTATCTGAATTTTGAGAAGTTTACAGTTCCTTCGGATATGTTCCTAAGCTGCTCGAGCGACTCGCCCGTGCCGATAGCAACGCATGACATTGGGTGCTTTGCAACCGTAGTCTTTATCTTCGTGACCTCGGAGATCAGCTTGTCAAATCCGTATAGCTGACATCCGCCACCGGTCATAGTTATACCGTAGCGCAGAATATCTCCGACAAGCTCGGGTGGCGTTCTTTCAATAACAGAGCAAACCGAATCAAGTATTGCAGTTATAGGCTCAACCAACGCCTCAAGCATTTCAGTCGAGCTGATTACGATATCTTGAGGCAGACCGGTATATAGGTCGCGTCCCTTGACTCTCATGGTTTTTGGAACCTTATGACTGTAGACAGCGCCAACGTTTATCTTGATCTGCTCAGCCGTACGATCACCGATCAGCATATTGTATCGTCTGCGAACGTAGCGCACTATTGCTTCATCCATATCGTCGCCCGCGACCTTTATCGACTCCGAAACAACGATAGATCCAAGCGAGATAACAGCGACGTCGGTCGTTCCGCCTCCAATGTCGATAACCATTCGACCCGTGGGTCCGGAGATATCAAGTCCTGCACCTATTGCTGCGGCAAGCGGTTCCTCTATAAGATAGGTTTGACCGGCACCGGCTTGGTTTGCGGCATCAACGACCGCCCTTTCCTCAACCTCTGTGATACCCGTTGGAACGCAGATCATAACTCGCGGCTTGAAGAACATATTTCCGCAGGCTCGCCGTATAAAATATTGCAGCATTTTAAGGGTCACGTCGTACTGACTTATAACGCCGTTTCGCATCGGACGTATAGCAGTTATATTTCCGGGGGTTCGTCCGATCATTTGCTGGGCCTCTTTGCCGACCTTGAGTATTCTGTCGGTTGATTTGTCAATTGCAACCACCGACGGCTCGTTCAGAACGATACCCTTGCCCTTTACGTAAACAAGAACGGTTGCCGTTCCGAGGTCGATGCCTATATCGCTGCTGAACATTCTTTTCAAGCCTTCAAACATTTCATACCCCACAACAAGTTATTGCACATATACATTATTAATTATACAATATAAGATAAAAAAAAGCAACAGTTGTGGGGTAAAAAAGCGGCAGAGAACGAAAAATTCGTTCTCTGCACGGGTTTATTTGCTCATTTCAAAGCCCTGAATGAAGCCTTCGACGTCGGCGGTGCAAATATCCCCACCGATAACGCGATTTTTATAGATAATCAGGTTGGCATAGACCGTCCCCTCGTAGCCGGGATAATTAGTAACCTCGTAAGTATATCGCGTAACGTTCTTACCCTTGTACTTCGAAAGATCAAGCCCTTGGCGCTTTTGAAGCTCGTTATAGGTGTTGAAGATGTTGTCAAACTCTTTGGGAACCTTGACGTCCTTTTGCTCAACGGCAGTTGGCTTGACCTCCCAACCAAATTGCTTTAAAAACTCGATGCGATCCTCTTCGGTCTTGATCTTCGAATAGTTGATCTCTCCCGAAACGGGCGCGGCGTCAGCATCAAAGCTTGGAACGAAAACTATCAGCGTGATAAGAGCCACCATAGCAACGCAGATAATACCGAAAAATTTGAGCGTGCTTGCTCGAAGTGAACATACAAACATAAAACTGCCTCCCAAACAATATAATCCGTTTCACTCAAATTATATTATTTCAAAAGGCAGTTTATGACAGCTATTTTTGCTTTCTGCAAACAGTTCCGTGAACCAATCCGAAAAGCAAATATATCGAAAGGACGGATGAACCTCCGGCGCTCAAGAACGGTAACGTAATGCCAACTACGGGAAGTAAGCAAAGGCACATTCCAACGTTTTCGATCGTTTGAACCACGATCATACCGGCAACTCCTGCGCAGATCAAAGCGCCGTAGGAATGTTGAGACCTCTTTGCAAGAATGATCAGTCGTACGACTGTTGCCACCATAAGACCAAGCAACAAAAGACAACCTATAAACCCAAACATCTCGGCATAGCTTGAAAAGAAAAAGTCGGTCAGGCAACCGTATAGATTTTTGTAGCTCCCCGCCCCGTCAATACCTCGTCCGAAGAATCCCCCTCCGGCGATAGCAGAACGGCTCTGGATCTGTTGCAGCCCCTTGTCCAGCGGATCAACGTCGGGGTTGAAGCCGATGAGTATGCGTTCCTTTTGGTATGTTGCAAGATGCTCCCATAAAAATGGGAACGCCGCCACGATCGAAACTATTGCCGCCAAAAAGTACCATAGCGAAAGCCCCGCACAGTACAACATAACGGCAAGTATTCCCATGTAAACCAACGCCATGCCAAGGTCTCCCGAAAGCAGGACGAGACCTACGATAAGTCCGGAATGAAGCGCGAGCCCCAAAACGTTCAGCGGTTTGTTTATCTCGTTCTTAACGACCGAAAGGTGCTTTGCCATGGTCAAGATAAAGCTGGCACGAACGAACTCGGAGGGCTGTATACTGATACCTATACCCGGTATCTTGATCCAGTTTTGATTAGTTCCCGCGTTCTCCCCTAGCGGTGTCCAAAGCAGCGCGATAAGACCGACAGACAGAATAACTATAGCCACGTAAAACAAAGGATGAAGCTCTGAAAAGTCGACGTTTGAAAGTATTATCATAAAGATAACGCCCGCGACCGTCATGGCAAACTGCATAACAAGGGTTCTCATACTGCCGTATTCGCTGTTTCGAGCTCCAAAAAGAACAAGTAGACTCATTACGCTGAGTGCCGAGGAGCAACCAAACAAAACGGGGTCCATATGCCGCAATTTATCTCTGATAAAGGTTATCATGGCATATTCCCCCGTTTTAGTGATTTTATTGATTTGGTATTAGTACTGTCTTCCCCAGACTACCATATGCTTGGCGGGCTTTCCGCAGCAAACGCAGGTATCGCTGAGCTGCTCTTCCTCGAAAGGAATGCAGCGAGACTTAACTCCACCGGTGACGTCCTTGAGCTTCTCTTCGCATTCGGTGTCTCCGCACCACATAGCACGGATAAATCCGGACTGCTTTTCAGCAATGTCAAGGAACTCCTGATAATTGAGAGCGTTGTGAGTACGATTCTTGAGGTTATCAAGGGCACGCTGGTAAAGCTCGTCGTGAACGCGCTTCAAAGCTGCCTCGACCTCGTCAACGATGTTGTCAAGAGACACGACCGTCTTCTCACGAGTGACGCGGCTGACCAGTACGCAGCAGTTGTTTTCGATATCGCGCGGACCAAACTCAAGGCGTACCGGAACGCCCTTCATCTCGTACTGTGAGAACTTCCAACCGGTAGAATAATCGCTGTCATCAAGCTTAACTCTGAACTTCTCGGCAAGCTTGTCTCTCAATGCGCCGGCGGCCTCAAGCACGCCCTCCTTATGCTGAGCAATCGGGATCAAGGCAACCTGAATGGGAGCGATTGCAGGCGGAAGGATCAGACCGTTGTCGTCTCCGTGAGTCATAATTATCGCGCCGATCATACGGGTCGAAACGCCCCACGAGGTCTGATGCGGATAGCGGATCTTATTTTCACGGTCGGTAAAGGTTATGTCAAACGCTTTGGTGAAGCCGTCACCGAAGTAGTGCGAGGTTCCGCCCTGGAGAGCAACGCCGTTGTGCATCATAGGCTCGATAGTGTAGGTCTCGATAGCACCGGCGAACTTCTCCTTTTCGGTCTTGCGACCAACGACGGCAGGAATAGCAAGAGTGTCACGGTAGAAATCCTCGTAACACTTGAGCATCTTAAGGGTCTCCTCGCGCGCTTCCTCCTCGGTCTCGTGCATAGTGTGTCCCTCCTGCCAGAGGAACTCCGCAGTTCTCAAAAAGGGTCTAGTAGTCTTTTCCCAACGCACGACGTTGCACCACTGGTTATAGAGCTTGGGCAGATCACGGTAGGACTGTATTATCTTTTTATAGTGCTCGCAGAAAAGAGTTTCGGAGGTCGGACGAACGGCAAGGCGCTCGGTGAGTCTGTTCTCACCTCCAAAGGTGACCCAAGCGCATTCGGGAGCAAAGCCTTCAACGTGATCCTTCTCGCGCTGGAGCAGGCTTTCGGGAATGAACATAGGCATATATACGTTTTCGTGACCAAGTCTCTTGAACCTCGCGTCAAGATCATGCTGGATGTTTTCCCAGATGCCGTAGCCATACGGACGAATGATCATACAGCCCTTGACACTGGAATAATCTGCAAGCTCGGCTTTCTTAACAATGTCGGTATACCACTGAGCAAAATCGACCTCCATAGAGGTGATCTGCTCAACCATTTTTTTGTCGTTTTTCTTATCAGCCATTGGTGTGTCCCTTTCGGATCAATAATATATAATATATTATTATAATATAAGAATCGAACATTGTCAAGGAATTTTATAAATACTGCTAAAAAAGAGCTTCGTTAATGATATATTCACACCTTAGCCGCATCATTGCCTTGATAAATGTCAATAAATGTATTATAATATATGAGGTTATATGTTATCAGTGATTACATTTGAAAACGAAAGGAAAACGACCTATGAAGATGATAAACAATCTTAAAGGCGCTATACCGACAAAGCCTGTTGAAAACCTTCGCCATCTCGTTTACCGTAACGACGAGGACTACGGCGAAAAGACCCTTTATTGGTACAAAGAAGACAAAGAGCCGTACCATACCTATTCGTATCACCGTATGCGCGAGGAGGTAGACGCGATCGGAAGTGCGTTTGCAGCTCTTGGACTTATGGGTTGCGGCGTTGCCATTACGGGTGACGTTCATCCCAGATTTTTCGCATCGTATTTTGCTGCCGTTTCGGGTGGCGGATACGCCGTTCCGATAGACCGAGACATATCTCCCGAGCAGACCGTCAACTTCCTTATTCGCGGTGAGGTCAAGGCTGTCGTATACACTCGTGCGCAGAACAAGAAGATCGCTCAGATCGCCGCAGAGCTACCCGACGTAAAGCTTTTCGTTGCTATCCAGCCCGACGAGAACTACAAGTTCTCCGACAAGGTTATGACCATCGACGAGCTTATTGCTTTGGGTAAAGAAGCTCTTGAAAAGGGTGAGCGCAAATTTATCGATCACGAGATCGATATGAGCAAGATGTCTGCCCTCCTCTTCACCTCCGGAACGACCGGAACGGCAAAGGGCGTTATGCTGTCTCACAAGAATCTGACCGCAGCTGCCAATGCATCGGTTCTGTCGATGTCCTACGACCGTAATAACACCTTCGTTTCGATCCTCCCCCCGCATCACTCTTACGAGATCACCTGCGGACAGATGGCTATCCAGATGCTTGGAGCTGAGATACTGATCAACGACTCACTCAAGCATATCCTTCGTAACTTCGCCGAGTATCGCCCCAACGCTTTGATGCTTGTCCCTATGATAGTTGAGACGATGCATAAGCGTATCTGGGACGAGGTCAAAAAGCAGAAGATGACCAAGAAGCTCAAGCTCGCTATGGGACTCAGCAACGCGTGTCTTGCACTCGGAATAGATATTCGCAGCAAGCTGTTCGGTCGTGTCACCGGAGCTTTTGGAGGAAATCTTAAGAGCATCGTTTGCGGAGGCGCACCCATGTCTCCTCAGATAATTAAGGACTTTTACGCTTTCGGAATAACCGTTCTTGAGGGCTACGGAATTACCGAGTGTGCGCCGCTCGTTGCGGTCAACTCGCCCGGAAAGGTCAAGTTCCACTCGGTTGGTCAGCCGGTAAAGGGATGTAAGGTTCGTATTGACAAGCAGGATCCGAGCGACGAGACCGGGGAGATATGCGTGTCCGGTGATAACGTTATGATGGGCTATTACAAAGACCCCGAGGCGACCCGCGAGGCGTTTACCGACGACGGCTGGTTCCGCACCGGAGACATCGGATATATGGACGATGAGGGCTATATCTTCATTACCGGACGTAAAAAGAACGTTATAATTCTTTCGAACGGAAAGAACGTCTTCCCCGAGGAGCTTGAGGAGCATATAGCACCCGTACAGACCATTCTTGAGTCTGTCGTTACCGTCCGCGAGACTGACGGCAACCCAGTTCTGACGGCTATCTGCGTTCCTAATATGGAGATGCTCGAGGGCAAGAGCGACGAAGAGCTGTACAATATTATGAAAGCCGAGATCGAGAAGATAAACAATACTCTTCCGACCTACAAGAAGATGCTTCGCGTTGAGTTGCGCAAAGAACCCTTCGAGCGCAACACCGCCAAGAAGATCATGAGATTTAAGGTTCAGTAAGAAATAAAAAACACCGCTGACGCGAGTCAGCGGTGTTTTTTATTTGGTTATTTGTTTGAATTGTAGATGTCGTACCATTTAAGGTTGTCGGCAATCGCAGACTGAATAGAAAGCGTGGGGCTCCAGCCGAGCAAATTCTGAGCCTTATCGATCTTAGTGAAAGCGCCGGCAACGTCACCGGGACGGGGATCGGTCTCTTCGATGTCAAGCTTATGTCCGACGACTGCTTCAAAGTCACGAATGAACTCGCGAACGGTAACACCGCTTCCGCTTCCGAGGTTGATCGCCTGGAAAGGAGCGTCGGCGCATACCGTGTCGAATCTCTCAACGGCAAGAGCGTGAGCCATAGCAATATCCCAAACGTGAACGTAGTCACGAACGCCCGTGCCGTCGCGGGTGGGCCAGTTGACTCCGGTGAGCTTGAATTGACCAAGTCCCTTATCGTGAAGGATAAGGCGAGGCAACAGAAGCGTGGGGGCGTCCTTATAAGGACCGGTGCGCATAGACGGATCTGCGCCAACAACGTTGAAATATCTAAAAACGATAGCACGTGCGCCGTAAGCTACGCTGAAATCGCGCATGATCAGCTCGCACATATACTTAGTTGCGGCATAAGGGCTCTGGGGGTTAAGAGGATCGCTTTCGGTAACCTCCTGCTTCTTGGTATCTCCATATATCGATGCCGACGAGCTGAAAAGGAAATCCTTGCAACCCAGCTCGCAGAGCTTCTTGAGAAGAATGTTCGTCTTGGCAACATTCTCGTTATAATAGTTATAGGGGTCTGCGACCGATTCCGGAACGACAGTCAAAGCGGCACAGTGAACCGTGCTGCAGATGTCCGGATGCTCTTCGAATATTTTGTCGACCAGTGCAAGGTCTGCAATATCACCTTTATAAAAAATACGATTTTTGGTAAACTCGATTCGTCCGGTAATTAAAGAATCGAGAATTACGGGAGTATGACCGCGATCTTCGAGCGCGGAGCATATAGTACTTCCGATATAGCCGGCGCCGCCGGTTACAAGAACCTTCATTGTTGATCTCCTATCTAAAAAAATATTTTTAGCACTATCATTATATCACCTAAATGTATTTTTTTCAATAGTCTATTATAATAAAAATACAATAAAAAGCAAAAAAATCATCGTAAGAAAGACCTACAATGATTTTTTTTGAGACTTTTACAGCAGTATACAGATGAGCCCGCTGCTTCCCTCGTTGACAATGCGCTCAAGAGTTGACGCGATCTTCGATCTTACCTCGTCGGGCATATTTTCAAGCTTGGCGTGAAGCCCTTCGTTGGTCAGCTCATAAAGCGACTTCCCGAAAAGGTTAGATTCCCAGATCCTTTGCGGATCCTCTTCGAACTCGTGAAGCAGATATTTAACGAGCTCCTCGGACTGCTGCTCGGTTCCAACGATGGGATTTATCTCGGTTTCGATGTTTGCTCGGATAAGATGGATAGACTCGGCAGCGGCACGCAGACGAACTCCGTATCCACCCGCTTGCTTGATTATATCGGGTTCTTCCAGCTTTAGCGCAGAGATGTCGGGCATTATGATTCCGTATCCCTTTTCCTGAACGGTGTCAAGCGCTTCGGCAACCTTTTCGAACTTTGATTTTTGATCGGAAAGTGACTTGAGCAGTTCTATGAGCTCGCGTTCTCCGGGAATATCGAATCCTGTCAGCTCGCTGATGACCTTGTAGTAAAGACCGTCAGCGGGTACGACGCTTACCGTTGCTCTGCCGCTGCCGAGATCTATGCTATCTATGTTCGAGAACTTTATAAACTCGTTATCTGCAAGAGGGGCAAACGCTTCGCGAATATTTCCCATTTTGCTGACTTCAGATGCGCAGCTCTTCACGTCCTCGAACACCGACACGCTCACGGGGTGACGTCGGTCAAGTGCGCGCATCCACTCCGGACATTCAACCGAGATCTCGCTGACCGGAAACTCGTTCAACACAAGCTCAAGAATATGTCTTATATCCTCGGCATCAAGGTCAAGACAGCTCACGAGAGCAACCGGAACCTCATATTTAGCCTCAAGCTCGTATGCCAAAGAGATCGCGCTGTCTGCGGCGGGATTTTTGGAGTTTAATATTATAGAAAAGGGTTTCCCTATCGCCTTCAGCTCATTAACGACTCGCTCCTCTGCTTCAACGTAAGCTGCGCGGCTGATCTCACCTATGCTTCCGTCGGTGGTGATGAGCATACCGATCGTTGAATGATCGTTAATGACCTTCTGTGTTCCTATCTCAGCTGCCTCAACGAAGGGCATCGGCTCGTCGCGCCAAGGGGTTCGAACCATTCGAGGCTCGCCGTTTTCAACAGTTCCGAGCGCTTCGGGGACTATGTAACCAACGCAGTCTATCATCTTGACACGAAGAGATGCTGCGTTGTCGGAAAGCTTGATATTAACGCCTTCGTCCGGGATAAACTTCGGCTCGGTGGTCATAACCGTTTTGCCTGCGGCAGACTGCGGCATTTCGTCGCGTGCGCGGTCGCGTTCGTAGCCGTCTTCAATATTAGGAAGAACCAACGACTCCATAAAACGCTTGATAAACGTAGATTTTCCGGTGCGGACCGGACCGACGACACCTATATATATGTCTCCTCCCGTACGCTCGGCGATATCGCGGTAGATAGAATTTTCGCTCATAAAATAACCCTCCCGGTATTTTTACTAAAATATATGCCGGGAGGGTTTATTATATTCAGGCTTGTTTCAGATTTTCAGGACGAGCAACCTTAGTTGTCGAAATGCATCTTTATCTGAGAGGATGCGTCCGCCTTGTGCTTTTCAACCAGAGCGTCAATACGCTTAACAGGGTTGAGAAGATCCGAAATTGTCTCGTCGTGGTTAAGAGTGTCGATTATGTACGAAACGTACTTGCACATGTTAACGTCAACGAACCAATCGCAGTTGGTGACCTCAGGATTGCGGTAGGTCAGGTTGGTTGCGAAGACCTTATCAATGATATGATCCTCATAGGCCTTGGTGAACTTATCGGGACCATCGGTGAAGAGACCAAAGGTCGTGAAAGCGAAGATGCGCTTAACGCCCTTCTCCTTGAGCTGGTATGCAACGTCAAGCAGCGAGTCTCCCGACGAGATCATATCGTCAACGATGATAACGTCCTTGCCGGAAAGATCGGGACCGAGGTATTCGTGGGCGGTAATGGGGTTACGTCCGTTAACGATTCTCGAATAGTCGCGTCTCTTGTAGAACATACCGATATCAACGCCGAGAACCGAAGAATAATACATACATCTGTCCATAGCGCCTTCATCTGGCGAGATAAATATGAGATCGTCCTTGTCGAGAACGATATCGGGAACGTTACGAACCAGTGCCTTGAGCATCTGGTAGGTGGGGCGAACACTGTCGAATCCGCAAAGCGGGATAGCGTTCTGGACTCTGGGGTCGTGAGCATCAAAGGTTATGATGTTCTCAACGCCCATACTTTCAAGCTCCTGGAGCATGAGAGCGCAGTCGAGCGACTCACGCGCGGATCTCTTGTGCTGACGGCCCTCGTAAAGCATAGGCATAATTACCGAGATTCTTCTTGCCTTGCCGCCGATAGCGCCAAGAATACGCTTGAGATCGGCGTAGTGATCGTCAGGACTCATAGGAACGGTCTGACCGTACATTTTATAAGTAACGCCGTAGTTAAAGGTGTCACAAATGATATAAACATCGTGACCTCTCATAGATTCGTGAAGAAGTCCTTTGGCCTCTCCGGTTCCAAAACGCGGGCATTCAACAGGGACGATAAACGAATCGTCACCGCCGTGACGACGCCATTCCTTGAGATAGTAATCCACCTGAGATACAAACTGCTCGCAGCCCCTCATGCCGATAACACTGAGTTCGCCGAAAAGTGATTCCTTCATAAATTCCTCCGGATTTTTATTTATATTGATGACCCGTATATTATAGCACAGTTTTTGCTATTTGAAAAGAGATTTTCTGCAATTTCGACATTTTTTATAAAACATCTACATAATATACGAATTTTTTACATTTTTATATCCAAGATAGCGTTTTTAACACCAAAATTGCGACGAAAAGAGTCGCTGTGCAGAGTAGCGTTGAAAGCAAAAGCGTCTGGCTTGCCACCTCTGCATCGCTTTTTAACGTCTTTGCCATTATGTAACTGCTAACGGCGGACGGCGCGCCAAACAGTATAAAAATGACAGCCAGCTCGGTTCCTCTAAAGCCAAAACCGAGATGTGCAACGAGCACTGCAATAATTGGCAGAATGACCGTTTTGTATATCGCCGTAGGCAAAGAATATTTCAGCTTTCCTCGAAGAGATACGAATGAAAATCCTGCGCCAAGTGCCACGAGGACCAGAGCTTGAGTCGTATCCGAAAGATAATTGACGGTGCTTTCAATAAAGCCAAGCTCGCTCGGCGGTCTCCAACCGGTCAAGAGGAATGGCAATCCTGCAACGACCGAAATTATAAGAGGATTGGTAACCACCGATTTCAGGGTTGAAAGTGCCAACTGACCAAAAGATTTCTTTGACTCGCGAGGTGCAAACACGTTAAGCTCTATTACCGAATACGCGTTGAACATAATGATAACGAAAGGCATCAGAATTGAGATCGTGACCTTTCCGGCGTCTCCTGCGATATTATACGCCAACGGGATCCCGAGAACGGCAAAATTTGACCTGAAGGTATTCTGTATTATCGCACCGCGTACTGCATTGTCTTTGACTATAAAGGGTACGATAAGCACTCCCAGCAGAAAAGCAACAGATACTGATATTACACAGAAAACGATCAGTCGGACGTAGTCGACCTCGCTAACGTCTACCGAAGAAAAAGCAACGCTCAAAAAGAGCTGGCACGGCAAAGCGATCTTGAAAACGAATTTTTCGGCGTCCTCGTAGAACTTGTCCGACGCGAATTTCAAGCGCTTGAGAACATATCCGAGTATTACCAAAAGGAATATAGGTAGTACTATATTAACGCTGTCAATCAGATTTTTTTGCCACATAATGCTCGATCCTCTTTCGTAAATGATACTTGCTTCTTTACTTCAGCTCGACAACGGTAACTCCGCCGTCTCCCTCTCCGAATTGACCTATGCGGAAGGAAGCAACGCGACCATCCGTTTTTAGAAAACGCCAAAGTGCCGCTTTCAACGCTCCGGTCCCCTTTCCGTGGATAAGACGTACGGTGCTGATACCCGAGACCTGCGCGTCGTCAAAATACTTATCGACCAGGAACCACGCCTCGTCTCCGTTCTTTCCTCGCAGATCTATTTCGGGAGAGAAATCGCGTATCTTACTGGCATGATAGGTCGACTGGCTGACCTTCTTTTTGTCTTTGTCGGTTATTGTTATCTCGTCGTCTTCAAGCAAACGAAGATTTTTGAGGCTCGTTCGCGTATCTATAAGACCCGCGCGAACACCGACGTTGTTTCGCTTATCGGGCAACGAGGTAACGACCGCTCGTTTGTTTATATTGATAATGAGAACGTTATCTCCCTTGCGAAGCGGGCGCGGAAGAACGTAATTTTCGTTGCTCTGCTTTTCAACGGGATCTATACGGTCGCTGTTGTCCTTCAGATGCTGACGTACGTTGCGGCGGCGGGCTTCAAGCTCCTCGCCGAAGCGTTCGCTATCCTTTGCTTTCTTTGCTCGCTCAAGCTGATCGAAGATATACTCGCTGGAGGCTCTTGCACTGTTGAGCAGCTCGGTTGCTTTTTTCTTCGCCGATTCAAGCTCGGCATCAGCCTGCGCGATCTTCTCACGATAGCGCTTCTCTGCTTCGTTCTTAAAACGCTCGTATTCGTTTCTAAGCTCAGTTGCTTCGGCTCGGCGTACCTCCATTTCAAGGCGAGTGCGCTCAAGCTTCTCAATAACGTCCTCAAAGCGGCGGTCGTCACTGCTGACGGCGCTCTTGGCTCGCGCGATGATCTCCTCGGGAATGCCAAGCTTTTCGGATATTGCAAAGGCGTTTGACTTTCCGGGCGTTCCGATAATAAGCTTGTAGGTAGGCTTTAGCGTTTCAACGTCAAATTCGCACGACGCGTTGCAAACACCAGACGTGTTAAGCGCGTAAACCTTGAGCTCGGCATAGTGAGTCGTTGCCGCGCAAATAACCCCCTTTTTGCGAACGTGCTCAATGATCGATACGGCAAGAGCCGCGCCCTCGATCGGGTCGGTTCCAACACCAAGCTCGTCAAACAGAACCAGCGATCGATCGCTTATCTTATCAATCATCGAAACGATGTTGACCATGTGTGAACTGAAGGTCGAAAGTGATTGCTCAATGCTCTGCTCATCTCCGATGTCAGCCAAAACGCGGTCGAAAACACAGATCGACGAGTTTTCGTCGGTCGGGATGTGGAGACCGGCTTGCGCCATAAGAGATAGGAGACCGAAGGTCTTGAGCGTGACGGTCTTACCGCCCGTGTTCGGACCGGTTATTATCAGAGTGTCATATCCGTCACCTATAACGGCGTTTATCGGAACGACCTTGTCACGGTCTATAAGCGGATGTCGGGCGTGACCGAGACAGACGAGTCTTTCTTCGTTTATCTTCGGCGGGTTTGCGTTCATTCTGAACGAAAGCTCGGCGCAGGCAAAAACGAAGGCAAGCTCGGTTATGTTTCTGTAATTATATATGATTGCAGACGAGAGGGCGGCAACGTCGTCCGACATCTCGGCAAGTATACGCTCGATCTCGCGTGATTCCTTTGCGGTGAGCTCGCGCAGGTCGTTATTAGCCTCAACTACAGCAAGGGGCTCTATAAAGAGCGTTGCACCCGATGCCGAGGTGTCATGCACCAGACCCTTTATTTCGTTGCGGCATTCAACGCGTACGGGAATGACGAATCTGCCGTTTCGCATAGTAACGATGTTATCCTGAAGATATTTGGAATAGTCGTTGCTCTGCGTGTAGTGCTGAAGCATTTCGCGAATACGGTTGTTTATAACTCGCATTTTACGTCGAATGTCACCAAGCTCCGGCGAGGCGTCATCCGAGATCATATCCTCCGATATGATGGCGCGCGTGATCTTCTCTTCAAGAGATCGGTTGGTGGTCAAACGCTCAAAAACCTCGTCGAGAACAGTCTCAAAAAGGCGATTCATGCGAATATATTCAAGCAGCCGACGAGAGACCATTAAAAGATCGGCTACGTCCAGCAGCTCACGAGGCGTGAGCACTGCTCCCTTAACAGCTCGCTCGCAAGCGTCGGAAACGTCGCGAACGTCGCCAAACGACGGCGCACCCTTTATATGCATCAGACGCTTGGCATCGGTCGTACGGCGAAGGCGGCGAATTATCTCCTCTTCCCGGTCTGTGGGAGTCAAGCGGAGAGCAAGATCTCGCGCACCCGCAGTCAGCGCCGAGTCGGCAAGCATGTCGCGTATTTTATCAAATTCAAGTGTTTGTAATGTTTTTTCGGATATTTCCATAATACCTTTCGGGTCGTGAGACGATCTCACGACGGTAGCATTTTGTAAAATTCAAGTGTATCGAATCCATGCCCGAGATGGCTGAGAAGATAGGTCTCGGCAACCTTGGCAAAGCCGTCAAGCTCGTCCTCGGTTAAAGAAAAAGCAAGAAAGCGCGACGGCTCGGAGTGAAGCACGTAGCGAACGGCGTGGAGAACAGAGGGTGTTACCGGCAACTGTATCTGCGCCTCGCGTATATCCTCGCTTCTTGCCTGGTCTCGCCTCGTGGCAAGTGCCGCCTTGTGCATACAATCGGCGCAAAGCAAACGACCGTTCATTACGTCGAGGTACATAACCTCGGCGTCTGTCTTGTGGCAGCCTCGGCAGGCGTCAAGATCGGGCATAAATCCCGAGATCGCCGCTGCACGAAGCTCAAAGGCTGCCTTTATCTGCTTTGGCGGCTTCTTTTGCTGCTCAAGCGCGTAAAACGAATTCAAAGTCAGGCGCAGTATATCCTCGGCAGGCTCGTTTTCGTCGGACAGATTTTCGGCAACCTCTGCAAAATACGACGCCAAAGAGATGTTATCAAGTGTGGAGCAGAGACTGGGAAATTGGCGCTCGGCGTGCGCGCCACGAAGCCATTTGTATCCCGCGCGGTAGTTGATCTCGTAGTTTCCGTAAGCAAAGAGCTGTGTTGCCGGCAAGCTGCCGCATTTGAGCGACCTGCCGCCCTTCACTGCCACGGTTATTCGTCCTTGAAGCGGTGTCAGCAGAATGAGAAGCTTGTCGTTCTCGCCGATGCCGTGCACCCGCAGAACAAGGCCGTCTGTTGTGTAAGACATTATTCTTCGTTGCGGTAACCGAAGTTACCAACGAGATTAGCAGAGTCGCGCCAGTTTTCCTTGACCTTTACCCAAAGGTTGAGGTACACTTTGATGCCAAACATTTTTTCGAGGTCCTGGCGGGCATAGCTTCCAACTCGCTTGAGAGTTTCTCCCTTTTTGCCGACTATGATGCCCTTGTGCGAATTTTTCTCACAAAAGATCTCGGCGCGGATGGAGAGCATAGAGTTCTCATCGCGGAATTCTTCAATTACAACGGCAATACCGTGAGGAACCTCCTTGTCAAGCGCACGGAGCAGCTTCTCACGAATGATCTCGGCGGCGATCTGACGCTCGGGCTGATCGGTTATCATATCGTCCGGGAAGAACCACTCAGACTCCTCAAGAAACTTTTCGCACTCCGAAAGCAGTGCGGAAACCATCTTTCCGTTCTTGGCGCAGATCGGCACGAAGGCGTTGAAGCTGTGAAGAGCCGAGTACTCGGTTATGGTCTGCCCGATCTTTTCAGCATCGCACAGATCGGTCTTGTTTATTGCTATGACCGAGGGAACGCCGCTTTTCTTAAGATACTCGATAACGTCCTTTTCGACCGAACCGACCTCGCGTCCCGCCTCAACGACGAGAATAACGGCATCGGCGTCCTTCATAGTGTCCTCGGCACTGCTGACCATATAGTCGCCGAGCTTGTTTCGCGGCTTGAAGATTCCGGGTGTGTCAAGGAATACGAACTGGCTTTCGCCCTCGGTGTGTATTCCTGTTATTCTGTTTCTGGTAGTTTGCGGCTTTGCGGAAACTATTGCTACCTTTTCGCCGAGTATTGTGTTAAGAAGAGTCGATTTGCCGACGTTAGGGCGTCCGACTATCGCTATAAATCCTGTTTTTTTCATTTATGTAACCTCTTATTCGTTATCAAATTTTGAAAGCTCGTCCAACATAGAATCAATTATTGCGCGCTGACGTGAAAACATATCTTCCTCGTCCTCCTCGCCCGTTTCGTGGTCGTAACCCAAAAGATGAAGCGTTGAATGAACGCAGAGAAATGCTGCCTCGTGCTCGGTGCTGTGACCGATCTCCTTTGCCTGCTCGGCGGCGCGCTCCAACGAGATAACTATGTCTCCCAGCATCTTAAAGGAGCTATCGGCAAAGTTAACTTCATCGAGCTGGGGAAAAGACAGCACGTCTGTTGGCCGATCGATGTTACGAAAACGACGGTTCAGCTCGTGTATGCCTTGATTATCGGTAAAGGTTAATGAGATCTCACACTGTCCCCTGACCTTTTCATGAAGCAAAGTCTTTTCAATAGCGTGACGGAGAAGCAACAAAAAGCGGTTTGTAAGCTTGAACGAAGACTGCTCGTTCGAAAAATATATCATCAGCTTCATTTACGCTCTCCGTTCTTTTGATACTTGAATTTTTTCTGCGATTCAGCTCGCTCCTTCTCGGCGCGGGCGCGGGTTTCTTTTTCATATTTATCGTATGCCAGAATTATCTTTTGAACGAGATGATGGCGAACAACGTCCTTATCGGTAAAATAATGAACGGTTATTCCCTCGATCCCGCTGATGATACGCACCGCCGCCGAAAGACCGCTCTTTTGACCGGACGGAAGGTCCGTCTGGGTCAGGTCTCCGGTTATGATTGCCTTGGAGTTGTTTCCAAGACGGGTCAAAAACATCTTCATCTGCTCGGGAGTTGCGTTTTGAGCCTCGTCAAAAATTATAAAGGAGTCGTCAAGCGTTCGGCCTCTCATATAGGCGAGAGGGGCTATCTCGATGATCTGCTTTTCCATATATTTCTGATATGTTTCAGCCCCCATAAGCTCAAAAAGCGCGTCGTAAAGCGGACGGAGATAGGGGTCTATCTTGCTTTGAAGGTCGCCGGGAAGAAAACCAAGCTTTTCGCCGGCTTCGATTGCGGGTCTTGTGAGAATGATTCGGCTGACCTGCTTGTCGCGAAGAGCCTTGACCGCCATAGCAACGGCAAGATAGGTCTTTCCGGTTCCGGCAGGACCTATGCCGAAGATTATAGTGTTTTTGCGGATCGCATCAACGTAGTATTTCTGACCCACCGTTCTTGCTTTGATGGGACGTCCCTTGGTCGTTATACAGATGCAGTCGTCAGATATGTTAAGAAGCTCGGCTTCGCGACCGTCGGTAACCATGTCTATAACGTAGCGCAGAGTCTGCTCCTGGATCTCCTCGCTATAGAGTGCAAGCTGCTGAAGGCATTCGAGAGCCTTATGGGCGCGCTCAACCGACTGGGGATCATTACCGCTTACGGTTATGCCGTCAGCTTCTCCATCGGAACGGTTCTTAACGCTGACCCCCCATGCCTTTTCTATCATTCTTGCATTAAAATCGAAGCTCCCGAAAAGCTTTGCCGTTTCCTCTGCGGTCTCGGTCTTTAAAGTTTTCTCTACCATTTTCCCTCACGTCAATCTGTTAACTGTACTTCAAATTCTTGAATCAATGAAATATCCTCAACGCAAATGATCTCGCACGATAAAACATAGGAATCCTTCCCGGCAAGACCGATCACGTTTTTTGAAAGTATCTCTGCCCCCTCAAGCTCTGTTGAGAGCAAGACCGACAGTCGTTCCTCTGCCAAAGCGGAGGCCTGCTGCTCGGTATATCTTGCCGATACCTCTTGGTATTCAAGCTCGGTTATCGTCGTTATCGAGAAGGGCAACCGAGCTCCGAAAAAGGAGAACTCCTCTTCCCTATATATTTTATCACAAGTTGCCCCCAAATTTCCACTGTTTACGAAAACTTTTAGTGATTTTTGAAAAAAATTAAGGTGTTTTTCTTCATTTTTGTTTCCGGTATAGACTTTTTCTGTGTGTTCATAAGGAATTTCAACCAAAAAGCTGCGAACAGTCCTTGCTTTTACGTATCCCGAGGCTCTTGTAACTCGAAGCCCGGGGGTGTGTTCACCGTAAACTCCGCTGATCAAGAGATCGCCCGATTTGACCTCGTCGCCTGCTTTTACCATGGCAAAACCGTTATAAGCGATGACCTCAAGAACCTTTCCGCTTTGCGCTGCAACGACGTTTGCCGGCGACGTTGGCTTAGGCGTTTCGTCTATCGGTAGCTTTTCCCGAACCTCAACGTAGGCAACCGTGCCTTTGACGTTGACCGATATCCAAGCCAGCTTGTCGCAGGCGAGCTGGGCTCGCGCCTCGGTCAGATCAGCGTTGAAACCGGCAATAGCGCTTCCTCTTGAAAAGCCGCAGGAGGCAAGAACCTCTTCTATCTCACGAGGTGTCAGCGATTCGTTTCCGGTGACACGTATATCCCAAACAAAACGCCCCGACAGCCAAACCATAGCGACTGCCGCCGCAAGACCTATCCAAAGACCCGCTCGCTTACGGTATTGCCAGACGAAGGACGGAAGCCCTCTCGGCTTTGAAAGCTCAATCTTGATTCCAAGTGCCTCGGCTCTGAATTTTATGCGACTTGCCGTGTGAAGAGTGCAGACCAAGCTGACGTGTTCGCCGTCCGTTTTCATATCGCGATATGCGTAGCGATATTGCATACAAACGTTGAGAAGATCTGCGGCGCACGATAGATGTGCCGAGACTGTGCAATATCCGAAAAGTCTATAATACAGTTTCATATTATTCCTCCTCGGTAAACGCCATAGAAGCAACCGCGCCACTGACTAAAACTGCTCCGTTGGTATAACTGTCGCAAAGCAGATCACTTCCCGTTATACAAAGCTTTGATGAAAAAAGTCGAAGGACTATCCGCTGCGGTGAATATTCCGCGATGCCTCGGCAGGAATAAACGGCAAGACTTTTTTTACCTCGCATTTCAATATAGAAATCAGCTCCGAGATCGAGGTCTGTTCCGCCCTTTGGCAGTATAAATCTTTTCTTCGCTTTCATCATTGATTCTCCAAACAAAAATAATTAGGGCGATGCCTTAATATATTTATGAAAAGGAGGTGACGGACATGACACAAGTCAATCGTGAGTTGGCGAAAAAGCGACGCTTCTCGGGAACGCGGCACCTGCTTCCGCTGCTGCTTTGTTCTGTAATGGCGGTGTTCTTTTTTTTATCAAAGCAAACGGCGAGCGCCGTCTTATCGGCGCTTGAGCTTTGCTTGAAAAGCGTTGTGCCGTCCATCTTCCCTTTTATGGTCCTATCAAGACTGCTCGTAGAGTGTGGAGGCGGGGAGCTTTTTGCCCGCCTTTTCGGGCGTCTTACCCAAAGGGTGTTTGGACTTTCCGGATCCGCGGCGACTCCCATATTTCTCGGGGCGCTTTGCGGCTTTCCGATCGGTGCCGTGGTTTGCGAGAGGTTGTACCGATCCGGTGAGCTTTCGCTCGACGAGCTTGAACTCTTGATCGGAGTAGTAAGCCTGCCGAGCCCCGCCTTTGTTATAAACGCTGTTGGAGTGAATATGCTTGGCGATCAGAGAAAAGGTCTCGCTTTATATTTCTTGCTTCTGGGAGTGTCACTTGCCATAGGACTTGTCGTTTGCAGGTCCTCTTTGCGAAAAACCAATGATTCCCCTCCTGCTCTACGCCTTACGCCCTCTCGTAAAAGGCTGTCCGAGGTCACGGTTGATGCAGTAAGCTCGTCGGCAACGGCTCTGCTCAGCGTATGCGCCTATACCGCTTTCTTTTCAACCCTTTCAAAAGCATTGGAAACGGCTCTTTCCTTGCCTGAAACGGTGTCGATATTGCTAAAGGGTGCACTTGAGTTTTCGGGCGGCTGCTATGCCGCATCAGGTCATCCGTATGCCTTTTCACTTTGCGCGTTAGTGCTTGGCTGGTCGGGCGTTGGGGTGCATTTTCAAATAATGTCGGTATGTCCCGCAGAGGTATCGTACAAGAAATTTTATACGATCATTTTTGTTCGCGCGCTTCTTTGCTTCGCTTTTTCGTTTGTCATTTTGCGCTTCTTCGACATATAATGACAGTGAATAAACGAAAGGAAATTATACTATGACAAACGAAATATACTGCACCGCCGCCCTGCCCTCGCTGACCTACGCTATGAAGGCACAGCGAGTTCTTTCAGCGGCGGGGCTCAATTCAGATATAGTTAAGCTTGATTCGTCAAAAACAAAGCACGGATGCGGATACGGAGTCAGCTTCTCCTGCAGTGAGACCGACTCTGTGAAGCGTGCATTGAGATCGGGCGGAGTAAATGTTAAACAGTATGTCTCCGGAGGCGGTGAGCTACTGTGATATATCTTGACAACGCCGCCACCGGCTTTCCAAAGCCCGAATCGGTAGTCAGTGAGGTTAATAACTGCATCAAGAATTATTGCGGTAATCCCGGACGGGGCTCACACGAGCTGGCGCTTGCGTCTGCTGAAAAGATATATGAGTGCCGTGAAGCACTGTCTGATTTCTTTTTCTTGGGAAGTCCGGAGAGGGTTGTTTTTACCGAGAATGCAACGCACTCGATAAATCTCGTTATAAAAGGGCTTTTGCACCGAGGAGATCACGTTATCATTTCGGACATGGAGCACAACTCGGTATTTCGCCCGATATACCGTATGGCAAAGGAAAACGGAGTTCACTTCGATATATTTCCGACGCACCCGGAGGAGCGAATAGTTGATAACGTGAAAAGGCTTATACGGCGTAATACCAAGCTCGTTATTTGCACTCACACGCCAAACGTCAGCTCAGCGATCCTTCCAATAGCCGAGCTTGGCGAGCTTTGCCGTAATAGAGGCGTTGTTTTTGCGCTTGACGCGGCGCAGTCTGCAGGGCATCTTCCGATAAATATGAAAGATATGAAAATAGACGCTCTCTGCTTGCCGGGTCATAAGGGCCTTTGCGGAATACAGGGCTGCGGAGCGCTTTGCCTTGGCGAAGAAATATCTTTATCGACGCTTACCGAAGGTGGCAACGGAATCAACTCACTTGAGGCTGATATGCCGGAGCTGTCTCCCGAAAGATACGAGACCGGAACTCTTCCAACGCCATCGATCGTAGGGCTGCTCCAAGGAGTTCGTGAGGTGGCAAGCACGGGTGTTGAACGGATACACAAGCACGAGCTTGCGCTGTGGCAGATATGCTACGAGGCATTGATGCGACTTGGAGGAGTTGAGGTCTACGAGCCAGACTGCGCCGGCGCGGTGTTGCTTTTTAATTTTAACCGACTGCCCTCAGACCGCGTTGCATCAGAGCTTGGTCGGGCTGGAGTATGTGTACGAGGAGGATACCACTGCTCGGCGCTCGGTCACAAGACCCTGAAAACTCCTCCCGGTGGTGCCGTTCGTGTCAGCTTTGGCCTTTATAACAATGAGCAGGACATCGACGGACTGGCAGATGCCCTTGCTCATATCAAAAGAAAGACAGAATAGTCCGAGCCCACTCCCTCATATATATGAATAAAAAAACGGGGGAGGATAATATGATATCCTATATTTTCAGCCTTTTTTCGGAATTAGCGCACCTTATTCTCGGCATTGGAACGCCGCAAAACTTTCCCGCTCCACTTTCGCATGAGCGAGAGATGCAGTGCTTTGCCGAGATGAAAGCGGGCAGCGAGACTGCGCGACAGGAACTGATACTTCATAATCTGCGCTTGGTGTCGCATATTGTTCGTAAGTATTATTCCACAGGAAAAAACCAAGAAGATTTGATTTCCATCGGTTCGATCGGACTCGTCAAGGCGGTTGACTCCTTCAACTGCAAAAACGGCGTGCGTTTTGCAACGTACGCCTCAAAATGTATTCAAAATGCTATACTAACATAACGGACTTTTTGGAAGCGTATGACACAAATAATCGGTATTCACCTCAATTGTTAAAAACAAACCAAATTTGAAACAATTCATACAATTACTAGACCTCAAATTTAAAAATCGAGGCAGCAAAATAAACTGCCTCGATTTTCACTTCAAGCATTTTTTTCAGCGTCTTTAAGAATTGTTTGAGCAACCGCATCAATTAGCTCCAGCTTTTGATTCAGGGAGCAATTCAGCTTCTCAATGTATTGTGCAACATATTCGGCGTGAAATTTTGCCATACACTCGTCAAACATTGTCTGCTTTTCCTGTGTTTCCGGATAATATACAATAATCTTAATAGTTACTCCCCCTTTTTTTCTGTGTACATTCAAATATATGTACCTCGGTTAAATAAATATTAAAATTTTTACAAAATTAAGACACCGATAAATAGGTGCTATGAATTGAGCACTTATTTATCGGTATCCTCGAGTGTATACTTTTACTTACTGATTCAACACGAGCGTTTCGTCTTTCTGTGATTTATCCAAAACGGTAAACCTCACATAAGAACAGCTATTTGTTAGTTATTAAGATACTCCGCTACGGTTTCGTATTTTTTACATGAACAATCCTTAAGAGTAAACACGTATACGTTGTCCTCTGCCAAAAATATCTTATCTTCACCCAGAGCAACTATATATTTGTTTGCTTGAACAGCGAAAAGATCTACATTTCCCTTAACAACCCTAGCTCCGGCAGGCCAGAATGCATAATCAGGATCTATTACTCTGCAAATAGCATTACTACTGTTTTCAGGCAAACCGTGGTGAGCTACCTGTACGATGTCACTCTTCAGCGTGCTTTTTCCATACGTTTTCGAGAGTAAAGCTCCACCATCATCGTGATCTCCAAGGAAGAACATCGACTTACCCTCAGCTTCAAACTTAAACACCACGCTACAGTTATTGTAATCATCTAATGTCTTATCATACACATCAAGCGTAAACAGTATATTTATCTTTGCATTTCGTATATAGAATTCCTGTCCGGGATGAGCCTTAATTTTTGGAACGTTTGCAACAGAAGTGTTTAAAAAGTTCCTGAAATTTTCCGTATAACGGATATTCCCTTGCTTTTCGTTCGCCCAATTATTAACAAGCTGATCGGAAGACGGCAAGTTGCATATAAATCTCTCGACCGTTAATTTGTCGGCGTAGGATTCAAAGAAGCTCTCAAAAACATTAACGTGGTCATCATGCGCGTGAGTGATAATCCATGCGGCTATCACGATTTCATTGGGATTTGGCGCCTGCTTCTTCAAAATATTGTAGATGCGGTCTTCATACCCCTCTAACGAAAAGCCTCCGTCAACGAGAATAAAGCTTCCGTCAGCAAGTCTTATTATATAACACATTCCGTTATACGTTCTGGCGAGATTGTCATTGAGTAATCCAACCTGTGTTATGGTCGTGTCGCAATTAGCAACGGGGGTATATTTATTATCCTCTTCCTTCGTGGGAAGAGCGGTCGCGTTGAGCGGCTGTGAAAGCACCTTTGCAAATCCGTTGCGGGGAGTATAAATAGCCGTAACAACGTATTTATCATTTGTGTATGTTTTATAGATATTGCCTTCAATGTCTTTTTCGGCATAAAGCGTAAAGCCCTCAGCAGCTATATTATTGCAATAAGCGGCAAACACATCCTTTTCTACACGTCCAAAATTAAGCATGTGACAGTCATCACCCGTATCAACATACGTTGTTGGATAAAGTCCTTTGAGCACCGGAAGCACGGAAAGCGGAGCTCCAAAAGTCATATCTATTACAAAATCCCCATCCAAACAAATATTTCCATTGGGATCTTGCTTTTCCTCAAGTATTTTCAAGATTTTCGTAAAGGCATTGGCCATCGTCTTGGGATCGCAGCCCGCAACAACAAGTTTATTACCGACAACGCGTACCTTTACTTCGTTATACTTAAGTGTCTTATAAACCTCATCACTCTCAGGAAATCCCACGTTTCCCACAAGTATTTCTGCCATATCGGCATCGTATGAGCCACCCTTTTTCGGAGCGAGCGACTGGGCATCGACGATTTCCGCATAGCTACTTGCAAAGCTCTTCACCTCATCCAGCAGAGAAGAATTGATATTATAATTAACTCTGATATTTGCATAGTTACCGTCAAGCTTAATGTCGATTTTATCGACTCTTGTAATAATTTCTTCGGTAGTGCTATCGGTAGTTGTATTTTCTGCTTCGCCTTCGGTAGTGCTATCGGTAGTTGTATTTTCTGCTTCGACTTCGGTAGTGCTATCGGTATTTACATTATCATTAGTATTGTCTGTTTTGTTGCACGAAACACATCCCAGTATGATAACCATTACCAACAAGTACAGAATTGTTTGCTTGAATAATTTTAACATGACACAGTAACTCCTTTTATAATAGTTTATCCTTATGTTAATATTATATCGTGATCAGTGTTCACGACACTATAATACCATTTATTAATATATGCCTTTTTACCTGTTAAGGGGCAAGCGCTGCCTGAACCATTAGTATCAATGAAGATTTTTTGTGAAAATTTCTTTTTGCAGTTTGGCATTTATTGTAGCTCTATTTCTTCTTATCCAACCTTATTGTCTCGATAGATAGAAATCATTCTACGGGCGCTATATCAACGTAGCAAACGTCGAAAACCTTAAGTGTTCCGTACCATACAAGCGACTCTGCTCCATCCAATATCATTTCGGTGATAGGCTCTGCGCTGTTATCGGCATCCGTTCTGTATACGGTCACCTTATATTTGCCCTGCATTCCATTCCAAGAAAGCTCTATCTTTTTCGGTTCTGTCGTATCCTCGTTGTTGTAGTGAGTCAACAGCATGCCGTGACGCTTACCGTCGGTAGCCGCTACACAGTGTATGTCCTCACAGGTGCTGACCTCTACAGCAGTACCGAGATCAGCAAGATTTGCAAACCAATAAAGGGAGTCATAGGTTTTAAGCTTTCTCTGAGAAAGATTATCAAACACACCGTTGAACAGAGCGCCGGGATTCAAATCGTAATACATGAGCATATCAAGAGGTGCGTACTGACAGCCTGCCATTACGCCGGCAACGTAAGATGCTCCCTTTATTCCGGCAATATTTTCAAGGCTATAGACAAAGCTCTTGTCCCATCCCTTTATGTATGCCCATTCGTTTAGTATGCTTTCGGTCTTTTCGTATCCCGCTTCATCAAGCATATTTCTAACAAATGCAACGCGATCCAAAAGATTCTCGACCTTGCAGTTATACTCATGCCACGAGAAAAAATCAAGATGAACATTTCTCTTTTTCATCTCGTTTACAAATTCCACCATATAAGCTCTTGTACCAACGGCGGCGGGACCGCCAATCTTAAGGTGGGGAAATTTTTCCTTGAGGTGCTTTGCGGCAACCTCGTAAAAGTCGAAGAACTGTTCTTTCGTACCACTCCAAGTAGGCGAATTGTTATCCTGCTGAAGATCGGGCTCGTTCCATATTTCCCAGTACTCTATATCGTGGTAAAATCCATCAGCCCAGCCCTCGGTATAATGACGAATAACGTGCTCGCAAATAACCGCCCACTTTTTGTAATCCTTCGGCGGGTGGATATAATATTTCTTAGCAGCGTGCTCAATGGTCTGACCAAGTCTGTAAAACACCTTTGTACCTGCATCAATTATAGTCTGCAAATATCTATCGGTCAAAAAGAAATCATAGGACTCGGGCAAAGTAGGATCTGCATCAAAATCAGGAAAAACTCTCCATATATCCACGATGTTCGGCGCACCGTGCGCTAAGCATTCAGCCGAGTCGTGAGTTCTCGCGTATGGAAATCTTGCTGCCTTGTATTCTTCAAAATTTCCTCTGGTTTTTACTGCCTTGTGCTTTGGACCGTTATTTACGGCATTCATCGGCTTTATCGCGCCAACGCTATTTGAAAAATCAACTTTAACAGCATTCATTATGAACCTCCAACAATATTTTATTTAAATATTTAAATAAACAATAATCCTACGTGTAATGATATTACACTAATTATACAATACTGTGCTATGGTTGTCAATAAAAAATGCCATAATAACAAAAAACTCCCGATTCCACCGAACTAATTGCTATGGGCAAAATGGCGCAATTGATAAGAGAATCGAAAAAATACGTCAGAAAGAACCTCAAGAACGTCACGGTCGCAGATATGGCGGCGGCACAATGTTACAATGAAAAATGTTTTTATCGCGTATTTACCAAGGTGATGCATCGTTTGCTTTCTCTAAGTTTTTCACAAGGCTTATTTTAAGTTTGTTGAAAATACTCGTTATTTTTTAATAGGTTGGACTGTATTTTATACTAGTGTTGCATATATAACACGAAGTGAGGTGTTTGATATAAAAACTAATATAACAAGGCAATTTGTGATATATTCGAGAAAATCGAAGTTCACGGGTAAGGGAGAAAGTATTGAAAACCAGATCGAAATGTGCCGTCAATATATCGCCACACATTACAGTCAAAAGGAGGCTGATGCGGCACTTGTATATGAAGATGAAGGCTTCTCAGGCGGCACTCTTGAACGGCCAAAATTCAAAAAAATGATGAGTGATTCGAAAAAAATCCCAATTGCCGCCATCGTAGTCTACCGTCTTGACCGTATCAGCCGTAACATCGGCGACTTTGCCAAGCTCATTGAAGATCTTGGGAATCGTCATATTGACTTCATCTCCATCCGCGAGCAGTTCGATACTTCCTCGCCGATGGGACGCGCTATGATGTATATATCATCTGTGTTTTCACAGCTGGAGCGTGAAACTATCGCCGAACGTATCAGAGACAATATGCACGAACTCTCAAAGACCGGGCGATGGCTTGGCGGTAATACCCCTACCGGATATGAATCTGAAAGCATATCAACCGTTACAGTTGACGGAAAAATCCACAAGGCTTATAAATTGAAAATTGTTGCCGATGAGATTAATTTAGTAAAACTGATTTTTGATAAGTTTATAGAAACAGGCTCACTCACAAAGACAGACGAGTTTCTCAGGAACGGACACTATAAAACAAAACGCGGTAAATCGTTCACTCGTTTTGCAATAAGAGCAATACTGACAAATCCCGTGTATATGATAGCTGATGAAGATTCTTACAACTATTTAATTGAAAATGGCGTTGATCTTTTTTCGGAAAAAGAAACTTTTCACGGCAAACACGGAATTATGGCTTATAACCGCACCCTTCAACGCCCCGGGAAGGCGAATCAACAGAAGCCTATGAATGAATGGATCGTTTCTGTCGGTAAACATATCGGTGTTATACCGGGTGCTTCTTGGGTTCAGGTACAAAGGATGCTTGGACTTAACAAATCGAAAAGCTACCGTAGACCGAGAAGCAACGAAGCTCTCTTGCCGGGAATTCTCTACTGTGGAAAATGTGGTAATTATATGAGACCTAAGCTCTCCGACAGAAAAACCGCAACCGGTGAACCCATTTATACTTATCTTTGTGCGACTAAGGAAAGAAGCAAAAGCCACGTGTGCGATATGAAAAATGCAAATGGTAATATGCTGGACGCAAAGGTTATTCAAAGCATCAAAGACTTAGACAAACAGAGTTCGAATATGGCAAAACAGATAGCCCAATCAAAAAAACGTATCCGAGGAAATCAAGAGGAATACGAGGCGGAACTTGCTAAACATCAGGCGCAAATTGAAAATAACAAAAAAGACATTAAATCCCTCGTTTTTTCTCTTGGAAAATCGGAAGGCACTAATGCCGAAAAATACATTATTGAACAAATCAATGAATTGCATGAAAGAGGCGAAGTGTTGAGAAAACGCCTGTACGAGCTTGAGACGGTGATCCAACAGCACGATCTTACCGATATACAATTTGAGAACACCTGTCAAATGCTTTCAAGCTTGTGTGAGAGCGTTGACAGTTACACCGTTGAGCAAAAACGTGCTACTATCAAAGCATTCGTCCGCAAAATCGTTTGGGACGGAGAAAATGCGCACCTCTATCTTTTCCACAATGATGACGAATATAAATTTCCTGCTCTCTCAATCTCAAATAATGGCAACAAGAACGATACCCGCGAGCCGTTATGTGAGGATAGCGAATGAGATACTGATGTATTTCCGCTCGCAAAAGAAGCTTTCAAACGAGGTCTCCATAAACGAGACGATCGACGTCGACCGCGACGGGAATCCGTTGACCTACATAGACGTTATAAGCTCTGAAGACAATACAGACGAGGAGCTTGACCGAGCAATGCTGTCCGGTCGGGCACTGCATCTGGTCAAAACACTTTTGACCGAGCGTGAACGAACCATACTCGAGCATCGCTACGGACTTTTTGGAAGAAAAGCACTTCCTCAGCGAGAGGTTGCGGTAAAGCTCGGCATATCTCGCTCGTACGTCAGCCGCATCGAAAAAGGAGCGCTCGCAAAGCTATACGAAGTCATGAAAGACGAGCGTTAATCCTGCTTTTCTTTCTTGAAATCGACCTTTATAAGCTTGATAGCGTCGATATGGAGAATCCCCAAAAGCGGCTGATCGTATTTCAGCATCTCGCGCACGAACGAGGAGCAGACGTGAGAATACTTGGGATTCGTCGGGATAAATACCGTTTCAACGTCGGGAGCAAGGTGACGGTTGACCGAGGCAAGAGTGGTTTCGTAGTCGAAGTCTGTGACGTTACGAACACCTTTGACGATCGCGCAAACTCCGAGCGCCGAGCAAAGGTCCGAGAGCATGCCGTCAGCCGTTATGACCGAGACGTTTGGCAGATCCTTACACGTTTCCTCTGCGATCAGCTTTCGCTGACGAAAATCAAAGTATCCCTTC
Organism: Clostridia bacterium; assembly: GCA_017502915.1. GTDB lineage: Bacteria > Bacillota > Clostridia > Oscillospirales > CAG-272 > RGIG3994. Next base: position 36,697 of record JAFVUB010000004.1, read on the forward strand.
TTTTCGGAATTTGTCATTATGGCTACGTAGACCTTGTCAAAAAGCTTTGATGCGCGGGCAACAAGATCAAAGTGCCCCATTGTAAAGGGGTCAAAGCTTCCGGGAACGATACATACTCTCATTCTTCTGTCTCCTTTATATTGAGCAGCATAACGTGTGCCACTCCGTATTTTACAGTCTTCTTTATTTCATAGCGGCAATCAATTCGGTCGGAAATATCCTGATCCGACTCACATACCACTATTGAGGTAGGCTTGAGGTGTTGATAAAGACTTTTCAAAACCTCGGGTATCAGCCCCGAGCTATAGGGCGGATCGAGAAATACTATGTCGAATTTCTTACCCGACGAGCGGCGAAGGGTCTCTTTCCAATCGGATAACATAATAGTGCAATCAGCGGAAAGCTTAGTTTTCTCGGCGTTCTTTTTTATGATCTCGACGGCCGCTCTTTCCGAATCGGCAATGACGGCGTCACGAGCTCCGCGGCTCAAGGCTTCGAGCGCAAGCTGTCCCGAACCGCCGAAAAGATCAAGAACCGAGCGTCCCTCGATCTCAAACTGGAGCATCGAAAAAACGGCTTCCTTAACTCGGTCTGACGTCGGTCGGGTCGTGTTACCCGCGAGAGTGTAAAGATTAGCTCCCCGAGCCTTTCCTGTTATTATTCTCATTCCTTTGTTCCCTCTTTTTCGTGAAAGTGAAGATATACACGCTGAGCGTCCCTTCGGGTTATGCCGCTAATCGCCTCAAGCTCTTCAAGGCTTGCCGCAGCAATTCCTCGCTTGCCTCCAAATGCGCCCAGAAGCTTTTTCGCTTTTGCGGGCCCGATACCCTCGATGTCCTCCAGCGTGGAGCGCCTGAGCGTCTTTCTCTTGGCGCTTTCCATGCTTGACACGGTGAAGCGGTGTACCTCTTCCTGGATCTTGTATATCAGAATAAATATTGCCTGTTCTTTTGCGATATTGATCTCACCAACGTCAGTGGTCAGCGCGCGCGTCTTGTGATGCTCGTCTTTGACCATACCGAAGACAGGAACGTCTATGCCCAGCTCATCGAGCAGTCGGCGAGCAATCGAAACGTGACCTCGTCCGCCGTCCAGCAGAATGAGGTCGGGAAGCTCTGAAAACGACCCTACTTTGTCCTCCAAATGGGCAAAACGGCGAGTCAGCACCTCTTTCATTGACGCGTAGTCATCGGTTCCTTCGACGCTTTTGATCCGGAAAAGTCGATAGTCGCTTTTTTTGAACCTTCCGCTTTCGCAGACTATCATGCCTGCCGTCAAATGCTCGCTTCCAAAATTTGATATATCGTATGCTTCTATTCTCTCGGGTAAGGTTTCAAGTGCCAAAAACTCGGCAAGCGCAACGAGCGTACGGTCGTCCTTGTGTCCCGTTTCTCGAAGCTGCTTAGCACGCTCGGAGGCGTTTTCAACCGCAATAGCACAGAGCGAACGCATATCGCCACGCTTCGGATTGTGAACCGTTATACGTCTGCCTGCCTGCTTGGCGAGATATTCCTCAAGAAGCGAGAGCTCCTCCTCGGGCAACTCAAACGATACCGAAACGTTCTTCGGTACGTATTCGCGTATTTGATAGCTTCGGCACATAAACGAAACGAGATCTGACGGATCGACCAATTCGTCGGTGCCGAAGGTGTATTCTGTTCTATCTGTAACTGCGCCGTCGCGAACGTAAAGCACAGATATGACCGAACAGACGTCATCGGCGTAAAGTCCCCAGACGTCTGACTCGCTTCCCGGCGTACTGACCACGTGTTGCTTTTGACTTAGTGCAACCAAGGCGTTGATCGTGTCTCGGCAACGCGCCGCTGCTTCATATTGCTCGGCGTCCGAAAAGGCATACATATCAGATTCAAGAGCTCGTCTTGCCGCCGCGGTGTTGCCACGTAAAACGTCGCAGGCGGAGCGTATCAAAGAGGCGTATTCTTCCTTGGATACACCGCCGTTGCAAACCCCGCAGCATCTTCCCATTTGAAGATATATGCAGGGACGTTCTTTCCCGATGTCGCGCGGAAAACGTCGTTTACAGCTTGGAAGTCCAAGAGTCTTTTCAAGAGTTCCCACCACCGAATACGCCGTTGACGTGCCCGAATACGGACCAAAATAAAGCGCTTTGTCGTTATCTCTCTTTCGAGTTACGACCAGACGAGGATATTCCTCGGCGGTCACCTTTATATAAGGATACGATTTTGCATCCTTCAATCTAATATTATATTTGGGAGAGTACTGCTTTATAAGAGTGTTCTCAAGAGACAGCGCTTCGATCTCGGTTTTACACAGGATATAGTCGAAATCATACACAAGCGAGACCATTCTCGCGGTCTTTGCGTTTTTTTCGCTGTTCTGAAAATATTGGGAGACTCTTGCCTTGAGCTTACGGGATTTTCCAACGTATATAACGCGACCCGATCTGTCCTTCATTATATAAACGCCGGGGGAAAACGGCAGACCGTTCGCCTTTTCAAGCAGTGCCAGAGCCCGTTCGGTTTTGTTTTCTTTCATCATTATTTACAAAAAAGCCGACGCAATAAAATTGCACCGGCTTTTTCTCCTCGGTTATTCAGATCTGTTCACCGACACCGGAGTCGATCAGCTTTGCAAGGTCTGCAAGTGCCTCCTCCTCGTCATATCCGTCGGCAATAAGAGTGATAGTCATTCCCTTTGCAATTCCGAGAGACAATACTCCGAGCAGGCTCTTTGCGTTGACCTTTCGATCTCCGCTCTGAACCCAAATTCCGCTTTTGAACTTATGAGCGTTCTGAACGAAGAAGGTTGCCGGGCGAGCGTGCAGCCCCATGCTATTTACAATGGTTACATCGCGGGAAATCATAATGTTTCGCTCCAATCATCAAAACTGTATATCCGAGCTCCAAACTTGACGGAACTCGGCAACTATAAATTCATCACAAATAGTATAGCAAATATTACAAATAAAATCAAGTGGCGAAGAATTGGCTTTTTATATGAATTTTGCGCAGATTTAGGCGCACTTACTGTCATTTTTTCACAGATTTGCCCTTTTTTATTGTTTGGAGCGCGAATTATCCTGCAGCTTCGACGTATTTATCTATCTCGATGACCCTCATGGAAAAATCGCAATTTATTATGCGAACCTTCATCTCTGCATTTGGCGCAATGTGGTGACGGCCGTTAAGCAGGAATCCGTTTTCTTCACTGACCTTTCCAACACAAAGAATGGTTGCGGTGACGCTCCAACGGACGTCTTCATCCGAAATGGTTTCATCGGGAACAGCTGACGTTATGCTTCCGTCAGGATTTTTGAAGACCACAGGCTCGCGATTTTGCATATAATTGCTCGTTATGATAAGATCGCCGATCTTGGTCGTTCCGTCGTCCATATAGATCCAGCTTTCGTCCGCATTCGCTGAACTGACCGCATCGGCAATAGCCTGACACTGAGCAAACGAAAGATCAGACGCCGTAAACGTCAGCGCATATTGTTCAAGGTCGCGGGTGGTCCAAAGGTCATCAAGCACAGTGAAGCGTAGAACAAGACCGCCAAGGCAGGCAACTATCAACAAAATTATCAGGAAATCAATAGCGTTGAAGCGATGATCCGCCGCCTTGCGAGCTACCTTTTCTTTTACAGCAGTATCTTTTGTCTTTTTCATGCCGTTATTCCTCCCCAAGTCCTATAACGGAAACACCGTTGCAGTATCCTGTGCCAACGAAATTCGGAAATCTCAGATGCATTTCGGCACCCGTAGCGATACGGCAACCGTCCACCGTGTATCCCGTTCCTTCGTTATATCTGGCCGTGGCGCGAATAGTTACCGTAACGTTTTGACCAAGCGAGTCTATTGCCACCTTTTTTGCAATGGGATCACCCTCAGAGCTCTGATCAAGAACAAACTCGTAATGCGAAACCGTTTCGGGCGTCAGAGCTACTATCCCGAGTGAGCTGCCGTTAACGGCGTCAACAACCGCTTGATCAAGCGTTATGAGGTCGTATACCGATTCGTCAACGTTTTCGAAGACGACGGTATAGGTTATCTGCACAGTGTCGTCAGATAAAAACATTTTCTGAAATTTCGGCACGGTGAGGACGATGCAAACCGCAACCAACAAAACAACGGTTGTGATTATGATAAAATCAAGAACGTTAAATCGTCCGACAGAGCCGTACTTTTTTGCTTTTACTTTGTTTTCTTCCATAAAAATCTCCATATCATATATCGACCGAGGCCGAATACTCATTTCCGACGAAAACGTCGCGTCCCTTCTCTTCCTCGCGGCGGCAAACCCGAATGCCCGCCATAAGCATAGCGGGGATCATCCAAAACAGGAAGAAGGTACAGGGATCGGTCCAAACGTCAACGAACGACGCCTGTATCAGTATGCCTATAAGCGAGGCAAATCCTGCTGCAGGTAGCGCCTTGGCTTCATTTTTGAACGAACGGATCATAGCTTCGCAGCAGTTTTGTATTATTAAAAACACAATAACGGCAAGAATCAAGAGAGCGACTATTCCCTGCTCGGTCATGATCGAGAGCCAGGTTGAGCCGCTGTTTGCAACGGCTTCAAAGCCAACCGCGGCATACATCGGATATACCTCCGAAAAGCCTCCCGTTCCAACACCGGAAAACAGCGATGCCCTTATAACTGCGTAGCTACCGTCGCGTATCTTCGAGACGCCTTGAAGAGAAAGCGGATCCGTACTCCAAAACGCCGAAAGCTTTTGCAACAGAAAGCCCTTGGGAGCAAAAAGCCCTGCAGTCGGAATTGCTATGCCGGACAGTATTATAAACGGAAGTGTTTTGCGCGAGACGATTATAAAATATATCAAAAGTGGAACCGTGACCGAGATGAGTCCGATCGCGGGAGCCGTCAGCACAGTTGCGGCGGCGATAACTAAGACAGACATCCTTGCCGCGCGCCTTGCTTTACCCTTGGGGGCGTTTTTGCAAAGCGAGAGGGTGATTATAAGAGCTGTTGAAAGGAAGATCGACAGTAGTGCCCGATTTCCGAAAAAGCTTAACCCATCCTTAAAATATGGCAGCTCTTGACCCAAAAACGTTCCGCAACGTTCGCAAACGTACTGCCAGATCAACAGAAAAGAAACGGCGTATCCCGAGAAACAGAAAGCAAAAACAGCGCGTATCTGCCAGAGCTTTGTTCTCATAAGGTTCCCGGCAACAAAGCAACCGAAGAGCAATATCAACGAGCAAACCGCAGACTCTCCCGAGCTTGTCGAGGTTGACACGAGTCCGCCAAAAAGAAGTACGGCGCCAAAAAGCAAGACGAAAAGGTCGTATATCTCAAAGCTTACGATCCGTTTGCCGCGCACCAGCTTTACCAGGTACGACACCGAGTACAGAGACACCAAGGCGATCAGCAGTCCGTGCCCAAAGACGGAATAAAGAGGCAGCGTCGCTATGGCAGCGAGCACTCCTATTTCGGGGTAGCTGATGACCAAAGCTATAAAGGAAAACACAGCAAATGCCGCGAGAATGTGGAGCGGGTCAACCAAATAAGTCAAGGCACCCGCCAGAACGCCCAGAATTATCGCAATATTATAGCTGTCTCCGTGACGAGCTACAGAACGATCAAACTTTTCGATCGGTATTCCGAAGGTCTTGACTGCCAAAAAATGTCCAAACCTGCTGGTAACGACTCCTCCCAAAAGGGTTCTTTTTGAAAGGATCAGAGGAATCGAGGCCAATGTCATAACAATGGCAAAGGCAACGTACGATGGGCTTGCGCTAAGGTCGTTCAGAACGTATTTTTTAAAGAAGAACACCATACCGGTGTATATCCCGAACGTGAGAATGAACGAGCCGTAAAATTTAAGCTTGCAACGTTCCAAAAAGCTTATAAACCTGCGCCACGCGTGCATCAGACGGCTTTCTTCAAACTGTTCGGCAACGGCAAACTTCAAGCGCCGCATTTTTGACGCGAATTTCGAAGACCCTCCAAGCACAGATACAGTAAGACTTCGCTTAAAGGCGCGATCGATCCCGGTGTATGAAGAGAAGATGCGTCCTATAAAGCCACAGGTAGCTTTTCTGTATATCCAATCGGTCAATCTTAAAAGGCCGTTGAAAACAGAGCTGGCGCCCTTCTTTCGTTTAGACTTTAATTCGTCGGTCACGTTTCCTCCTCCCCGCCCCCGATCAGATCGGGGCGCTTTTCAAGAGTTTCGCGCAGAGCCTGCTCGGCTCTCCACTTATCGATATTTGCATGATGTCCCGAGATAAGTATGTCCGGAACCTTCATACCGTGGTAGTCGTAGGGGCGCGTGTATTGAGGATATTCAAGAAGACCGTCGGTCAGGCTTTCTCTCGAAAAGCATTCGGGATCGGAGAGAACACCCTCGCAAAGCCTTGAAACACAGTCAACGAGTATGCAGGCGGGGATCTCTCCTCCGGTCAAAACGAAATCTCCGATCGAGATCTCCTCGTCAACTATCTCCTCTATTATGCGGCAATCAACGCCTTCGTAATGACCGCACAGTATTATAATCTGGTCATATTCTGCAGACAGCTCGGTCGCGCGCTTTTGATTAAGAACACGACCCTTGGGCGACATGTATATTACGTGACGGCGTTCGCACTCGGGAGAGTCGGCTACGATCGCGTCGTAGCAGTTGCGGATCGGGGGCGCTGCCATGAGCATACCAAATCCTCCGCCGTACGGCGTGTCGTCAACCCGACGGTGCTTGTTGTTCGAATAGTCGCGAATATTCCAAGCGTTAACGCTTATCGCGCCGGCTGCCTGCGCACGTCCTATTATGCTCTCGCCGAGAACGGTTTTAACCAGCTCGGGAAAGAGCGTCATTATATCAAATCTCATTATTCAAACATCCCCTCGATAGGAGTTATAAATATTCCCTTTTCGTCATCAATGCTGCGAACGAACTCGTCAACCGCCGGCATAAGACGTTGACCGGACGGTGTTTCTATTTCGTATATATCGGTGGCACCGTTGTTTATAACTCCGGAAAGAGTTCCGTACACCCGGCCGCTTTCGGCGTCGATGACGGGAAGTCCGATCAAGTCGGCGATAAAATTATCCCCTTCCTCAAGAGGAAGGTCCTCACGCGCGGCAAAAACGACCTTTTCGCGAAGAGCCGATGCGGCATCTATATCGTTGACCCCCTCAAGGGTTGCTATTACGAAGCGCTTGAAGACCGAAGCCTTTAAGATCTTTACCTCCGAGTATACCTCTCCCTTTTTGAAGTATACACAGGGCAAAGAAGCCAGAACCTCGGGAGAGTCACACCAAGGCTCAAGCTTGACAGCACCCGCGATCCCGTGGGTGTTTATTATCATTCCACATTCAAGATATGCTTTTTTCATTTCACAAGTTACCGTTTCAAAAAGATTTATAATTAGTCATATTATATCACATTTTATTATACATTGCAATAGTTTTCGCTTTTTGACGGAATTTATTGAAAAAAACTCCTATTTGTGTCAGAATGTTTACATTTCATTATCGGATTGATGAAATTTAGAGTTTATAATATTACGGAGAATTAAAGAAATTTGGAGGATAAATATGAATCTCAATTTGTTTGCGCTGGAAGCGTCGACTACTACGCCCACCACCGGGGATCTTTTTGGCTCAATGCTCCTTCCCCTTCTTATGTTCGGTGCTTTGATCGTTATGTTTGTGTTTATGGGTCGTAAGCAGAAAAAGCAGGACAAAGAGATAGCCGATATGAGAAACGGACTTCGCGTTGGAGATGAGGTCACAACCAACGGCGGTATTATCGGACGTATCGTTCAGGTCAAGGAAGAGACTGTAGTTCTTGAGACCAGCCGCGACGGTACCAAGATTCGCTTCTTGAAGAGTGCTATCGCAAGAGTTGACGTTCCCGTGAGCGCTCCCGCAAAGGAAGAGCCCAAGGGCGAGACTCTCAAGGACGACAGCAAGCCCAAGAAGAAATAAAAAAAGAGAACGAAGATATTGCACAAGTCCGTTAAAAACGGACAATTGAAAAAAAGAGCCTCCTATGGTAGAATTAAAGTACTACCATAGGAGGTTTTGTTATGTCAAGGAAATATGAGAAGGTAAGTGAATTATTGCCGATCATTAAAGATCTTACAGC
>JAFVUB010000005.1 GCA_017502915.1 Clostridia bacterium
ATCCAAACGATATTATGCTATGGCAATATGATGACATCGAGGACAATCTGATCGGAGATTGTACTGCCTTCTCGGTTGGCTGGACAAATGTTCCACCTGACGTTTGCTTTGATCCTCGATGGTGGCAATAGCATAGGATTCCATGTCATCTAAAACGCTCACCAAACACAACGCAAAGGACACCTTCGGGTGTCCTTTTTGCGTCTGTCTTGGGTACTCGTCGCGTCATAGCTCGCTCCGCGTGTCCGTCTGTCATCCTCGAGCAAGCCGCCCCGGGATTTTCATGATTTTTCCATCGAGATCCTTCGCTTCGCTCGAGGATGACACGATGGGGGGAGAATGACAACGGGGCGGCGCCGCGAAGGATCTCGGACACGCAGAATTCGGTTCGCATTCGGCCGCAATGATTTCGTAGGGGCGTTCATTGAACGCCCGCGGGCGACCACTGGTCGCCCCTACGGTCGGCGCAGAGCGGCGAATCACGGAGCGAAGCGGAGTTACCCAAGTGCCCTTTGAACCGTCGAGGACGCCTGTCCCTACAAAAGATACTTTACATTTTTCGAAAAATTGTTATAATAATCTCAACAAATAATTTTCAAAAACTTTTCTGGACTTTCCTATTTCTTTCGGTATAATGTGTTTACCACCCGAAAGGAGAACGGAATGCCGAAGTTAAAACCATACTATCAAGTAAAATTAACTCTGTTGCGCTGCAAGCTGTCTTTTCTCGAAAATCCCCCGAAAAGCGAAGACGAGCAATACGCTTACGATATTATTCAAAAGGCGTATGAGATCAATGAGAAAAAGATAGAAATGCTTGATTTTGAAAAGGATAAAAAGCTGTTAGAGGATTATTATAGATGGCTTGACAGTAGACGAAAATGATAATGATAATGAAAGGCGGTAAATATGAGAGAAACGTCTATTAAAGTTCATGCAATAATTGCAATGGTAATAAGTCTTGTCAGTTTTTCGTTAATGATTGCTTCTTTGGTAGTAATGTTAACTGAAACACCAGTTGACGAAGGAGTCAGCCGTTCATTTGCTCTTTGGGTGTTCGGAATGATTGTTGCCTATTTCAGCTTAATTTTTTACTTTGTAGATGCGGTACTATCTGTCATAAAAATATTTCTCAAGATACATCCCGCCTTTAACGCAGTTCTTGCTATTATGCTTATTGGTGCTATTCCTATGGCATTATTTGTTGGTGGTGGTCTTGGAATTAATATTTACATTTGGAACGCTTATTATTTGGCAATTTTTGTTTTGGAAATCGTATCTATCGTTAAACACGTTAAATTAAATTCTTCGAAAAGCAATGTCATCTAAAACGGTCGCCAACCACAAAAAATCCTCGTTCGTAAGAACGAGGATTTTTTTATCCAAGCCGCAGGTTTGGTATATCATCGCCGCACAACGTGCGGTGCATATCATCAAGGGCGGCAAGCCGCCCTTGTATCTCATAACGCTTTAGCGTGTATCTCACTGCGGCTTGATGGTATACAACACTTCGCATTGATGATATACCGCAATAAGTTGCGGATGATATACACGCTTTGGCGTGATTGGGGGGCGAATCCCTGTGCTGAGCCATGGTTGGTGACCGAAATAGATGACGTCAACGCAAGCCCGGATCTCATAAGCGTTCTGGGCTTTTTTATCTCAAAAAACAGATTGAAATCAAATAGATGGACACAGGGATAAAAATCGGGTTTTCAAGGATTTGAACCGCTGTGCCCTAGTGCCAAGCAAAATTGTCTTTACATTATGTTAAATTTGTGTTATAATAATTCTAGCAATCATTCTCGCCCCTCAAAGTCGAGGGCGGTGTGAAATTTGCCACCACATAACTACCTCAAAGGAGAAAGAAAATGAAAAAAACAATTATAATATTGTTGTTTCTCTCTATTTTGTTTTGCGCAATTTCGTGCAGCAATTTAAATGCTGACGGAAACGATACAAATAACAGTAAAGACAGTGAGAATACAACCGCTCAAAATGAAACGGTTGCGAAATTATCTTACGATGCTGTTATCGAAAAATATACGGAGCTTTTGATTTCCAAGAAGAACAATGAAAGCATTGCCGCTCCGAATCCTTCGGCTGATGATATAGAGTTTGCACTGTACGATATCGTTTACGACTGCACCGACCCTTCGGTTATGGGATATGCGACAAAGGATATCAACGGCGACGGAGATGACGAGCTCGTTTTATTGAACAAAAGCAACAAGATTTATGCGATATTTACACTTAAAGATAATGTTCCCGTGCTGCTTCTAAAAACCGACCATATGAGTACCGCAATTTATTCCGACGGTACAATATACGCTTCAAGAAAATATATTAAAGAAGATGGCGAATATACTTATATCAAAAAAATCGTTGGTGGCAAGCTTGAGGGACTTGAATACGGGGTGCGAGTAGAGGGAGAAAGTGCCTCGTGTTACAAAATAGAAAACGGTATTGAGAAGGAGATCACGGTACACGAAAGGGATCAGATCGCTGGCTCAATACAACATATAATGTTCAATCCTATGGTTTCCACTAAAAAAACAGGTTTCAGATTCGTTCCCGCCATAGCTGACGACACCACGCCGAACAATGCCCCCATTGCCGATTTTTCAAGTTACGAGGGCGTTTTGTCAGCGTACAAAATAATTGTTGAAAGTTTTTCTGAGTATTCTCAATCCGATTGGGTGAACGGGAAATTTGATGCGCTTTTCAAAATTTCCGATAACGAGACTTATGATATATTTCATAAGCTCTTTTACTACGGTATTGAAGGAAGACCTACAGAAACGTATTTCGGTCAGGACTACGCCAAGGACGGAGATAACGCGTACGGCTACGCTAAAAAAGACCTGAACCGTGACGGTGTTGAGGAATTGATTCTTTTGAATGATAATTACGAAATTTTTGCTATCTTTACAAAATCAGATGGCAAAGCGGTATTTCTTGACGGTGTGTGTGGTGTATGGGTAGACGAAAACGGACACCTTTACAAAGAAATATCTACGGGTGGTGTAGTAAGCCGTGACGGAGAGGCTTTCGTTTTCGAGATAGACGGCACAGCGCTGAAGACCTTGGTCGGCGTAGGGTATAGAGTGAACGTCTTTTTGCAAAAGGAAGGTTGGTATAAAACAGAGGGCAATTCCAAAACCGATATTTCTAAAGAGGAAGGAGAGGCATTATACGCTGAATATGACATTCTCCCCTCCGGATATTCGGACGGAGAATATACCCGAACTTTTTCGGGAATAGAGTTTGTTCCGCTATTTGAGTATGCCGCCGCATCACAAAAGCATATCAACACTTACTCCAATTTGATCTTTGTAAACGGTAATGCAATTACCGTATCGTCCGCTTCTTACAACGAAGTATCGTTTAGCATCAAATTCTTCCATACTGTCGGCAAATTCGATTCCGAAACCAACCCTGAGCCTGAGGTATATACTGTCACCATAACGGGTAACGCGCTTCGTGATGGAAATAGGTATAGTTTCGAAATAGACGGAGTAAAGGGTTATATCGAGCTTTCGGTAAATTCCTTATGGGTAACCGTTACGCAAAGTGAAAACGAGCATGTGATGCTCAAATCATATTTGTTTGATTATCCTGAAAATTAACGTATTTGTTTGTCATCTAAAACGGGTACCAAGCAAAAAAATCCCAAGAACTCTGTTCTTGGGGTTTTTCTTTTGTGTCGACTTTTTGAAAACAAATTTTGTCTGTTGAAAAATTGGGCGTTTTATGATATAATTATACTACAGACATCAGATCACGGAGGAACTGACAATGATCTTCGACTCGTTAAAGCATATTGAAAATTACAAGGGGCTCGGCAACGTGTACGAGGCGCTTGAGTTCTTGGCAAAAACCGATTTCAGAGATATGGAGCTTGGAAAATACGAGCTTAACGAAAACTGTTATTACATAATTCAAGAGTATGAAACCAAGGCAAAGACGGTTGCCGAGGCACACGAGAAGTATATCGACATTCAGCTTCTTGTTTCGGGCAACGAGGTCATCGGAGTCGCTCCCATTGAATGTGAAAAGCAGCTCGTTGAAGCCAACCCCGAAAAGGATATTTGGAAGTATTCCTGCAAGACTCAACCGATCTGCCTTTTTGAAAACGATTTTATGGTGCTTTACCCGAACGATATTCATATGCCGGGAGCAACCCTCGGCGAGAGCGTTAAATGCCGCAAGGTCGTTGTTAAGGTGAAGGCATAAGAATGAGGCTTATCACCGCCGAAAACGGCGTTCAGTATCTTCATTCCGATATTCTCGGCTGCCCGAACGGTTTTTCGACCCGCGTTGGCGGAGTCAGCACTCTTGATCATACCGCATCGCTTAATTTAGCGAGAGGCAGGGGAGACGACGACGAAACGGTTCTTGAAAATCTCAAGCTTTTTGCCGATGCCGTTGGCGTTGATCCCGAAAGCGTCGTTTCACTGCCGCAGATACATTCGTCGAAGGTCCTGATATTAGACGGTTCGGCTCGCGGGCAGGGCTATTTCTTGCCGAGCGACCTTGAGTGCGACGGTTACGCAACTCTTTCGCGCTCGCTCTCGCCCGCCGTCAAGACCGCCGATTGCGTACCGATACTTCTCTCGGCTCGCGACGCGGCGGGGAATGTATTTGCCGTTTCGGTGCTCCACGCCGGCTGGCGCGGTACGGCAGGAAATATAGCGACGCGCGGTGTTGAGGCGTTGGTCTCGCTCGGGGCGACGACCGACCGTATCTGCGCGGCGATAGGACCGTCTATCGGGCAGTGTTGCTTTGAGGTGGACCTTGATTGCTACGACGCTCTGTGCTCGGGACTTGGTGAGACAGTTGAGCTGAACACCTGCCGTAAGGGCGAGAAGTTTTATCCCGATCTGAAGTCTATAAACCGAGATCTGCTGGTACAATGCGGCGTTAAGCGCGAAAACATCGACATTAGTGAGCTTTGCACCGCCTGTCGAACCGATATCTTCTATTCGCACCGAAGGAGCGGTGGCTCTCGGGGAACTCTTTTGTCGGTCATTTCAATTAATTGACTTGACATTGCGGCAAACAAAGGGTATAATTATAATGTAAAATAATTTTTGGAGGAACAAAATGAAAGTAACTAAAGAGTCTATCATTGGCGACGTTCTTGATGCCGATGTTGAAACCGCAAAGTTTTTCTTTGCAATAGGAATGCATTGCCTTGGCTGCCCCGCATCGCGCGGCGAGCCCATCGAGGCGGCTTGCGCCGTTCACGGTACCAACGCCGACGAGCTGGTTGCCCAGCTTAACGCACATTTTGCCGCTAAGGCAGAGTGATGCCGAGCAGCAAGACACCTGCAGGAAAAATTGACCGGCGGCTTTTGGCGGCGGCGAGCTTTGTTCGTCGCGGGGCGGTTTTTGCCGATATAGGCACCGACCACGCCTATCTGCCGGCCTTTTTGGTATCCTCGGGAGTTGTTGAGCGCGCATTTGCCGCCGATATTAACCGAGGTCCGCTTGATAGGGCGGACGAGAACATAGCTCTGTCCGGTCTTGCAGATCGGATAGAAACCAGACTGACCGACGGTCTTTGCGGGCTCGAGGGGCTTTCTATAACCGATATCGCTATTTGCGGTATGGGCGGCGAGCTGATCGCCCGTATTATTAACGACGCGCCGTGGGTTCGCGACGGCAGGGTCCGTTTGATATTGCAGCCGATGACCAAAGCTGAGGTGCTTCGCGAGTATCTCATCTCGCACGGATTTAGAATAGTTGACGAAGCTCTCGCCGAATCGGATAGGGTATATCAGATAATCTGCGCCGAGTTTTGTGGCGAGAGCGAGAGTTACACGCCCCTTGAGCTGTTGCTTGGAAGGCACAATCTCGAGCGCGGCGGAGCGTTGCTTTCGTCTCTTGCCGAAACGCTTAAAAGAACTCTCAATGCCCGAATTGAGGGTAAGCGTGTGTCGGGCAAGGAAGCCTCGTACGAGGAGCAAATCTTAGAAGAGATCAAGAAGAGGGAATTATGACGGTTAAAGAGTTTTACGAATATTTGAGCCGTGAGCTGCCGCTTGAGTGGGCGTGCGAGGGAGACTTTGACGGGATGTCCTGCTGCCCCAACGGCGATATAGAGATCGAGCGCGTGCTGATCGCGCTTGACGCAACCGAAGCCGTGGTCGACGAGGCAATAGAGGAGGGCTGCCAGGTCATACTGACCCACCATCCTATGCTTTTCGGCGGAATTGCCGAGGTTTGCGACGGTGAGTTCCGCTCAAACAAGCTCATCAAGCTGATAAAGAACGATATTGCCGTTATGAGCTTTCACACCCGTCTTGACGCCGCAGAGGGCGGTGTCAACGACATACTTGCCGCCCTTCTGGGACTGAAAAACGTTGTTCGATTTGGCGAGAAGGGTCTTGGTCGCATAGGAGAGCTTGACGTGCCTGTGAGTGCCGAGGAGCTTGCCGTAACGGTCAAGAACACGCTTGGCGCGCCTTACGTTGAGTATGCCGACGCGGGCAGACCGATCAAACGTGTTGCCGTGGTTGGCGGCGCGGCGTCGTCTATGGTGGGAGAGGCTCTTGCCGAGGGCGTTGACGCCTTTGTCAGCGGAGAGATCAAGCACAATTATATGACCGACGCGCCCGACACCGGTATGACGCTTATTGCTGCAGGACATTTTTATACTGAGAATCCGGTCTGCGCTCGTCTTTTCGAGCTGACTGCCGCCGCCGAGCTCATTCCGATAATAACCTATTCTCACCGCGCGGTCGTGGTGTAACCAAAAAGCACGAGAGCGTTTCGGCGTTTCCCGTGCTTTTTTATGTTTTGAGAGCAGAAAACAACACATTCTATATAATGTGTTGTTCCGATTTTCTTTTTGGGCTGATATAATAAAGGCACAATAAAGCCTAAAAGGAGAAATAAAATGAACACAGACAAAATTTACGCCGAATCAATTGCAAAGGAGTATGCGCCAAAGGGCAACTCGAAGATCGTGGCGCTTCGCAAGCTTGACGCCAAAGCAAAAAGACCGGCAACCGTTTTCAC
Source organism: Clostridia bacterium (assembly GCA_017502915.1). Taxonomy (GTDB): domain Bacteria; phylum Bacillota; class Clostridia; order Oscillospirales; family CAG-272; genus RGIG3994. The sequence continues at coordinate 7,027 of JAFVUB010000005.1, forward strand.
CTATACCTTCGGTATAATTTCCACACTTGTTGCAGGAACCGGAATGTGCCTGTCTATGCAGGTCATAGGCGGAACCCTGCCGCTGACTCTTCTTGGTATCGTCATTGGAATTATCGGATTTACCTGTACGGGCATCAACTATCCGATATACAAGAAGCTGCTTGAGAGGGGCAAGAAGAAATACGCTTACGAGATAGTTGAGCTTGCAAGAGAGATAAGCGAAGGAAAATAAATCTTGACGGAGGGCGTCTTATGAACAAGAATGAAAGCAAATATTTTAATACGGCACGAAAAATGGACGAAGCCCTCATAACTCTTCTTGAAAAGAAGGATTTTGCCTATATTACCATCAAGGAGATCTGCGATACGGCGGGCGTTAATCGCTCCACCTTTTATCTTCATTACGAAAATACCGCCGACCTGTTAAATGAAACCACACGATATATCCTCGACAAGCATTTTTCGTATTATTCTATCGATAAGAAGGGTATATACGAGAGATTTGAAAATTGCGAGAAAAAGCAGCTGGTCTTCATAACCGCCGAATATCTGACCCCATATCTGAACTTTATCAGAGAAAATCAACGTATTTTCAAGGTGGCTATCAAGCAATTCAATTCTATGAACATGGATGAAGTGTATGGCAGAATGTTCACTCAGATATTCAATCCTATTCTTGCTCGCTTTGGCGTTCCGGAAAGGGAGAGAGGCTTTGTCATGAAGTTCTATCTGACCGGGGTTTATGCCGTCGTGATGGAGTGGCTTGAAAAGGATTGCGCGGAGGATATGAACACCGTTATCAAGGTGATCACCGATTGCGTGCTGGGCGATAGGACTATAAATGGATAGAGGGATAAAGATCGCAGCTGTCGGCTTGGTGTTTAACCTTGCATTCAGCGCATATCATCTTATTTTGGGGATCACGTCGGGGTCATGGTGGCTTTTAACGGTGGGAGTATATTACCTGCTTTTGAGCTTCGCTCGGTTTTTCGTTCTTCGGGTCAGAACGAGTCCCGAGGTCATTACCAAGCTTACCGGCGTTATGCTGATGATATTGTCGTTACCGCTTTTTGGAACGGTGGTGCTTTCGGTCGTGCGAGATAGGGGTATCGTTTTTCACGAGATAGTTATGATAGCGATAGCCCTTTACGCCTTTACCAAGATAACTCTTGCCGCTATCAAGCTTATAAAACTGCGGGGACGAAAGAGCGCAAGAGACAGGGCGCTCAATACCGTTTCGTTTGCGGCCGCTTTGGTGTCGATATTCACGCTGCAACGCTCGATGCTGGTTTCGTTTGAGGGAATGACTGCGACCGAGATCGTGATAATGAACCTTGTAACCGGGTCTGCCGTTTGCATAGCGGTGTTTTGGCTTGGCTTAAATCTATTTAGAAGCAAAAAATAACTTAGCGGTTATTTTTTGCTTTTTCGCGCACGCTTCGGCGGCAGTATAAGTCCCGACGTTGGGTCGAAAACGACTGTTTCATTGTGACTCAAGCGAGTTTTTGGCGTTTTTAGCGAGGCGCTTATCGAAATTTGAGTGTCCGACAAAAGAGTGATATCAAGCTCGTAAAACGAACGATGATGAAAGCGTCGCTTGGGGTCGGGATCGGCTGAAAAATCGGCGCACAGAGCGTCAAAAAGTGTGCTTTTACACCAGCTTTCGACTCTTTGCTTAAGCTCTGACAAAAAGACGTTTATCGATTCGTGAGACGTCGCGGGCAGGCGCAGGGTAATACAGAGCAAAGGCGCTCCGTCAAACAGCAGCTTTTCGGAATACGTTTCGGTCGGCATAACAACCCCCTCGTTTTTATTTTTATTATATAACGAAGAAGTAATGTGTTATGACTGTTACAATTTTTTGTTGACAAAATAGCAGAAAAGTGATAAAATATAGTAAACTAAATTTTTGGAGGTTTAAGTTATGAGAAAAACAGTTAAGATCGTTAGTATGATTTTGGTAGTCGTTCTTTTGGGTGCGCTACTTGCATCCTGCACGAACGTATCTCAGGCTTATGCTGATAAGATCAACGATGCCGCAGAGAAGAAAGAGTACATTACATACGATCAGGTTCTTGAGGACCTTGGAGAGAACGCGATCGACGTTACCTTCCTGAAGAGCGGCGTTATTATTGCCGTAGATGGCTGCAAGACTCTTGAGGATCTTGAGGATAAGCTTGAAGCCGGAGAAACCGTAAAGGGTATCGTCGTTACAGTTGCTGCCGGTAAAGCCACGGCTGCTATCTACAAGGAAATCTCTGAAGAAGATTTTTAATAAGCAATAAAAAAGCAACCGCCGCGGCGGTTGCTTTTTTATTGCTTATTTATTCTTCATTATCTGGCAGAGCTCGGCGAGAAGCTTTTCCTGGTTGAGCAGGCTTTCTTCAAGCTGGTTCTGTCTTGCGGCGAGAGCGGCTGCCTTTTCGGCGGCGGCTGCCTTTTCGGCGTCTGCCTTTGCCTTATCTGCGGCTGCCTTTTCCTCAGCTTCTGCGATCTCCTTGGCGTTCAGGCGCTCTTTGATTTTGATTATCACGCGAAGAACGATGAAGATGCAAAGTGCGACGATCAGAAAGTCGATAATGGTCTGCAACCAGGTTCCCCAAAGAATAGATATCTCAGCGATATCCTCGGTGGCAACGGCTGCCTTTCCGGTGAAGCGGTCGAGGTAAAGCTCGCCTGCCGTAACAGCCGGCTGGATAACCGTCTTGAGGTCGTCAAGTCCGCCCTTCTGCAAAAAGATTGCAACAAAGGGGTTGATTATGTAGTTGACGAGACCGGTTACGATCTTACCGAACGCGCCGCCGATAACGACACCGACAGCCATGTCGATAATGTTACCCTTGGCAACGAATTTTTTGAAGTCGGAAATAAATCCGCTTTTTTTCTTGCTTTTAGCCATGATGTACTCCTAAATTTTATTTTATTTAATGGTTTTTTAGAAATCTCGGCGTCCTTCAAGGGCGCGGAAGAGAGTTACCTCGTCGGCATACTCGAGATCACCACCGACCGGCATACCGTAAGCCAGGCGCGATACCTTGACACCGAGAGGCTTGACCAGCCTTGCAATATACATAGCGGTCGCCTCACCTTCAACGGTGGGATTGGTTGCAACGATAAGCTCGCGAACGTTACCATCACCGATCCTTTCGAGCAGCTCGCGGATATAAAGCTTGTCGGGCGTGACTCCGTTGACCGGCGAGATCTCGCCGTGCAGAACGTGATAAACTCCGTGGAACTCGCGAACCTTTTCAAAGGACACGACGTCCTTCGGATCCTCAACGACACAGATAACTCCCTCGTCGCGCGTGGGATCGGAGCAGATCGAGCACTTTTCCCGGTCGGTCAGGTTCTTGCAAACGGGGCAGAGGTGTATCTTTGCCTTTGCATCGGTGATAGCGTTCGCAAAAGCGGCAACGTTTTCCTCCGAAAGCTCAAGAACGGCGTACGCCATTCGCATTGCCGATTTTCGTCCGACGCCGGGAAGGCGACCGAACTGCTCGGCAAGTCTTTGCAAGGATTCGATATATTCAGCCATTATCAGAACATACCGGGCAGACCGAGACCGCCCATGCTTCCGGTGACCTTAGACATTTCGGAGGCGTTGGTGTCGTCAACCCGCTTGATACCCTCGTTGACAGCCGCCGTGATTATGTCGGCGAGCGTTTCAACGTCGTCGGGATCAACGATGTCGGGCGAGATGTCTATCGAAAGGACCTCGCGCTTACCGTTTATCTTCAGCTTGACCATGCCTCCGCCGGCAGAAATATCGTACTCTCTTTCGTCGAGATCTGCCTGAAGAGCCTCCATGTCCTCCTGCATCTTCTGTGCTTGGCGGATCATAGCACTCATGTTTTGCGGGCCGCCGCCAATACCCTTCGGAATATTTGCTCTCATTTTAGTTTGATCCTTTCAATTAAAAATTGTCTAAAAGCTCGTCAAAAACCGTGTCGCTCTCTCCCTTGTCTTCAATAAATTCGAAGCTTACCGGGACTCGCTTGCCGGTCTGCTGAGCGATCAGCTCGGCGATGCGGTTCTTGATGTCGGGAGTGTTTGCCCGTTCGAGCATAAAATTATTGTCAAAGACGACGACGCAAGCGTCGTTTTCGTCATAAAACGCCTTGGTTCCGTTCAGATCGATCCAAGCGACCATATCGAGGACCGACAGATCGTCCAGAACCTCTGCCCAGCAACGCAGAGGGCGTAGAACGCGCTTACCTCCGGAGTTACCGACCGCCGCTACAGGCGCGGGGGAGGGAGCTTCTTTTTTTGCCTCGATTGTTGGCTGTGTGACCTTGACCTCGGGCTTGCGGGGCTTGTCTTCTGCCTTTTTCTTCTCGGGTGCGCTCGTTGCGGGACTCTCGACCTTTATTACCTCGACCGCTCCGCTCGACAGACGCTCCTCAAGCTTTGAGATGCGGGAGAGCAGGGAGTCGTTACCACTGTTCAGACGCTCGTCGCACATACGAAGAAGGGTCAGCTCGGCGGTCATTCGTGCCGTCGATGCCGAACGGTTCATTTTTATCAGCGCATCGTCGAGCAGACGGCAGTGCCACAAAAGCGTTTCTCTCGTAAAATACGATGCAATGTCAGACAGTGCCGACGTTTCGCTATCGGTCAAGTCAAGATACCTTGCCGCCTCGGGTGTGGTCTTGAATATCAGCATATCTCGCCAGAAGGAGAGCATATCCTCCCAAAAAACGGTCATGCTTTTTGAAGAACGAACAAGCTCTGCGATCTCGTCAAAGATAGTGTCGTAGTCCTTGTGAGCAACGGCGGATGCCACGCAAGCGGTGCGCTCACGACCGGTGCTACCGACCGTTTCGTTGACAAGCTCGGCAGTTATCTCTTGGTCTCCGCCCGAGCAAAGCTCAAGCAGACTGATGGCGTCTCTCATTCCGCCCTGAGACAGTCGCGCGATGAGATGAGAGGCATCGGGCGTGAGCTTTATGCCTTCCTCGCGAGCGATAAGCTCAATGCGAGCCGAGAGCCTTTCACTTGAGATGCGCTTGAACTCGAAGCGCTGACAACGCGAAACGATGGTTGCGGGCAGCTTATGCTGCTCGGTGGTTGCAAGAATGAATATAACGTAGGACGGCGGCTCCTCAAGTGTTTTGAGCAGGGCATTGAAGGCGCTGGTCGAAAGCATATGAACCTCGTCCACGACGTATACTCTGTATTTCAGCAAGGAGGGCGCGAAGGCGACCTCGTCGCGAATATCGCGGATATTATCAACGCCGTTGTTTGACGCGGCGTCCATTTCAAGAACGTCGGTGGCGCTTCCCGATTCAATGGCAAGGCAGGAAGGGCAGACCCCGCAGGGCTCGCCGTTCTTCGGGCTCTCACAGTTGACTGCCTTGGCAAGAATTTTCGCGCAGGTCGTTTTACCGACGCCGCGCGAGCCACAAAAGAGGTAAGCATGACTCAGCTTGGCGTGCTCCACCTCGTATTTGAGAACAGAGGTGATGTGCTCCTGCCCGTAAACATCGTCAAACACGCGAGGACGCCATTTGCGATATAATGCCTGATGCATAAAAACCTCCGTTAAGTCTTTTGATCTGAAATAAGACCATACACCAAAAGATCGAACTGCGTTCCTGCGTGAATTCCGTACTCTTCACTCGAGGCAGGCACCCCCACGGCACACCGCGTATGCCGCTTAATGCTGCTCGGTTCCCCGCCTGACATGGTTCACGGCGCGCGATTGCGCGGGACCCACCCGTCAACGTGTCGAAATACGGCTCGGTCACAGAAATTTTGCCCTCAAAAATGGAATTAACCCCTGCTATAGCGGTTTTCAGGTACAAGGAGCCGCTACTTCCCCGGTTAGTATGGTCTCAAGTTATATTATAACAGATTTCTGCCGATTTTGCAAGTGTTAGCGTTGATTTTTTAATTATAAAGACGCAAAAAAAGCGGTCTGCCGCAAAGGCAGACCGCTGAAGATTCAAATTAGTGGCAGATGCAACGCTCGGTGTCCTTATCGAAGATATGCATACGCGAGATATCAAGAGCGATCTTGATGTCGTCGCCGGCACGGCTGGTCGAACGGGGATTGACGCGGGCGATAAGAGCAGTTTCACCGACGGTGAGATACAGGAAGATCTCAGATCCCATAAGCTCGGTAACGTCAACGTGAGCATCAATGGTGCTCTCGGTGAAGGTAGCAAGGTGCATGGGCTCATCGTGAAGAGCCTCGGGACGGAGACCGATGATGACTTCCTTACCGATGTACTCCTGAAGAGCCTCGTTGTTAGCCTTCTCGGCGGGCAGCTTGATCGAGTTGCCCTCGAAGTTGACGTAAACGTCGTCGCCCTTCTTCTCGAGCTCGGCGTTGATGAAGTTCATCTGAGGAGTTCCGATAAATCCGGCAACGAAGAGGTTGCAGGGAGCATCGTAAAGGGTCTGAGGAGTATCGACCTGCTGGATAAGACCGTCCTTCATAACGACGATACGGGTTGCCATCGTCATAGCCTCGGTCTGGTCGTGGGTAACGTAAATGAAGGTGGTTCCAACTCTGTTGTGAAGCTTGGTAAGCTCGGTTCTCATCGAAGCACGGAGCTTAGCGTCGAGGTTGGAAAGCGGCTCGTCAAGAAGGAAGACCATGGGGTTACGAACGATAGCACGACCCAGAGCAACACGCTGCTTCTGTCCTCCCGAAAGGGCCTTCGGCTTTCTGTCGAGCAGGTGCGAGATATCAAGTATTCTTCCTGCCTCTTCAACGCGTCTCTTGATCTCTTCCTTCGGAGTCTTGCTGAGCTTGAGTCCGAATGCCATGTTCTCAAAAACGGTCATGTGAGGATACAGAGCGTAGTTCTGGAAAACCATCGCTATCTTTCTATCCTTAGGAGCAACGTCGTTTACGAGTCTGTCACCAATGAAAAGCTCACCCTCGGTGATCTCTTCAAGGCCTGCGACCATTCGCAGAGTGGTGGTCTTGCCGCAACCCGAAGGTCCGACGAGAACGAGAAACTCCTTGTCCTTGATCTCAAGGTTAAAGTCCGAAACAGCGGTAACGCCGCCGGGATATTTCTTATAAATGTGCTTAAGTGATACGCTTGCCATTGATAATCCTCCTCGCAAGCCGACACTAACTCTCGATCGAGCCGATGCCGGAATTCATGTGTTAGCTAAAAAAATAGTGACTTTTTGCTTTATATATTGTACCATATTTTCGGTCAAAATGGAAGACTCTATTTCCTCCAAAATTTCACCACGTGCCTTGTGCAACCTGCACAACTAAATTCAAGAAGCACTGCATTGAAGGTGGGTTTTGGCCTTAAATTATTTTAATTTATTAAGAGGCTTGCCGTCCTTGCCCTTCATTGAAAGACCGATGCGCTTCTTCTTAACGTCGACCGAGATTACTCTGACCTGAATTATATCACCGACCGAAACGACCTGTGACGGATGCTTGACGAATTTATCAGACATCTCCGAAACGTGAACGAGACCGTCCTGATGTACGGCGATATCGACGAAGGCGCCGAAGTCTATGACGTTACGAACCGTTCCGGTCAAGACCATATCGACCTCGAGATCGGAAAGATCCATTATGTCGTCGCGTAGAATGGGGGCGGCAAAGCTATCTCGAACATCGCGTCCCGGCTTTTCGAGCTCGCCGATTATATCAAGCAGAGTGGGCTCTCCGAGACCAAGCAATTCGGCAACGGCTTTCGTTCCCTTGTGGATGACCTTTGAGCGAAGCTCACCGAGCTTTCCGTCACGGACGTCCTCTTCGGTGTAACCGAACTCCGAGAGCAGAGCGCGGGCGGCGCCATACGACTCGGGGTGAACGCCGGTGTTGTCGAGTATTTCCTTGGAATCGGGAAGCCTCAAAAATCCGGCACACTGCTCGTACGCCTTAGCTCCGATCTTCGGAACCTTGAGCAGCTGGGAGCGTTTTGCGAACTCTCCGTTCTCCTCGCGGTATTTGACGATATTTTTAGCCGTCGTGGCGTTTATTCCCGAAATATAGGAGAGCAGTGCGTGAGAGGCGGTATTAAGATCGACTCCGACCGAGTTTACACAGTCCTCAACCACACCGGTCAACGCGCTGTCAAGCCGGGCAGGCTTCATATCGTGCTGATACTGACCGACTCCGATCGACTTGGGGTCGATCTTGACCAGCTCTGCCAAGGGGTCCTGAAGGCGTCGTGCGATCGAGACGGCAGACCTCTGCGTTACGTCGAAGTCCGGGAACTCCTCGGCTCCCAGCTTCGATGCCGAATATACCGACGCGCCTGCTTCGCTGACCATAATATATTTGACGTCCTCGGGGATCGACTTGAGAAGGTTTGCAATAAATATCTCGCTTTCCTTCGACGCCGTTCCGTTTCCGATGGCAATTACGTTCACGCCGTACTTGCGGATCAGAGATTTGACAACGCGTCCGCTCTCTTCAATACGCTCCTGCGGCTTGGTGGGATAGATGACGGCGGTGTCCAGCACCTTTCCCGTACGATCTACAACTGCGAGCTTGCAGCCGGTACGGTAGCCGGGGTCGTAGCCGAGGACCGTTTTGCCCTTGATCGGCGGTTGCATCAGCAGATGAGAAAGATTATCCGAGAAGAGCTTGATAGCGCCCTCGCCGGCGCGGTCGAAGATGTCGTTGCGGATCTCTCGCTCAACAGACGGCTGGATAAGGCGCTCGTAGCCGTCTATAACGGCGGCGCTGACGTGGTTTTGCGCGGGGCTCTTGTTAACCGAAACGACGTGCGCGAAGAGATAGTTCAGTGCAAATTCCTCGGGAAGCTCGACCGAGACCTTCAAAAACTCCTCCTTTTCACCGCGGTTGATGGCAAGGATACGGTGGTCGGGTATCTTTTTGACCGGCTCGCTGTAGTCGTAGTACATCTGATATACCGAGTCCTCGTCCTTTGCCGCCTTGGTGACTATGATACCGTTCGAATAGGTTATGGCGCGGAGCTGCTTGCGGAATTCGGCGTTATCCGAGATGTCCTCGGCGATTATGTCGCGAGCGCCGGCGAACGCCTCCTCGATAGTAGCGACGCCCTTGTCGGCATCTATGAAGCCTGCGGCTTGCTCGTCAAGGGAGGGAGTGTAGGACGGCTTCTGCTCGAGAAGGAGCTTTGCAAGACCCTCAAGACCCTTTTCACGAGCGACAGAGGCACGTGTCTTGCGCTTGGGGCGGTACGGGCGGTATATGTCGTCGATCTCGGTGAGAGTCTGTGCGGCGTCGATAGCGGAAACCAGCTCGTCTGTCAACTTACCCTGCGCTTCGATGAGAGACTTGACCTCCTCGCGTCTCTTTTCAATGCTGCGAAGATAGTTCAGACGGTCATCAAGGGTACGAAGCTGAGTGTCGTCGAGCGACCCCGTGACCTCCTTACGGTATCGAGCAATGAAGGGAATAGTGTTACCCTCGTCGATGAGTGCGACCGTTTTCTCAACTCGCGCAAGCGATATGTTCAGTTCTTTTGCAAGGATCTCGTTGATTGTCATTTTTATCTCCAAAATTTATTTGTTTCTGTTGTGCTTTTCAAGCTCGGCTATTTCTTCGGGGGTCAGAAAACGCCACTCGCCTCTCGCAAGTGAGGCGTCCAGAGCTAAGGGCCCAAAGGTCAGTCTCTCAAGAGAGGTGATCTTGTTTCCCACCGCTTCAAACATACGCTTGATCTGATGATATCTTCCCTCCGAAAGGGTTATAACGCCTCCCAAGCCATCCTCGTTAACGGTCAGCTCGGCGGGCTTTGTCGGCTTCTCCTCTCCGATGTCGACTCCCGCCTTCAATGTCTCAACGTCGTTGCTCGACAGGGCATCGCGGCAGGCAAAGAGATAGCTTTTCGGAACGTGACTGACGGGGGAGAGCAGAAAGTGAGCAAGCTCACCGTTGTCTGTCAAGAGCATAAGACCGACGGTGTCACGGTCGAGCCGTCCCGCCGGGAAAAGTCCAAGCTTTCGAAGCTCCTCGGGAAGCAGCTCAAGCACGGTCGGCAGATTTTTATCGTCGGTAGCGCTGACATAACCCGACGGTTTATTGAGCATTATATAGGTATGACGTCGGTATACGATAAGCTCGCCGTCAAGCGTTACTCGGTCGACCTCGGGGTCGATGTGCATATCGGCGCGACGAACCGAAACGCCGTTGACGGTCAAGCGTCCGCTTCGGGCGGCACGACCCGATTCACTGCGAGTCAGCTTTCCTGTTGAGACGAGAAATTTATCGAGCCTCATGCGCACCTCCGAGTTGAAAATAATACCTATATATTTTACCATATTTTTTGGCTTTTGTAAAGTGACGGCGAAGATTTTTCGCGCCGCCTAAAAAGAGGCGATAAATTAACGTAATTGCTTGACAATCATCGCCGGAAATGTTATTATAATTATAACTATGACTTTACGGTGAAGGACGGTTTCAGAAGAAGTTTTTTGGAGGAAAGGCAGATGCCGCCGGAACGTGCCGCTATCTTTGCCGTAAAGAGTCGTGTTTGGAAACAAAAAAGAGAAGAGCATTCTTTGGCGTAAGACCAAGGAACGGATAAGAGAAAAACGAACGGTCTTCGTCGTGTATACGATACTTGTGATCATAGTTGTCGGTATTTTGGTCCGTTCGGTCTTTATCGGAAGCTATCAGAACGCCGCGCTCTGCGCGCTTTCGCTGCTTTTGTTTATGCTTCCCGGATTTGCTCAGCAGAAGTTTGGATTTGAGCTTCCGTCAACGCTTGAGATAATAGTTCTTTGCTTTATCTTTGCCGCCGAAATTCTTGGCGAGATACGTTGCTACTACGTTATGTATCCTGGCTGGGATACTATGCTTCATACGCTGAACGGCTTTCTTTGTGCCGCTATCGGCTTTGCACTGCTTGATATGTTCAACCGCTCGGAGCAGTTGACCTTTAAGCTCTCTCCGTTCTATATGGCGCTGGTGGCGTTCTGCTTTTCGATGACGGTGGGGGTCGTTTGGGAGTTCTTTGAGTTCGGAATGGATACCTTTTTCGGGCTGGATATGCAAAAGGATAAGATAGTCGGCTCGTTTGCCTCGGTGCTTCTTGACCCCGAGATGGCAAATAACGCGCAGTCCGTTAAGGATATAACTCAAACGGTCATACACACGGCGTCCGGCGAGATCATAACCGTAAACGGAGGCTATCTCGACATCGGCATATACGATACGATGAAGGACCTGTGGGTCAACTTTGTCGGAGCCGTGGTGTTCAGCATCATCGGATTTTTCTACGTCAGAAGCCGCGGTCGCGGCAGATTTGCGAGACAGTTTATTCCAAAGGTCAAAACAGAGGACTAACGTAATGATTAAAACGACGGTATATCGGCTCAGAAGCCCAAAAATAAAGCGAAGGCTTCGCATCGCACTGGTCTCGGATCTGCACGACGCCCCGTCGCGCGAGGTCGTAAAGAAACTCATAAAAGCTGAGCCGGACATCGTGGCGGTGGTCGGAGACCTTACCTCGCGACTTGATTGCATAGAGGGAGACGTTCCGCCGAACGATACGGGTAAGGCGGCTCGCCATTCGGGGGCGTTTGAGCTTTTGAGGGCTGCAGCATCGCTTGCGCCGACCTACTATTCGCTTGGAAATCACGAGCTTTGCGGTCATTATTACCGCCAAAACGTCGGCAGGGTGTGCCGCGCCGAGAACTTGGAGCTGATAAAGCAAAGCGGAGCTGTACTGCTCGACGATCGCTTTGTTGACACCGAAAGCGGTATTCGAGTAGGAGGACTCACGTCGGGACATACGAACGCAGATCTGGTTCCCAAAACCGATTGGCTTGATGAGTTTTGCAACACTGATGGCTTTAAGCTCCTGCTTTGTCATCACCCCGAATATTATCCCAAGTATCTGAGAGGGCTTGACGTTGATCTGATCCTTTCGGGGCATGCCCACGGCGGGCAGATACGCCTTTTCGGACGCGGACTTTACGCGCCGGGGCAGGGTGTTTTGCCGAAATATACGTCGGGAATATTTGACGGAAAAATGATCGTGGGGCGTGGACTTGCGAACACCGGCGGAATAATACCGAGGCTCTTTAACCGCCGCGAGCTGGTTTTGATAGACGTGGATCAATAAGTCGGATCGACTTTTGAACATATAAATTCGTGACCCGTTGGACTAAAACGAGTTACCTGTAATAGAAAGGGATTTTTACAATGTACAGAATTGGTATTGACCTTGGCGGAACTAATATTGCCGCGGGTCTTGTTGACGAGAGCTTCAATCTTGTTTCAAAGATGAGCGTACCGACCGGCGCCGAGCGCGCTCCCGAGCTCATAATTGACGATATGGCGGCGCTTTGCAGAAGACTATGCGACGAGAACGGTGTTTCGCTTTCGGATATTATTTCGATAGGAATAGCCTCGCCCGGAATCGCCGAGGGGGAGAGCGGCATGGTTCGCTATGCGAATAATCTGCCCTTCAAGAACTTTCCGATCTGCGCTATGCTCTCCGAGAGAACGGGCGTTTCCGATATTCGGGTTGCCAACGACGCTAACGCCGCCGCGTGGGGCGAGGCGGTCGCCGGAGCCGCGAAGGGAAGCTCAAACTCGGTTATGATCACGCTTGGAACGGGAGTTGGCGGCGGTATAATTATCGATAACAAGATATACGCCGGCTTTAACAGTGCCGGAGCCGAGCTTGGTCACATAGTGATCGAGTATAACGGACGTCCCTGCTCCTGCGGACGTCACGGCTGCTGGGAGGCATACAGCTCTGCCACGGCGCTTATAAATATGACTAATGAGAAGCTGGCTGAGTGCGCCGCAAGCGGTCGCAAGACAGTTATGACCGAGCTTGTTGCGAAGAAGGGCAAGGTTTCGGGAGTTACGGCGTTTGACGCTATGAGACTCGGCGACGAGGCGGGACGCGAGATCGTTGAGTCCTACATAGGCTACCTTGCTTGCGGACTGACCAACATAATCAACATTTTCCAGCCCGAGATAATCTCGCTCGGCGGGGGCGTTTCGAACGAGGGGCAGTCACTGATCGAGGCAATACTGCCGATAATCAAGAAGGAGCAGTACGGCGGAGGAATCGTCAAGGAGACCGAGCTCCGTATCGCAAAGCTTGGAAACGACGCCGGAATCATCGGCGCGGCGGCTCTTGCAATATAAGCGGAATAAAAGAAGAACGGTTCAGGCTTTGCCTGAACCGTTCTTCTTTTATTCAACTAAATTTCGGTATATTGCGGCGGTGTCGGTATACGAGTTGTCCGTACCGGCGACCACGCAGACGTAGCGCGCTCCGTCCTCGGTCTCACCGAGAGTGACGAGGCAGTTTTGCGCCATATCCTCAAGTCCGCTCTTTCCGCCAACTACGGAAATGCTTCCGTAGTCACGGTTATTTTTAGGTGCTGTCGTGTGAACGAGCGAAGCGAGTGTCTGGTAATAATACGCGCCGATACAGGTCCATTTTGGCGCCGAGATGATCTCGTAGGCCAAGGGATTATCAAGCGCATAGACAAACATCGCGGCAACGTCGCGCACCGAGGAAAGGTTCTTTCCTCCGTCGTCCTTACCGACGCAGTTGGTAAACGCCGTGGCGCTCATTCCAAGCGATTCTGCCTTGGCATTCATCTTTTTGACGAATGCCGCCTCGCTTCCCGCGAAATGCGAGGCAAGACCGTATGCGCAGTCAGCTCCCGATTCGAGTATCAAGCCGTAAAGCGCGTCGATAACGTAAACGTCTTGACTTTTATTTGTGTTTTTTTCAATAAACGCGCAATTGTATCCCGAGAGCAATGCCTCGTTATATTGAAGCGAGATGACCCTGTAAAGCTCGTCCTCTCCGCCCTCGTTTATGTAATCGAGGCAGACGAGAAGCGTCATTACCTTGGTCATCGACGCGATCGGAAGCTCTTTGTCCAGCTCGCGACCTGCAACGACCGAACGACCGTTCAGCCGAACCAGCGCCGCCGCCTTGGCGTTCACCTTGTCAAGTCGGTCTGTGGGGTCTTCAAAATATTTCGGTATCTCTTCACCCACGCCGGACGGAAGATAGGCACTGCTTGACGTCGCTCCGTCCGACGTTGCGATAGACGGTCTCGGACGGTATTCGGGGATCTTAACGATGTTATCGGGCGGTTGAAGCACCGTCGGTTGATCGGGCGCGTCGGGAGTTTCCTGCATATTGACCAGCAAAACGGTCACCGTAACTATCAGCGTGAAGAGCAGGATCAGAGCCGAGAAAATGGGCAACACGCGAAGCATAAGATCGGGGTTTTTCGTCCGTTTCTTCTGCTTGATCGGCGTGGGCTCGGTCGTCTCCTCGAGGATCTCGGGCTCGTAGCTGACTTCGTTGAATGAATTGTCGTTCATGCCTTTTCCTTTCAGATCAACCGAGAGATGCGACGTACTGATCGAGCGTTTGACCCGAGCGATACATCTTTTCAGCGTGATATCTGCCAACGTAGCGATAGTGCCACGATTCGTATTCGTATCCGGTCACGTCCTCTTTGTCGGAGGGATAACGCAGAACGAACCCAAATTTCCAGGCGTTGTTCTTCAGCCACTCAAAGGTTCTGATATCGGTGAAGCAGCCGGTGTCTGCATAGTTTTCAACTCCACCTCGGCGGGTGTCTATCAAGTCAATGCAAAGACCGGACTGATGCTCGCTGTATCCCGGGAAAGCGGTGTCGGTCAGCTGGGCAGCTGCCTGCTCAGGGGTGGTTATTCCGGGGTGATTTTGCTCAAAGAGTATCTTTTGTCTGGCATACGAGCGATATCCGCTCGTTCCGATGATATAGGTGTTTTCCGTCTGCGCCCAAAGCTCGGTCAGCATAGCGGTAAACGCCTCGGCGGCGTATTTGTTCAGCTGGTTTGCGCTTTCGTTGATGCAGTAAGTCGCGTCAAGCGAAACGAGATTTTGAGGTATATAGCTCTCGCCGAGAGGGTTCTGCTTGTTGACAAGCAGCAGAAAGCTATCGCGATATTCTCCCTGAGGGTTCATATATTCCTCGTATTTATCAAGATCAGACTTGAATTCTATTATCATATTCAGAGGGTCGCGGCTCTTTGCAAGTATCTCAATGCTCTCGTCGTTTCGCGCGATCGTCACGGTACTGCGACCGACCGACACGCTGATACCGTTGAATATATAGGACACCGTTTCAAGCGGGACCGAGCAAGCTCCGTCCTCAACGACCGCGGCGACAGGCATTGAAACGTTCTGACCGTTTACGGCGGCGATATTACTGCCGTTGACGAAAACGACTCGACTGCCGCTTTTCGCCGTAAAGGTCACGGCGTCGGTACGGCTTGAGCTTTCGGTGAGATACAGAATATCCTTGAGCGAGCGCACGTCTATGCAAAGAACTCCTCCTCGGTTGGCGTCGTTGTACGCCACCTTTTCGCGGCTGTCACCTATTTTGAAGGTATAGGTCGCGGGGTTTTTACCGGCGGCGTCACCGAGGAATTTGGCGGTTATAACTGCGGCGATTGACACGAGAACGACGACCGTCAAAACGGTTATTACGGCAAGTACCGTACGACGGCGTTTCTCTTCAATACGGCGCTGTTCTGCCGCGCGGCGCTGCATAGCAGCTCTTCTTCGAGCCTCGTATGCCTTTCTTTGCTCCGGCGTCATAGGTGGACGCGACGGACGGTTGTTGTTATTGTTGTTCATTATCTATCCTTTATTTGGTTTCTATAACGTGAAAATAGGGGGAGGTCGGCGAGTTCAGTATCCTTATCTGGGTGGCGCAGACGTGCCAGCGGGGAAGGGTTGCAAGATATTCCTCAACCAGCTTTCCCTCGGCGTCTCCCTCGGCGTGACCGGGGTAGATCGCGACCGTCACAACTCCGTTGGGTGCGAGCATCGAGATGGCGGACTGTATTGCGGGAAGGGTTGTTTCTCGCAGAGTCGTGATGCTTTTGTCTCCGCCGGGGAGCCAACCGAGGTTGAACATACCTGCCTTTATCGGTCGGTCGATATAGTTCTTTGCATTGTGATGCGAGTCGAGAATAAGGGTATAGTTTTCGGGGCAGAGCGCCGCTTTAAGATTTGCCGCGGTGGACTCAAGCGCCTGCTTTTGTATGTCAAAAGCCCAAACGTGACCCGACTCTCCGACGCGCTTTGATAAAAACTCGGTGTCATGACCGTTACCCATCGTGAAGTCGGCGCAAGCGTCGCCTGCCTTCAGATGCTTAACGATAAATTCCTTTTGAAGCTCCAAAAGATCCAGCATTTTGAAAACCTTTCGTGTATGTTTTTATTTGTCTCTCTTTTTCTCCGGAGGGCGGTGAAGATCGGAGCGCAGAAAGCGCATAGCCCTTTCAACGGCGTCTTTTGAGTTGTACCACGGCTCGGCGTCGTATCGGTAATCGAACTTCTTGCAGAACCACGAAACGTCGCCCGTCAGCTCGTTCATATAGGACTCAACGATCTCTGCCGCGGCCTTTGCAAAGGCGGCATAGCACTTTTTGCTCTGCTTCTTTTGCGCCGTTTCAAGCATACGGCGGTAGTGCGGCAGGCAAAAATAGGGCTGCGCGGCAAACTTCTCGCGAAACTCGGGGTCGTTTTCCCAAAGGTAGACCACCGTTTCGATCATACGGCTGAAGTTATATTCGATGCGTCCGCAGATATAGCAGGAGCTCTCAAGCTTTGATATCCGAGATACGGGACGCTCGCCGGGTTTGCCGACAAGGCCGTTTTTGATCTCCTTTTGAAGCTCGATCAGGTGAGACTCAAGAGTTAACGCCATTCCGAGTCGGTTCTTGCGAACGAACATCATATCGTAATGAGTCTTGCAAAAGCCTGTTTTATTAGTGACGATACGAACGTCCGGCTCCATCATAGATGCGCCGAGTATAAGGTCGAGCTCGTTTTCCTCGAGCTTGCGGTAAAGGGCGCAAAGGGGACAGCCGAGCGAGGGATCGTCGCGCGATGCCTCAAACGCCTCGTTGACCGGTATCGTGTAAATTTGTTCCATCGGACTTGCCTTTCGGAGAGATTTGGTGTATAATATGAATTGCAAAGCAGACATAACTATACACTTTATAATTATACCATAATATCAAAAAGATTACAAGGGCAATTTACAATGAACGAAACAATTTTGACCGGCGGTACCGTCTGCCGTGAGTTTTTTGAAAAGGGAACGCCCGTCGTTGAGATAGAATACGACGGAGACTTTTCGGTTGCAAAGACCTTTGACTGCGGTCAGTGCTTCAGGTTTGATCCGGTCGAGGATACCGAATATGACGTTGAGTTTGCCGGGGTGGCGTACGGGAGGCGGGTGTCGTTTGCTCAAAAGGGCGACCTCCTTTACGTAAAAGGATCTGACCGCGACGATTTTGACGGCATCTGGCGTTCCTATCTTGGGCTTGACCGAGACTACGACGCTATTAACGCCGATATCCTTTCGCGAAGCGATTCTCCCGCTCTTCGGGCTGCCGTTGAGTACGGTCGGGGAATACGTATACTCAAGCAGGAGCCGTGGGAGGCGGTCTGCTCCTTTATAATATCGCAGAACAACAACATTCCTCGCATCAAGCGGATCATAGCAGCACTTTCCGAGCGCTACGGCGAGCCGATAGGGCAGGGATGCTACGCTTTCCCGACACCAAAAGCACTTCACTTGGCAGGTGAGAAAAGCATTTTTGAGTTAAAAACAGGATTTCGCGCCAAGTACATAGCTGACGCCGCCGCAAGAGTTTTTGACGGTCGGCTTGATCTGATCGACCTCGGTGACAAGACCGACGACGCCGTCAAAAAGCTCTGCGAGGTCAAGGGGATAGGACCTAAGGTGGCGTTGTGCTCGCTGCTTTTCGGCTTTTCAAGGTTAGACGCGTTCCCGATCGACGTTTGGATCAGACGCGTTATGGAAAAGTATTTCGAAGAGGGATTTTCTGCCGAGACGCTGGGTCCCTACGCCGGCATCGCACAGCAGTATCTGTTCTATTACGAGCGATATATAGTCAGTAAAGAATAAAACGTAGCGTGACCCGCAAGGTCACGCTACGTTTTTTAGCAGTGTTCAAACATATTTTTGAGCTTTTTTCCGTCGAAGATCGGCCAATAGTCGTTATCCGCCACAACAAGATGCTCGAGCAACGGAACGCCCATATTATTGCACATATATTCGATCTCTTTGGTCAGCGCGATGTCGTCTCCCGAAGGGAAACAAACGCCGCTCGGGTGGTTATGCGCTATGATTATTCCCGATGCGCGACAGCCGATAGCTATCTCAACGATCGCCTTTGAGGAAACGTACGCCGAGCTGAAGCTGCCGATGCCGATGCTTTCGAGCCGTATCAGCTCCATTTTCCCGTTGAAGGCAAGAAGATAAACGTGCTCGCGCCCCTTGCCCTTGAAAATGGCGCAAAGGAGGCGTCCCAGCTTATCAATGCTGCGGTAGCTTTCGGTCCTAGCGGCCTCGGATACGCGAAGCTGGCGGTAAAGGTCGCCGATAAATTTTATCTGGATCGCGCTATATTCACCGATACCATCGACCATCAAAAGATCGTCGATGCTTGCTTCCAAGGCCTTTTCTACAGAACCGAAGCGATCGATCAATCGATGCCCCAGGACGTTCGTATCCTTTCGCGGTATAGAGTAGCTCAACAAAAACTCAAGCTGTTCGTGCTCGAAAAGGCTTTCAATTCCGTTGTTCAAATAGCCTGCTCTTAGCCTTGAACGATGATTTTTGTGGTCGTTCATATTATTTCTTATGATAAAGCTTTTTAGTCTGATACTTAGGCTCACAGGTTATGTTAACGCCGAGCTTATGGAAAACCCCGCTGTCTACCTGTGAGAGAATCACGGTCGAATGCGCTTCGCAGCCGCGAAGCTTGGGTAGCTGCTCAAGCGCGAGCTTGGCTCGACTGTCGGTCAAGGCGCAGATCGACAGTGCGATCAGAACCTCGTCGGTATGCAGTCTGGGATTGTGATTTCCCATATTGTTCACCTTGAGCTTCTGGATCGGCTCAATGATCGTGGGCGAGATGAGATCGTAAAGATCGCTGATATTACCCAGCACCTTGAGCACGTTTAAGAGTGCGGCAGACGAGGCCCCCAGAAGATTTGACGTCTTTCCGGTAACGACCCGTCCGTCGGGCGTCTCAATAGCAACGGCGGGCATACCGTTCGTTTCCTCCGACTTATAAAGCGCGGCGGCAACGGCGGGACGCAGATCGGTGGTTATATCAAGGGTGTTCATCAGCAGCTCGAGCTTCGTGATCTCGGACTGCTCTGCAAGTCCTTGACGAACGGCGCAGAGAGCTGAATAATAGCGTCTGAGTATCTCCTGCTTGGAGGCGTCGCAAACGACGCGATCGTCGGTTATACAGTATCCGACCATATTGACACCCATGTCGGTGGGGCTTTGGTAGGGGCTCTCGCCATATATTTGGGTGAACATTGCGCGAAGCACCGGGAAGATCTCGATGTCGCGGTTGTAGTTGACGGTGGTCTCGTTATAGGCGGCAAGATGATAGGGATCTATCATATTGACGTCGTTGAGGTCGGCGGTAGCCGCCTCGTATGCAAGATTGACGGGATGCTTGAGAGGAAGATTCCAGATCGGGAAGGTCTCAAACTTAGCGTACCCCGACTTAAGGCCGCGCATATGCTCGTGATAAAGCTGAGAGAGACAGATCTCCATCTTTCCGCTTCCGGGGCCGGGGGCGGTGATAACGACCAACGAACGCGTGGTCTCAATATAGTCGTTTTTGCCGAAGCCCTCTTCGCTTATGATCTTGGTGACGTTTGAGGGGTACTCTGCTATCGGATAATGGCGGAAAACCGGTATTTCGAGAGATTTGAGCTTCTTTTCGAACTGCACGGCGGCGGGCTGTCCCGAAAACATGGTTACAACGACCGATCCGACGTAAAGTCCGATGCCGCGGAAGGCGTCGATAAGACGCATGACCTCCTGGTCATACGTTATACCCGAATCTCCCCGACGCTTGCTCTGCTCGATGGCGTTTGCCGAGATGGCAATAACGATCTCCGCGTCGTCCTTCATCTGAAGCAGCATTTTGACCTTACTGTCCGGCATAAATCCGGGCAGAACACGAGCAGCGTGATAGTCGTCAAACAGCTTGCCGCCAAACTCAAGGTAGAGCTTGCCGCCAATGGTGTTTATACGGTCTCTGATGCTTTGCGTCTGAAGCCTTATATATTCGTTGTTGTCAAAACCGATCTTGCTCATGTGAAATATACTTTCGTTGAAGTTTATTTTCAGTTGGTGTAGTTATCGAAGTAACCCTGGATCCAAACTATGGGAGTTCCCTTATCGCCGGAGCCCGAGGTGAGGTCGCAGAGCGAGCCGATGAGATCGGTGAGTCTTCTGGGGGTGGTGCCCTGAGAGACCATACTTCCGACAAGGTCGGCGTCCTTATTCTTGATATATTCCGATATAGCGTCCTTGAGTGCCTGACCCGAAAGATCGGCAAAGTCGTTGTCTGCGAGGTATTTGAGCTTGACCTCGTTAGGCTGACCGATGAGTCCGTCGGTGTAGGCAGGGGAAACTACCGGGTCTGCAAGCTCCCAGATCTTTCCGACGGGATCCTTGAAGGCGCCGTCTCCGTAGATCATGACCTCAACGCACTTTCCGGTGGCGTCCAGAATGCGCTTCTGGATATCGTCAACGACCGGCTTGCCGTCGCGGGGGAAGAGCTTGACGGTTTCCTCGGTTGCCTTGTTGCTTCCGAGCAGACCGTAGCTTTCGTTATATCCGCTTCCGTTGATCGGGGCGGTGAGGACCTCGTCGATACCGAAAACGGTCTCGGCACCTGCGGCGCGGAGGAGTCTCTTGGTGCGCTCGCGGGTGTGGATATCGCAGTTAAGGACGTTCTTGGTGTACTTAAGAATGGTGCGGCAGTCGTTGGCGAGAATGACCTCTGCCTCGCAGCCTGCCTCGTTGATGACCTGCTTGTAGTACTCGATATAGTCAACACCGGTGAAGGTATGCTTGGTGTAGCCGAACTTTTCTCTCCACTCAGCCTCGGTCAGGACGTCGGTCCAGGGGTTAACACCTGCGGCGTCGAGAGCGTCGAGGTCAACGAGGTGGTTACCGACCTCGTCGGAGGGATAGCTGAGCATCAAATAGATCTTCTTAGCGCCCTTTGCAAAGCCGCGCAGACAGATCGAAAAGCGGTTACGGCTGAGAATGGGGAAAATAACTCCGAACTCACCCGAGGGGAATTTTGCGCGAATATCGTCGGCAATGTTGTCGATCGAGGCATAGTTGCCCTGTGCTCTTGCAACGACGGCTTCGGTGACAGCGACGACGTCGCGGTCGCGGATCTGAATTCCCTCGCTGTCTGCAGCAGACAGAACGCTGTCCGCAACGATCTTTGCTATATCATCACCGGCGCGGATAATGGGGGCGCGAACACCTCTTGAGATAGTTCCGATGAGTCTTTCCATAAAATCTCCTCCAAACATATCGGACTTTTGCAAAATGCACCGTCCGAAAGAATAAAATCATACTTTATAATTATAAATCATATTGACAAATCCGTCAAGTGTGATTTGCGATTTTTTCAAAAAATATTACAGCCAATCTATGGGAAGACCGGCTGTAAGACTTTTATTTAAGATTTTTAACGAAGGCTTCGATACGCTCAAGTGCTGCCGTTATATGTCGAACCGAATAGGCGTACGAGATACGGGCAAAGCCCTCGCCGCACGGACCGAACGCCGTTCCCGGAACTATAGCGCAGTTTTGCTCCTCGAGCAGTCTCTGGCAGAACTCCTCCGAGCTCATACCGAACTTGCCTATGTTTGGCCAAATATAGAATGCGCCCTCGGGTTCAAAGGTGTCAATTCCGATGGCATTAAGCCCCTCGTAAATATACTTACGGCGGCGATCGTATTCCTCCGCCATCTCGATGACGTCGGCGTCACCGTTGTTCATCGCCTCGGTGGCGGCGAACTGTGCCGTTGTCGGGGCGCACATTATGGCGTACTGATGCAGCTTGAGCATCTGGGTTGTCAGCGGCTCGGGAGCGCAGAGATAACCCAGCCTCCAGCCCGTCATGGCGTATGCCTTGGAAAATCCGCTGACTACGACGGTGCGCTCGCGCATACCGTCGAGCGAGGCTATCGAAACGTGACGACGACCGAAGGTCAGCTCGGCATATATCTCATCGGACAGAACGACTATGTCAGTGTCTCGCAGTACCTCGGCAATACCCTCAAGCTCGTCACGAGTCATTATCGCGCCGGTTGGGTTGTTCGGGAAGGGGAGAACGACCAGCTTGGTACGGGGGGTTATGGCGGCGCGAAGGGCCTCCGGCGTGAGCTTGAAGCGATCCTCAAGCTTGGTGTCTACGATGACCGGAACGGCACCCGTCATTTTGACGAGCGGCTCGTAGCAAACGAAGGCGGGGTTCGGGATTATGACCTCGTCTCCGGGAACGAGCAAAGATCGCATAGCGATGTCTATTGCCTCACTTCCGCCAACCGTGACCACGATCTCGCTTTTTGGATCGTAGCGCGGCATATCGAAGCGGCGAACAAGATAGTTCGAAATAGCCTCTCGGAGCTGTATCGTACCCGAATTTGAGGTGTAATAGGTTTTTCCGCGCTCAAGTGAGGCAATACCCGCCTCGCGGATATGCCACGGCGTTACGAAATCGGGCTGACCGACCGTCAGACCGATAACGTCGTCGCGTCCGTCAAGAAGGTCGAAGAACTTTCGAATACCCGACGGCGCGATAGAACAAACGGTGGGAGAAAGGACCTTTGAATAATCTATCATACGCCACCGATTTCTCTTTCGTCGAGCTCGGGAGCCTTGTATACGACCCCCTTGTCCTTAAATTTTTTCAGAACGAAATGGGTCGCGGTCGAGGTAACGAACTCAATGGTTGCGAGCTTTTGCGCTACGAAATAGGCGACCTCTCGCATAGTGCGACCTTCGATCATAACGACGAAATCAAAGCCTCCCGACATAAGATAAAGGCTCTTGACCTCGGGATAATTATAGATCTTTTCGGCAACGGTATCAAAGCCGCGATCACGCTGAGGCTGTATCTTGACCTCGATGAAGGCGGTGACGTACTCGCGGTCGGTCTTATCCCAATCTATCAGCGACTGACGGCCAAGGATCACTCCGTCACGCTCAAAGCTCTCGATGAGCGTCTTTATCTCGCCGACCTCCTTTGAGAGCATCGCAGCGAGCTGCTCGGGTGTCAGAGTCGCATCGTTTTCAATAAGTTTCAGAAGCTTGTTTTCCATAATGTTACCTCTTTACTGTTTGGTTCGGTTATCAAAATTTGTTACGATAGAATCGTAGGTTATGCCGTATTTTTCGGCGATGTCGCGGGCGTAGCTCTTACCGTCCGGCTTTTTGCGAAGTATCTTGAAGGAGCGCTGACCGGTCTCCATACCGGCAACCAGCGTGTCTATCAGCGCGTGCCCCGTTTCCTTTGCTCGCTCGTTGATGCCGTCAAGCTCGGCGGCGAGCTGATGCAGGTGGGTCGAGAACATACAGCGGCAACCAACGTGGCTGAGGGCGGCTAATACCTCGGCGGCGATATAGGATGCCTCGTAAGCTCCGGTGGAGGAGAATGATTCGTCCATCAACACGAGAGACTCGGGCGATATGACGGTAAATATCTCGCGAAGACGGTCGCATTCCTCACCGAGTCGACCCTTGTCTATGGTGTCCTCGGCACCGGTGGGGAAGTGGGTAAATATCGCATCGACGGGGCTCATAACCGCCGAGTCGGCAGGGACGAACATACCGAGCTGCATCATGACCTGAGCGTGTCCTACGGCGCAGGTTATGACCGACTTACCGCCGCGGTTCGGTCCCGACAGGACGTATATCGTGGCGTTGTCGTCAAACTCGAGGTCGTTGGTAACGATGCTACCGTCGATCTTCAGAGCGACGCAGGGATTATACAGTGCTTTTGCCGAGAAGGCGCGCTCGGATGCGGGACGAACTTCGGGAGAGCAGAGCGAGTTACCTTTCTCGCGCAGGCGGCGAAGCATCTCGGTGCCCTTAACGAAAAACTCGATCTCGGGCATAAGGTTGAGAAGGAAATCGGTGTTTTCAAGAACGTACGACTGAACTATCTTCTTCCAGGAGCGAAGCGAGGACTTATACACCTCGTTGATCGCCGAGGTGAAGGCAAGTGAAAGTGCCGTTTTCTGGTTATCGGTCTGCTTTTTACCGAAGGGAACGAGCTGAGCTATGCAGGTGTACTCGTCGTCCTTGAAGTTGAGTCGAAGTATCTTTTCGAGAACGTCTCCCGAGCGGAAGGGCTGGGGGTTTATGGACAGAACTCCTGCCTCGGCGGGGCGAAGCTGAGCGTCAAGATTGACTCCTATGGTGACGCTCTTTATATCACGAACACGGTTGGTCAGCTCGGCGAGCTTTTGGTTGAGCTCGGCGTAGTATTCGCTTTCGGCAAGCTCGGCTATACGGTCTGCCAGAGCGGTCAGCGCCTTGCCGTGAAGCTTTTTGCGAACCTCGGAAAGTCCGGTGTGAAGAGTATCTATGCTCGAAATATAAAGCTCGATCTCGGTGATGCTCGAGAGATAAGAGTAGGCGTCCCCGCTGTCTGCTTCAAGTCGGCGAAGCTCCATTATATCGCCGAGTATCGGTATCAGACGGTTAAGCGTCTTGGATATACCTTCGTTTTCGAGCATATCGGCAAAGGTATCCATTCGATAGCGCATAACTGCGGGATCGGAGGTGACGAACTCGTTCAGATCGCGGTTATGCAGATCGAAAACGTCGAGAAGACCCAGCTCGTCGAGAACGAACATGTCTATGTCGGGTACGTTTTCACCGGCATAATGCGCTCTTTGCGACTCAACGTCGGGGAAGAGCAGACTGAAATTTGTAAAATCCATAGCTTTATCCTATTCCTTGTTTTGCGATTTCTTGGATAGCGGGTTGCGCTCCATCGCCTCTCGCATACTGTTGTCCGAGACGTGGGTGTATATCTGTGTGGTGTTGAGCTGCTCGTGACCGAGAATATCCTTGAGCACGCGGACGTCGACTTCACCGGTCTGGTACATCAATGTCGCGGCGGTGTGACGTAGCTTGTGCACCGACAGGTGGCGCGCGCCGTAGCCTGCCATGTCGAGATATTTGTAGACCATCCACTGAACTCCCTGAACCGTCATTCGAGAGCAGCGTGCCGAGAGAAACAGGGCCGGGTCGGTGACGGTTTTGTATCTCTCTCCGTGACGAACGGTCAGATACTCGGCAAGAGACGTGCGGCAAGCCTCGTTGAGATAGATCATACGCTCCTTCGAGCCCTTACCGACAACGCGTAACGACGTCATCTCAGGGTGAAGATCGCGCAAATTGATACCGACCAGCTCCGAAACTCGCATGCCGCAGTTGAGAAATAGCGTTACGATAGCGTAATCTCGAACCACGTTTCGCGATTCGGCGTCGTTTCGTACCGTTTCGAGCAGATGCAGGCTTTCCTCAAGTGTCAAGAACTTCGGCAGAGTTTTTTGCGCCTTGGGGCTTTCAATGTCGATGGCGGGGTTTGCCTCCAGCAGATGGCGTTTGACGGTCAGATACTTAAAAAAAGCCTTTATTGCCGAGAGCTTGCGCGCCTTGGCACAGCGAAGATTTTTGCGAACGTCTCCCGTATAGAGAAGAAATCCGTAGATATCCTCAGGGCTTATCTGCTTAAAGAAATCAATATCGCACACCTTTATATCTATTGACAAAAACTCCTCCGAGTCAGGAAGTATTCCGTTTCTCACGGCGAGGAGATATCTCAAAAAGGTTCGCAGATCGAGAAGGTATTCGTTGACCGTTTTGGGAGAGCAGCCCTGGATTGCCGACTTGTAGCCCGCAAATTCGCGAAGCAGCGGCGGAAAGTCATTAAGCTCGACCTTATACGGCATTTTTACCTCCGTTTTTAACCCGATAAATAAACGAGAAAAGAGTAATTTTTTAACGTTTATTCATTAAGTGTAAATTTTTGTGTAAATTGTAGAAATATTCACTATTTTTATATTATAATATAAAAAAATGCGAATGTCAATAAGCACCTTGTGAAAGATGCTCGACGGATATGTTAAAAATAAGTTTTGTGGAGTTTCGTATGAAGGAATTTTTTAGCAGGTATTCTTATAGAATGGTGAAAATGTTCGTAACGCAGGCGGCGATCGGTCTTTTCGGAGCCGTTCTGGCTTTTGCCGTCAGCGGAGCAGGAGATACGGTTTTGGCACTGACCGGAGCGTTTGCCTCGCTGTTTTATCTGTTCATGATATATACGAGCGCTTGGGAGATCGG
Source organism: Clostridia bacterium (assembly GCA_017502915.1). GTDB lineage: Bacteria > Bacillota > Clostridia > Oscillospirales > CAG-272 > RGIG3994. The sequence continues at coordinate 33,217 of JAFVUB010000005.1, forward strand.
AGCTGCCGATCGCATTTCTATCGATTCGGGAAAGCTGAAGCGCCGCCCGTGGATCGGATTTATCATCTCGTTGGTGGCAAATATACCCAACCTTATAGTTGCAACTGTATACGGCGTTTGCTGGGCGATCTCACACGGAGCTGAGGGCGTTGCAACCAACATAGCCGCTATGATGCGCGTTGTGACTCTCTTTATTGAGGGAATGTACTACGGTCTTATGGCGGCGATCTCGATCGGCACGAGAGTCGATCTTAACGGAAACGTCGTTCCCATGGAGCTCTTTAATTATTGGTGGGCGTATTTCGTTATCGTTATTCCCGCGATCGTCGTTTGCGGCGTTGCATATTGGTTGGGAACAAAAAATGCCAAGCTGACGACCCTTATGGATCCTGTTTATCCCGAGAGTGACCGCGATCGCAAGGTCAAAAAAGAGAAAACAAAGTAATATAAAACAATACCGGCAGACGGTTTTACCCGTCTGCCGGTGCTTTTTTATTCAGAATATCAAGCGTCGTTTTGAGGACTGTCGTCGTTGTCGAGCGAGCCTTCGCTCGATTCCGCGACCTCGCGCTCGCGCTTTGCCTTTTCTGCATTGCGGCGGGCGCGCTCCTCGTTTTCGGCTTTACGCTTTGCCTGCTTTTCGGCGGCAATGGCTTCTAATGCCTCGATAGTTGCGCCCTCCTCCATAGCGGCGGCAAACTGGTCTCCGTCCATAAGCTCGTTCTTAACGAGGAACTCGGAGACGAAGTGAAGCTTGTCGATATTCTCGTTGAGAATACGCTTTGCGGTGTTGTACGCTGCTTCGATGATGGCGTGGATCTCGGAGTCGATCTTGGCGGCAACCTGCTCGGAATAGTTCGGAGTGCTTGAGAAATCACGTCCGAGGAAGACCTCGTCGCCGTGGTCACTGCCGTACTTGATAGGTCCGAGAAGATCGCTCATACCAAGCTTGGTGACCATCTTGCGGGCGATCGCGGTGGCACGCTCGATGTCGTTTGAAGCACCTCCCGAGATATCGCTGAAGATGATCTCCTCAGCGGCGCGACCGGCGAGCAGCTCGGCGATCTTTTCGGTAAGCTCTATCCTATACTCACTGAACTTATCCTCGGTGGGCGGGTTGAGGGTATAGCCCAACGCGCGTCCGCTGGGGATAATGGAGATCTGCTGAACGGGGGCGCAGGTGGGAAGGACGTGAGCCACGATAGCGTGACCCGCCTCGTGATACGCCGTTTTCTTGCGCTCCTCGGCGTTGCGGACCATTGATTTCTTGCGAGGTCCTGCAATTATCTTGATAAAGGCTTCCTCGATATCGTCCATGTTAATGACCGACTTGCCGGCTCTTGCGGCAAGGAGCGCCGCTTCGTTGAGCAAATTCGCAAGATCGGCGCCGGTGAAGCCGACGGTCGACTTGGCAACCGTTTCAAAATCGACGTCCTCGCCGATCGGCTTGCCCTTGGCGTGTACCTTAAGAATTGCCGTGCGTCCCTTCAGATCGGGATAGCTGACGGTTATCTGACGGTCAAAGCGACCGGGACGGAGCAGTGCGGGATCGAGAATGTCGGGACGGTTTGTGGCGGCTATAACGATTATTCCGTCGTGCGAGCCAAATCCGTCCATTTCAACTAGCAGCTGGTTGAGCGTCTGCTCACGCTCGTCGTGTCCGCCGCCGAGACCCGCTCCGCGGTGACGTCCGACGGCGTCTATCTCGTCGATAAACACGATACTGGCGGGGGCTTTTCTTGCAGTGTCGAACAGGTCTCGAACGCGAGACGCACCAACACCGACGTACATTTCAACGAAATCCGATCCCGAGATCGAGAAGAAGGGAACGCCAGCCTCGCCGGCAACTGCCTTTGCAAGCAGGGTCTTACCCGTTCCGGGAGGGCCCATAAGGAGAACGCCGTGAGGTATCTTTGCGCCAAGGCTTGAGAACTTCGACGGGTTCTTGAGGAAGGCAACGATCTCCTGAAGCTCTTCCTTTTCCTCGTCGGCACCGGCGACATCGGCAAACTTAACGGGATTTTTCTCACCGGCTGACGTTTTAGCCTTCGCCTTGCCGAAGCTGTTTATCTTAGAGCCCTTGCCGCCCGATGCCTGGTTCATAAACACGAACCACAGAATGGCAAAGACTACTATACCTAATATATAAGGAAGGAAGCTGAGCCACCACGGATAAACTGTTGCGGGCTCGGGATTAAACTTCATTCCGGAAAGATCTGAGTACTCGGTGAGCAGATCAACGATATCGAGAATAACGAGCTCGGAGGCGGCATAGCTGATCTTCATGTCCTTGCCGTCAACCGTCATAGTCAGATTAACGTCGTAATTTTCGGTAATTACGGCTTCTTTTATGACCACTCGGCTTCCGGTATAGCCCTCCTTGTCGTCCGCCTTGTGGAACGCCGTGGCATCCGAGATATAGTCACGGAGCTGGTCATAGGTCGTGGGCTCGCTCGCCTGATTGCCGAAGAGAAACATAACCGCTCCGGCGATAAGTGCGATCAGCACCACGTAAAATAAAATTACACCGATATTTTTTTTCATGGGTTTCCTTTCTTGAGGACGCTCCGCGACGGATGTCGAACGGTTTGTCGTTTGGTTTTATTCGGTCAGTTAGAGTAAACCTCTCGCTTCAGCACACCGACGTAGGGGAGGTTACGGAATTTTTCGTCATAGTCAAGTCCGAAGCCGACGACAAACTCGTCGGGAATATCAAGACCTATGTAATTGGGGGTAAACTCGACCTCGCGACGGGACGGCTTATCAAGCATGGTTGCGGTGCGAACGCTGTGCGCTCCCTTGAGTTCGAGATATTTTACGAGGTAGGAGAGGGTCTTTCCGCTATCGATGATATCCTCAACTATTACGATATCAAGCTCCGACATATCGGGGCGTGCGAGGTCGAGCAGAATATTCAGCCTTCCCGCGCTGACGGTTCCGGAGCCGTAGGACGAGACCTTCATAAAGTCTATCTCAAGCGGTACGGTTATTTTCTTCATAAGCTCCCCCATAAAGACGACCGAGCCCTTGAGAATACAGAGCAGCAGCAGCTTTTTGTCAGAGCCGGCATAATCGCGGTCGATCTCGGCGGCAATACGGGTCACGATCTCGTCGATCTCTTTTTCACTTACTAAGGTATAAGCGATATCGTTGTTAATAGTGTCCATCTCTTTTATTCTATCCTTTATATTAGAGTTATATAGATTTTGCTTTCTGAATTTTTTGCGGCAACGCCGTCGCGCAGTCCGATATACGGAACGTAAAGTATTCCGCCTTCATCGCATATGATGGGAAGGGACTCGCGAAGACCGAGCGTAAGCTTTTTTTCGTTCATAAGCTTTTTGACACTTCGGCGGTGTCCTCGCAAAACGATGGTATCTCCCTCACGGCGGGAACGAGCGATCAGCTTGCCGACGATCTTATCGGCGGCGACAGACACCCTTGCTCGGCAACTGTCAAGAGCTGCACCGTCTGAGGTAACGTAAAGTAAATGTCGATCGGCAATGAGGTTCTCTCCTGCGCGAAGCGTTATTTCGTAGGGAGGGCACGGAAGGTCTTCACCGAACAAAGTCAGAGCACCGTTTTCTATGATTGCCGTTTTACCCTCGGGCAACGAAAGCCTTGAGTGTGGAACGGCTTTGCGGCAGAGCTGCATCAATGCCTCTATATGCACCTTTTCAAGCTCTCCTCCGAAAAGCGTGAAGAGCGCTCTTGCACATATCGGTGCGGGCGATGAGTTAAAGCGCTCAAGAGAAATACAACCGTCCTTCACCAGATCGTCTGCAAGAGAGGAGAGTAGTGCATCATCCTCGCGGCAAAGCCTTGACAGTCGGGTCGCGTTCGCAACGGCAGAGCCGTTTATCTCCTTGAGGATCGGAACGACCTCAAGACGCAAGCGGTTGCGGGTACAGTCGGCAACGGAGTTAGTCGAATCGGTGACAAACGCCACCTCGTTTTTTTGACAGTAATCAAGGATATCGTCCTTTGATGCCGCGAGGATAGGGCGGATCAAGGTGCCGGATCGCGTTTTTCGAGTGGGCGGAATGCCGCACATTCCGTGAAGTCCCGAGCCGCGAACGAGAGACATAAGCAGGGTCTCAAGATTATCGTCGGCGTTGTGAGCCGTGGCGAGCAGCGGTATATTAAGCTTTTGCATAAGCTCGTCAAAAAATTCGTACCGCACTTTGCGAGCGCAAAGCTCAAGCGACTCTCCCGTCTCTTTGGAAAGAGCAGGGATATCTGCCGTTTTCACGAATATCTGAACCCCGTAATCATGGGCAACCTTTACGCAAAAATCGCGGTCGCGCTCGTGCTCGCTCTCTCTGATAAGATGGTCGACGTGCGCTGCGTATATCGGTGTGCCGTTTTCTTTGCCGTACTCAACGAGCATACGAAGCAGAGCTGCCGAGTCGGCGCCCCCCGAAAAGGCAACGAGGATCGGCGTGCTTTCAGGCAGCCCGGAAAGCTCGTGAGGTGGGATGAAGCCTTTTAGGGTCATGGCATCGGTGAGCGGTTGGGATCGTTGTCGTCAACGATGGTGCGGAACTTGGTGTACTGCGGCAACCAGCCGAGCTTGACGGTACCAAGGCTTCCGTGGCGGTTCTTGGCAACCGAGACCTCGCAGATCTTGGTGTCCGAGTTCTGCAGCTCCTCGTTATAGTAATCCTCGCGGTAGAGGAACATTACCATATCGGCGTCCTGCTCGATAGATCCCGAGTCTCGAAGGTCTGAAAGCATGGGCTTCTGACCGCCTTGTCTTCCCTCGGGCTTACGCGAGAGCTGGGCGCAGCACAGTATCGGAACTCCGAAGTCCTTTGCCAGCAGCTTGAGGTTACGCGAGATCTCGCCAACCTCCTGAACTCGGTTGTCGGTATTCTTTTCGCCGCGCATAAGCTGGAGATAGTCTATAACTACGAGACCGATCTCTTTTTTCTTATTCTGCTCGCGGCGCAGCTTGGCGCGCATACTTGTAACGGTCGCCTCGGACGAGCTGTCTATAACTATATCACAGCCGACGAGCTTTGACGATGCAACGCCGATCTTCTTCCAGTCGTCTTTGGAAAGCTCACCCGTGCGAAGACGGTAGCTGTCCACCATCGCCTCGGTCGAGAGCATACGCGAAACAAGCTCCTCGTCCGACATTTCGAGTGAGAAGATGCAGACCTCCTTGCCGGTGTTCGACGCGACGTTTGCGGCAATGTTGAGCGCAAAGCTGGTCTTACCCATACCGGGACGGGCGCCGATCAGTATCAGCTCGGACTTACCCATACCGGCAAGCATTCCGTCAAGAGCCGAATATCCCGTCATAACTCCGCGGAAGGCGTTGCGGTCACGAACGAGGGCAGAGAGGTTGTCAAACACGTTGTGCATGACGTCCTTTATGTGTCTGAACCCGCGGACGTCGCGTCCCTGAGCGATCTGATAGATGCGGCTCTGCGCCGAATCGAGAATATCGTTGACCGGATCGTGCTCCGAATAGGCGTCCTCGGTGATCTGACCCGTTACCTCGATCAGCTGGCGCAAAAGGCTTTTTTCTTTTATTATACGCGCGTAGTCGTTGACGTTCATCGCGTTCGGAACTATCTCGCTGAGCGTGAAGATATAGTCCTGACTGCGCTGCTTGTCGTAAACTCCGTCGCGCACGAGAGCGTCGGTCAGAGTGACCGGGTCTATCTCGTGATTTTCGTTGAACAGCCGCTTCATGGCGGCATATATCTGCGCGTGGTCTGTGAGATAGAAATCGTCCTCGTTAACGACTCCCGCAATCTCGCTGAGCGACTGGGGATCGACGAGTATACAACCGAGCAGCGATTGCTCGGCTATGACCGATGACGGCAGCTTTCTTGCCAATTCTTCCTGAATCGCCATATTACTTGTCCAAAACCGAAACGGTGACCTTGGCGGTGATCTCGGTATAGAGTTTCAGCTCGAGAATATAGGTGCCGTGTGCCTTTATGGGGTCGTTCAGCGTGAGCTTGCGGCGGTCAACAGAGATACCGTGCTGCGCCTGAAGAGCCTCGGCTATATCCTTCGTCGTGACCGAGCCGTAAAGACGTCCGTCGGCTCCCCCCTGAGCCTTGATCTTGACCACGATGTTCTTGAGCTTTTCGGCAAGAGCGTTTGCCTCTGCCTTTTCGACCTCGATCTTATGCTGCCTCGAGGACTCGCGGTTCTTTATTTCATTGAGCATTTTGGCGTCTGCGGGAACTGCAAGGCCCTTGGGCAGCAGGAAGTTGCGGGCGTATCCGTCAGACACGTCCTTGACCTGGTCCTTTTTTCCCTGACCCTTAACGTCGGTAAGAAATACTACTCTCATGATTTTATAACTCCTTGGATCGTTTTATTCTTTGTTGTTGTCAAGATATTCGTCGATAGCCGACTTGAGACGCTCTGCGGCCTCGTACAGCGTCGTTCCCGAGAACTGCGCGCCTGCCGAGTCGAAGTGACCGCCGCCGCCCAGCTTTTCAAGAATGAGCTGAACGTTTATCTTTCCGTTCGATCTTGCCGATACGTTGACCGAGCCGCCAACGTCAACGAGGGCAAACGACGCGTCGATACCGCGAACGGAGAGCAGCTTATCGGCTGCCTTTGCCGCGGCAACTCTGTCTGCAGAGGAGGCAGTGCCCTCGCTCTTGGTGATGGCTATGCGGTTTTTATAGGTTACGACGTCGCCGCCGAACTTTGCCTCGGCGAGATAGTCTGCGAAATTTGAATCGAAGAAGGTTCGGGCGACCTCGCTGTTGCCTCCCTCTCCGCGAAGGAAGAGAGCAGCTCCGAAGGTTCGCGTTCCCGTCGTTCTTGTGAAGTTCTTGGTGTCCACCATGATTCCCGAAAGCATTACGTTAGCCTCTTCCTTTTGCAGAGTTCCGGTGGGGACGCACTGCTCGATGATCTCGGCAACCAGCTCGCAGGACGAGGAGGCGGCGGGGTCTATATAGGGAGGAGAGACGACCGCTTCGGGCATTTCTCCGACCTGACGGTGGTGGTCTATGACGTATATGGTCTTAGCGTTCTCGGCAACCTCCGGGGCTTCGAGAATACTGAAGTTGTTTGCGTCGACTATGATAAGCAGTGTCGAGGGTGTCATCAGATCGAGGGCGCGGGCGCCGTCGATGAAGATGTGCTCGTAATCGGCAAGGCCGCGAAGTCTTTCGGTAGACACTATGAAGTTCTCGTTGCTTTGATCGGCAACTATACGGCATTCAACTCCGCAGTGCATTGCAAGTCGTGCGATGCCGACGCAGGCACCGATCGAGTCGAAGTCCGGATTTCTGTGCCCCATAACGATGACTCGACTTGCGGCGGTTATCAGCGAGCAGAGCTGACCGGCTATAACTCGGGCGCGAACGCGGGTGCGAGTCTGTATATTTTTGGTTCGTCCGCCGAAGTATTCTATTCCGTTTTCGGTCTTGAGCGTGACCTGATCTCCGCCTCGCTGAAGCGCGAGGTCGAGGGCTGACAGCGCGTTGCGCTCGATATCGACCAGATTGAATATCTCGCTGCTTACCGGTGCTGCTGAGATACCCATCGAAACTGTGACGGGAGTGTTGTTGTCGTCATCGGTCAGGTGTATACAGCGTATGCGGTCAAGTATCGAGAACTTATCTTTTATGCATTCGTTGAGCTTTTCTCTCGTGAAGATAAGGACGTAGCGATCACGTCCGTATTCACGAAGAACGCCGTCAAGGCTTTCTGCCCAGCCCTTGAGGACCGATTCTATCTCGCCGGTCGCCTGACGGTAGCTGACTCTGACGTACTGCGTCAGTTCCTCGAGGTTGTCGACAACGATGTAAGCAAGAACCGGAAGGGTGCGCTCCATTTTGTCGCGGGTCTCGGTCAGATCGGTGTTGTCGTTGAAGACGGTAAGATAAAGCTCGCGGACGTCGTCGCGGTTCTTAACGGGAGTGCGTACCTTAAAGCAGGTAATAACGTAGCTGCGGTCCCCGATAACGCTGACAGTTCCGCCCTCGGCAGTCGCTGTCACAAGCTTTTCCTCGGTGGTGTCGCAGATGCCGTACATGCTCGTTCCGATTGCCGAGTCTCCAAGCAAGAAGGTTTCGGCGGCGGAGTTGTTGTACCAGACCAGCTTTCCGTTGCCGTCGCTCAAAAGCATTGGGGTTCCCACCTGCGCGATAAGATCGCGAATGGCGTTCGTGTTTGCGCTCAGACTTTTCTCGGCGCTGTCGCGCAGCTTGTGATAACGGTATACCGAGACCGAAAGTATCGAGACTGCGGCAACGTATACCGCAAGCAGTATAAGTCCGGTCAGCGACGGATCGGCTTCGGTAAAATTGCAAATGAAGATATGGGTGGCAAAGCAGATGACACCGAAGGCTATCGACCAAACGAGGGTTGTATAGTCGGTGAACTGCGGCGCGTTTTTCTTGTTGTTTTGCATCTGTTACCTCCGAGTGATGTTGGATTTGCCGGTCAGTTTATGTGGCGACGGGCGGAAAGCACCGAGCTGCAGCCCATAAAGGCGGTCAATGCGAGTGCCAGACCGGGGGAAAAGAATATCAGTATCGCAATGAAGACTATTCTCATGGTATGACGCCTACCGTCACCGCCCTTGCCAAACGCGACGAGTATACCGGTCAGCACGAGGCCGGGCATAAGTATCATATACAAGTTTTCCGTGACTATTGAGAAGGTGGTCGCATCCGAGAAGGAGCAGAAAAAGGTCACGAGGTATGCCGCGACGAAGAGTAGCGCCGACGTCCGGCTCATCACGAACGAAATGGTGGTGGGAGTGAGATAGGATTTTTGCCCGGTTCTGGCGAAGAGCGAGACGTTCAGCTGGTAGGCCACAAAGGAAAATCCGTTCAGTATGAATACCACAGCCGAAGGAACCAGAGCAAACAGCGACAGCGAGTAGAGCTCGGCGTCTGCTGCGCTTATGGCGAGAGACGAGACGTCAATGCCCAGGGCGGCGTACTGTGCGGCGAGCGCGGCGTACTGATCGGTAAAATACGAGGTGATCGCCTTCAAGAGTCCGTCTGACGTGTTTTTGACCAGCTCAAAGGAAAAATATCCGTTTGCAACGGTAAGATATACGATGCCTGCTACGGCTCCGGTGGCGGCAAGAGCTATTGACGTACGGCAGATCAGAGCAACGCGCCCGACCTTGCCAGAAAAGCCCGATGCCAGAACGTATGCGGCAGGGAAGAATACGAGCGACCACAGCGCGGCGATCGGTCTGCCGTCCAAAATAAGGGCGACAAGATAGGAGACGGGTACGACTCCGAGAAGCAGCGGCGAGCGCGTGGTGCGGAGCAGAAAGGCGCCGAGCCCGATAACGATCACGGGCGAGCATATAAGTGCCGGATATATAAAGCTGCCGCCGGTATATAACCAAGCGAGAGACACGGGGATCGCCGTGAGAAGAATACAAAAGACGGATCTTGAGAAGACTATGACCGTGAACGCCGTCAGGGCCACCACAAAAAGAGCAAAGCCCTCGGAGTTAAGACCCGAGCCGGGGTACGCCGCGGCAAGAATAAGTGCCGTCATCATAATGGCGAAAGGTACAGGCCTCAATGCCTTAGTGCTATTTTTCGCATCGCGATCGAAAATACGCTCCATAACTGCCGCTCCTTTCCCACAAGCTCGAAACAATAAATATCTCTGCATTTTAATATTATAGCATATATACACGCGTTTGTAAACACCGAAAATGAAGGTTGTGTGGTTTTTTGGAGTCGTCTTTGAGAAAAAGATGAGAAAAGTTCGAAAAAATATCGAAAAACCTATTGCAAAACGGGGAAAAGTGTGTTATAATCCAAGAGTAAGCAAAGAGACGATGAGAGTGGGCGCCAGTCCACTCTCAAGTTTTTAATTAAATTTTTGGAGATCGTTATGACGAAAAACATTGCCACGATTGTCAAGGAGCTGATAGCCTCAACGGTCACGGAGCTTGGATATATTCTCTGGGACGTTGAGTTCGTGCGAGAGGGAGCTGCAAATATTTTGCGAGTGACCATCGACACCGAGAACGGTATCTGTATCGAGGATTGCGAAAAGGTTCACCGTGCGATCGATCCGTTGCTTGATGAAACAGATCCGATCCAGCAGGCATATAATCTTGAAGTGAGCTCACCGGGGCTTGGTCGTTCCATCAAGAACGCCGAGCAGGCTGAGTACTGTATAGGGCAGCCGGTCGGGGCAAAGCTTTACGCGCCTGACGAGGCGGGACGCCGCGCACTTAACGGCACGCTCAAGTCCTACCGAGACGGAAATCTCACGATAGAAACGGCAGACGGTGACGCCGTCGTCGAGCTGAAAAAGGTTGCAAAGCTTTGGGTTTGCGACGACGAATGAAACGAACAGATATAGTTTTGAAAGGAAGATCCCGAAATGAATAAGGAATTGTTTGCAGCCATCGAGCTTATTGAAAAGGAAAAGGGAATACCGCGCGAATATATGTACGAGAAGATCGAGGCAGCTCTTACTGCCGCGTACAAGAAGGAATACGGAAACAACACTAACGTCAGAGTTGCTCTTGACCCCGTTAAGGAGGACGTCAAGATCTATCAGCAAAGACTCGTTGTTGAGGTCGTTGAGAATCCTACTGCCGAGATCTCGCTCGAGGAGGCAAAGCAGATCAGCCGCCGCCTTGATATAGGTAAGTTCTATGAGACCGAGGTCAAGTCGAAGAATTTCCGCCGTCAGAGTGCCGCCGCCGCGAAGTCGGTCATAATCCAGAGTATTCGTGAGGGCGAGCGTCGCGCCGCGCAGGAGGCGTACGAGAGCAAGCGTGAGGAGATCATCACGGCAACGGTCAGCAAGATCGACCGCGAGACCGGTAACGTTCTGCTCGATACCGGTACGGGTTTTGCAACCCTTCTTCGCTCCGAGCAGATCCCGGGCGAGACCTTTACTTACGGTCAGCGCGTCAAGGTGTTCGTTATAGAGGTAAACAAGGAGAGCCGCGGACCGCTGGTGACCCTGTCGAGAATCCATCCGGGACTCGTTCGCCGTATGTTCGAGCTTGAGGTTCCCGAGATAGCAGACGGAATCGTTATGATCAAGAGCGTTGCCCGTGAGGCAGGCTCGAGAACCAAGATGGCGGTTTGGTCGAGAGACCAGGACGTAGATCCGATCGGAGCCTGCATCGGTACTCACGGTATGCGTATCGGGGGCATCGTTGACGAGCTTTGCGGAGAAAAGATAGACATAATCAAGTACAGCGAAAGCCTTGAGGATTTCGTTGCCGCCGCACTTTCGCCCGCGACCGTAAATTCGGTCACTATGACCGCAGAGCGCGCCTGCCGCGTTATCGTCGACGACGATCAGCTCTCGCTCGCTATCGGTAAAGAGGGTCAGAATGCACGTCTTGCCGCAAGACTCACCGGTTGCAAGATAGACATAAAGTCGGAATAAGATGGCAAACAAAGGTCAGCTCCGTCAGAAAAAGATACCGATGAGGCAGTGCCTCGGTTGCTCCGAGCATAAGCCCAAGCTTGAGCTTTTGAGAGTTGTGCTGTCACCCGACGGTGAGATCTCGCTTGATTTCACCGGAAAGAAATCGGGACGCGGCGCGTATATCTGCCGTAGCGCCAAATGCTTTGAGAAGGCTAAAAAGAGCCGCCGACTCGAGCGGAATCTCGACCGCGAGATCCCCGAGGAGGTCTATGCAAAGCTGGCGCGCGAGCTTGAGGATCAGGATAAATGACCGAGCTTGAGATCAAGAAGCTTTTGACGACTCTCGGGCTTTGCGCCAAGGCGCGAAAGCTCGTTTACGGAACCGAACAGATATGCGATGCCCTTCGAGAGGGTAAAACGGTCTGTCTTGTTCTTGAGGCGTCAGATACTTCACCGAACACACATAAAAGATTGACCGATCGCACGGCTTATTACAGAGTGCGTCACGTCAGAATAGAAGCCGACACGGTGGCTCTCGGAAGCGCCGTCGGCAAGAGGACGGCGGTTGCCGCCGTTGCGATCACCGACGGAGGACTCTGTCGGGCAGTCGAGCAGAAGCTCGTATAGGTACAAAAACAAACACGGGAAAGTAATTCGTAAAGGGGATTTTATATTAGGTATGGCTCAGATTCAGTACAAGGTAAATCAACTCGCAAAGGATCTCAATATTAAGCCGAAGGATATTGTTGATATCATGTCGGGAAAGGGCGTTGAGGTCAAAACACAAAAGGTCATGGAGCCGGAGGAATTCGGCCTGTTTCTGCATCTCATAACACAGGAAAATCAGATAAACGGCATCGACGAGTATCTCGATGGCGTAACGTATATCCCCTCAAAGCAGAAGAAGGAGCCGGAGCCCGAGCCGACCTCTGCTGTCGTTGTACCTACTCCCGAAAAGCAGTCCGCCGTTGAAGAAGTAAAGCCGGAGACTAAGCCCGAGGTAAAGCCCGAGCCGGTAGCCGTCAAGGCTCCCGAAAAGAAGCCCGAGGAAAAGCCTGCGGCCCGTACCGCACCCCAGGGGGCTCAGCGTCAGTTTGACAGACCGGCGAACAACAACAATAATAACAATGCAAATCAGCAGCGCCCGAATGCAAATCAGCAGCCGCAGCGCAATTTCGACCGTCCCCAGCAGGGACGTCAGTTTGACCGTCCCGCCCCGAACGGACAGAAGCCGTTCGGTCAGCAGAACGGTCAGCGTCCCCAGCAGCAGTCCTCCGGACAGCAGTTCCGCGATAAGTGTGACGGAAACCAGGGACCTCGCGTTCCGCGCGAAAAGTTCCAGCCCCAGATCGTCACGAGAGGACAGACCCCGAAGGGCACCGTTGCTCCTCAGAAGCACGGCGCGACCAGAGTTGTTGACACCCGCGGATCGAACGTAGACCTTTCTAAGTACGACGAGAGACTCGATAACTTCGTGCCCGATTCGGTGCGCGACGTTAAGGGCGGCAATACGAAGCTGAAAAAGGTTGCGGGAAGCAACCGCGTTGCATCGCAGAAGGACGTTGGAGGAAATCGCATTCCTCTTTCAAAGGATGCAAAGAACAAATCCGGCAAAAAGAACCAGCAGCCCGTAAAGAAGCAGCCGCTTCACGTTGAGATCCCCGATGAGATAACCGTCGGTGAGCTCGCGCAGCTGCTCAAGGTAACTGTAGGTGAGGTCGTCAAGCGCCTTATGCTTATGGGCGTTATGGCGTCTGTCAACCAGAGCATAGATTACGACACCGCATATCTCGTTGCCGACGAGCTTGGAGCCGTTGTCAGTAAGCAGGTCATCGTCACCATTGAGGATAAGCTCTTCGATGAGAGCGAGGACGCTCCCGAGGATCTCTGCGAGCGCGCACCGGTCGTTTGCGTTATGGGTCACGTTGACCACGGAAAGACTTCGCTGCTAGACGCTATCCGTAATACCAATGTGACCTCGGGTGAGGCGGGCGGAATCACACAGCATATCGGTGCATACCGCGTCAATATCAACGGACGCGACATTACCTTCCTCGACACCCCCGGACACGAAGCGTTCACCGCGATGCGTGCCAGAGGCGCTCAGGCAACCGACATTGCGATCCTTGTCGTTGCCGCCGACGACGGTATCATGCCGCAGACGGTCGAGGCTATCAACCACGCAAAGCAGGCGGGAGTTCAGATCATCGTTGCCATCAATAAGATGGATAAGCCGACTGCAAACCCCGATAACATCAAGCAGGAGCTGACCAAATACGAGCTCATTCCCGAGGATTGGGGCGGCGACGTTATGTGCGTTCCGGTCTCAGCTCTCACTCATATGGGTATCGACGACCTTCTCGAGAGCATTCTGCTCATCGCAGAGGTTCAGGAATATAAGGCAAACCCGAATCGCCGCGCAAAGGGAGTTATCATCGAGTCCAAGCTCGATAAGGGCCGCGGACCGGTTGCCACCGTTCTCGTTCAGAACGGAACTCTCCATCCCGGAGATATCGTTATCGCCGGAACGTCGGTCGGACGCGTTCGTTCGATGACCGACCACACCGGTAAGGCAGTTAAGATAGCGGGACCCTCGGTTCCGGTCGAGCTGACAGGTCTTGCAGACCTGCCCACCGCCGGCGACGACTTTATGGCAGTTGAGGACGAAAGAATGGCAAGAGAGCTTGCCGACCAGCGCCGTGACAAGGCGAAGGAAGCCGAGTTCAAGGCAAACAGCCGCGCCAGCCTCAACGATCTCTTTGCCAGAATGGCAGAGGGAGTCAAGACGCTCAACGTCATCGTTAAGGCAGACGTTATGGGATCTGCCGAGGCAGTCAAGCAGTCGCTTGAGAAGATCTCGAACGAGGAGGTCAAGGTCAGCGTTATCCATAACGCCGCCGGAGGTATCAACGAGGGTGACGTTATGTTCGCCGCCGCCTCGAACGCTATTATCGTCGGATTCAACGTCCGTCCCGATAAGCAGGCGATCGACAGTGCAGACCGTCAGGGAGTTGAGATCCACACCTATCGCGTTATTTACGACTGCATAGAGGAGATCACCGCCGCTATGAAGGGAATGCTGGCGCCCAAGTTCCGCGAGGTCATCAACGGCCACGCCGAGGTACGTCAGACTATTCACGTACCGAACGTCGGAACGATCGCCGGATCCTACGTTCAGGACGGAAAGATCGGAAGAAACAATCAGATCCGCGTTCTGCGTGACGGCGTTGTTATCTTCGAGGATAAGATCGGCTCGCTTCGCCGCTTCAAGGACGACGTCCGCGAGGTCGCGACGGGATACGAGTGCGGTGTTGGGCTTGAGAAGTTCAACGACATCAAGATCGGAGATATCCTTGAGGCGTTCTTCATGGAAGAGATCAAGCAGTAAGAAACTGTATAAAAAAGAACCACCCGACTCGGGTGGTTCTTTTTTATGAAAACCGATCAATCAAGGAAGCCCTTGAGATGACGTGCGCGGCTCGGGTGGCGGAGCTTGCGGAGCGCCTTCGCCTCTATCTGACGGATACGCTCACGGGTTATGTCAAACTCCTTGCCGACCTCCTCGAGAGTGCGGGTGCGGCCGTCGTAAAGTCCGAAGCGGAGCTTTATTACGTGCTCCTCACGGGGGGTCAGGGTGTGCAGCTCGCGCTCAATGACCTCGCGAAGAATTGCGGCGGATGCGGCATCGGCAGGGGCGGGAGTGTCATCGTCGGGAATGAAGTCGCCGAGGTGGCTGTCCTCCTCCTCACCGATCGGGGTCTCAAGCGAGACGGGGTCCTGAGCTATCTTCATGATCTCGCGAACCTTTTCGGCGCTCATGCCCATCTTTTCGCCGATCTCTTCGGCGGTAGCTTCACGTCCCAGCTCCTGAAGCATCTGACGCGAATAACGCGAGACCTTATGAATGGTCTCGACCATGTGTACCGGGATTCGAATGGTTCTTGCCTGGTCGGCAATGGCACGGGTTATTGCCTGTCGGATCCACCAGGTCGCGTAGGTCGAGAACTTGTATCCCTTCTGATAGTCGAATTTTTCAACTGCCTTGACAAGACCGAGGTTACCCTCCTGGATCAGATCGAGGAAGAACATACCCTTGCCGACGTATCTCTTTGCGATACTGACGACCAGACGGAGGTTTGCCTCAACCAGCTTGTTCTTGGCGTTTTCGTCGCCTTCTGCCATGCGGCGGGCAAGCTCCTTTTCCTCCTCGGCGTCGAGCAGCGGGACCTTACCGATCTCCTTGAGATACATACGAACGGGGTCGTCGATTGCAAGACCTTCCTGCTCGAGTATCCGCTCCATATTCTCGCCGGTGTTGAACTTTTCGACCTCGTTTTCGATCTCGGTCATTTCGGACTGCGAGATGTCGATCGGGATCGAGATACCGTTGCTTTCAAGCGTATCGTAAAGCTTGTCGGTGTCGTAGTCAAACTCCTCCATAGCCTCCTCAAGATCGGAGACAGACAGCGAGCCCTTCTTTCCCTTGGCAATGAGATCGTTCATATCGACCTTCTTTTCACCCTCGGCAGAGGGAAGGGGAAGCTCTCCCGAAATGTCGAAATCGTCGGATTCCATAAGGAAATCCTTATCGTCAAGCGTTATTTCTTTTTCCTCGTCAATATCGTACTTGTTCATTTTTACCTCTCGTTTTATGTATTGTCTTTTTTGTTTTTTATCCTCTTGAGCTGCTCGAGCCTCGACTCGATAGCTGTCATACGGTCGCCGGATTCCTTGGCGTTTTGCAGGGCTTTTTCGTTTTTAAGCGTGGTGACCGAGGTCGTCAGAACGGCTTTACCGTTTTCTGTCAGATCAAGTCTCGTCCGCATCATTTTGTGGATACGTCCCATCTCGTCGGGGCTGAAGCGCTCGCCGAGAAGTGCCATATCGAAGCCTGCTTCGTCGGCGTGAAGCTCCATGACCGACTCGAAAACGCGCTTGCCGAACGCCGTTATAAAATCGTCGCCCGTCAGCCGTACGTCTCCCTTTGCGACAGCGTCACGGTGCTCGGGGAAGGCGGTTAGCAGACCCAGAATGGTCTCCTCCGCCACCGCCGCGCCAACGTTTCTGACGTAGTCGGGGTTGACCTTATCACCAAGTCCTCTTGCCGAGGAATAGGCGTCGCGCGATTGCTGCTCAAGTCGAGAACGTTCGTTTCGACGGCGAAGTCGCTCAACGTCCTGCTTCAAAATATCCTTGCCGATGCCAAGTAGCTGGGCTGCCTCGTCAAGGCAGATGTCCCGCTCGACGCTCGACGCCGACATCGCGATGATGCGGCATATCTCGGCGGCGGCGGCGATCTTTTCGTCCGAGTTTTGAATGTTATGCTTTGAAAGAACGCCTGCAGCACGGTAGGAGAACTTGGTTCGGCTCTCCTCGAGCAGACGCGAAAAGGCCGTCGCTCCGTACGCCTTTATATATTCGTCCGGGTCTTTTGCACCGCTCAGCACCAAAACTCGGGTCTCAAGACCGACATCGGTAAGCTGCTGCAGCGCGCGCTCGGTGGCTCTTTGACCTGCCTCGTCGCTGTCGTAGGTCAGAATGACCTTCTTTGTGTAGCGAGAGAGAAGTCTTGCCTGATCTGCGGTCAGTGCCGTTCCAAGACCTGCGACGGCATTGCCGAATCCAGCGGCGTGCAGGGCTATGACGTCCATATAACCCTCACAAAGTATCATAGTCTCGCCGCCCGAATCCTTGGCGTAGTTCAGGGCGAAAATGTTGCGTCCCTTTTTGTATGCGGGGGTGTCGTTGGTGTTCAGATATTTGGGTTTACTGTCGTCCATAACGCGTCCGCCGAAGGCAACGACGGCTCCCGTCGTGTCAATTATGGGGAACATTATGCGGTTTCTGAAGATCGAATACGGTTTTCCGCTCTTTCCACCGACAGACTCAAAGTATCCTGCCTTAAGCTCCTCGTCGGTAAAACCGTGATCGCGCATATATTGCAGCATAGCAAAGGTGTGGTTGGGAGCAAACCCCAGCCCGAAGCGCTTTATAACTGCGGTGGACAGACGGCGCTTTTCAGTCAGATAGGCGAGCGCTTCCGCTCCCTGCGGAGAAAAGAGCTGCTCGCGGAAATATCTTGCGGCGCAAAGATTCATATCGAGAACTCGCTTGCGCGAAACGCCTCGCTCGGGACGTGTGTTGTCCTTCTGTATATCAATTCCCGCGCGGGCTGCAAGATACTCAACCGCTCCGGCGTAGTCGAGATTGTTGTATTTCATAACGAAGGTTATGACGTCGCCGCCCGACCCGCAACCAAAGCAATAAAAGCTCTGACTTCCGGGGTAAACGGTGAACGACGGAGTTTTTTCGTTATGGAAAGGGCACAGCCCCTTGACGTTTGACCCTGCGCGCTTGAGGGTGACGCAGCTTCCTATTATCTGCTCAATGTCAGATCGGTTTCTGATCTCTTCAATTATCTCGCGTGGTATCAAGACGGCCCCCTCCAAACCTCGGGAATAAAGAGTCGACGGTAGGTCTCGATGGCATAACGGTCGGTCATGCCCGAGATGAAATCGCAAACGCAACGTTCGGGGGACTCTTTATCAAGCTCTTTTTTGTAAAATCCCGTGAGCTTGTCCGGGTTTTTGACGTAGTAATGGTAAAGACGGGCAAGCATCTCCTTTGCTTTGCTTTCCTCGCCCTTGGCGATCGGGTTTCGGTAAACGCTTTCGAACAAAAAAGCGCGGAGCTTGTCGGTCGCTTCCTGAATATGTGGCTCCATTTGTATGTCCCGTTGACCTTCGCTGGCGCGGATGACCGAGGTGACCATCGTGTTGATACGACCCGAATGAGTATCTCCGAGGATCTCTCGGATATCGGACGGAATATCCTCGATGGTAAGTATTCCTGCGCGGCAGGCGTCGTCGATGTCGTGATTTATGTAGGCTATGCGGTCTGCAAAGCGGATTATCAGACCCTCGGGGGTCGAGGCGCGGTCGGAGCCCGTGTGGTTTACTATGGCGTCGCGGACCTCGTAAGTAAGGTTGAGTCCCAGACCGTCCTTTTCAAGCTTTTCGACTACTCGCAGACTCTGGCGCGAGTGAGTGAATTCAGGGGAAAAGCACTCCTGCATTATCGTCTCCCCGGCGTGACCGAAGGGGGTATGTCCGAGGTCGTGACCCAGCGCCGCCGCTTCTGCAAGGTCTTCGTTAAGATGGAGCGATCTTGCTATGGTTCGAGCTATTTGCGTGACCTCAAGCGTGTGGGTCAGGCGAGTGCGGTAATGATCTCCGAGCGGAGCGAGGAAGACCTGAGTCTTGTTCATCAGTCGGCGGAAGGATTGGCAGTGTATTATGCGGTCGCGGTCACGCTGAAACTCGGTTCGAAGCGAGTCGTAACGCTCCTCGGGATGCTCACGGCCGACGGTCTTTGACGAAAGAGAGGCGTATTCAGACAGCGTTTCGACTTCGCGTCGTTCGGTCGCTTCGCGAATAGTTTCCATAAAAATCCTCCCAAATTGAATTATACTATTATAATATACGCTTAAAATCCCGAAAATACTTTTTTTTGCTTAACTTTCTTCGAAAAAGGTTGAAATTATGAATAAAACAACAATATCAAAGGTATTTTACACAAAAAAACTATTACAAATACGTTGTTATGACTGAAAATACGGAATAAGGCACAAAAAACAAAATGCACCTTTGTGCAAAACCACGGGCAAATTTAACGCGTTTATTGACAAAGTTTGATAGGCGGGTAAAGACAGCAAAAACCGAGCGAAAAAACACTTGACAGAAAGGCTGTTTTGATGTAAAATATAGAGGTATATATAGGTTTATCACGCGATACCGTTCAAGGAGGAAAAAACCGAATGAAATTTAGATTGCTGTGCTTGATTTTGGCACTCGCTATGCTTCTGCCTGTTGCGCTCACGGGATGTGGCGGCAACACCGATTCTTCATTGGAGGACATTGAGGATGAAGCATCCGAGACCACAGTCTCGCTGAGAATGTATATGATCACCGAGGACCACGTTCCCACTAAGGAAGAGGTCGATGCCGTAAAGGCAGAGAAGGGTGAAAATTCCAAGGAATATATCGAGCTCAAGGCTAAGAAGGACGCTTACGATAACGTCGCTGCCGCGCTTGATAAGATAACCAAGGCAAAATTCAGAACTCATCTCGAGGTTGTATTCTATACCGAAGAAGAGTACCGCGCTGTTGAAGAGATCATGGCATATCAGGCGGGTGCTGCCGAAAGAAAACAGGCGGCCGATGCAGCTCTCAAGAAGTTTACTGCCGAGCAGGTAGCCTTCGGATATACCAATGAAGCCGAGATCAAGGCTAAGTTCTATCAGAAGTATCCCGAGTACGCCGAGTTTGCGAGCGAGGAGACCGCAGAAGATGCGGAGAAGACCGAGGTCGAGACTATCGTTAACTCGCTTGGAATAACCGAGCTGAAATATCCCGAGCTCGGAGAAAAGCAGGTTGATATAATCTGCGTGGTCGGATATGACAACTACCTCAGATACATTGAAAACGGCTGGCTCAGCTCAGACGTTGAGGCAGAGCTTGATAGCTCCGCTAAAGCAATAAAAACCTATGTAAATGAAAAGTTCCTTTCGGCGGCGGCTTCGAATATCGATGAGACCATCTATGCTATTCCGAACAACAAGCCGATCGGAGAGTATACCTATCTCCTTCTTCACAAGGATCTTTACGCCGAGTTCCAGTATGACTACGAAGAGGTTACCTCTGTCTCGGGCATCGTCGACTTCTTGAAGGACGTTTCGGAGCTCAGAGACGATTACGTTCCGATCACCGGCGAGCTTGATCTGGTCAACACCTTCTTCTGGTCGCTTGATTACGAGTACACCGTATACAATCCCTATGATCTTGATCTTTCGACCGAGTCTGCTGCTATAGATTCTAAGGAAGAGCTCGACCCTGAAAGACGTTATTACATCAGAGAGCTTGTTTCGGGCGAGGGTGCAACTGCGAAGTACAACTATAAGATGATCACTCTTGACCCGATGATAGGTCGCTCGTATTACATCGTCAATAAGGCAACCGAGTTTACCGGAGATGCCTTTGAGTCGGGCGTATTCTACTACACCAAAGAGGCTGACGGCGGATATATCCGCGCCACCGAGTTCGTTGAGGGCAACACTTATTATACGTTGACCTTTACCGAAGCCAAGCTTTCTGACGACATAGAGGAAGCCGGAGAGTTTGTTGAGGGTGCGAAGTACTATACCAAGAACAACGACGGTACCTATTCGAGAGTTTATAACTTCGTAAGCGGAGAGACCTATTACGTTGTTGAAAAGGCAAGCTTTAACAGCGATACCTTCTCGATTCTCGGCACATCGTTTGCATCGTCTCCCTCGCAGGGATCGTTTATTTCCACGGCTCTTATGAACTCGCAGCTTTATAAGGATCAGTCGTTGGTCCTTAAGCAGATCGAGGACGAGGGATACCACGTAGCGTGGGATAGCCTTAATGGCAAGAAATTTGCATCTGCCGTAGTAAAGGGCGGCGCAGAACTTGCTGCAGAATATGGCGATGAATATCACCTCATCGTTCTTGAATATCCCAAGGCACAGGCAGAGCAGCTCTGCCAGAACCTGATCGGCGTAAGCTCTTCGTGCAAGAACGTCGAAAGAGCGATGGACGTCATCACCTATATTAACACTAACGTTGATTTCCGCAACCTTCTTCAGTACGGTATTGAGGGTATCAACTATAAGGTAGTCAATATCGTTGAGAACGGAAAGGTTTATCCGACTGTCCAGAGACTCAACAATTACTACAATATGGATATCTATAAGACCGGAAATACCTTTATCGCTTATCCCGAAGAGGATATGGATTATAAGGCATGGGATTACGGTAAGCTTCAGAATTCTGAGGCGAAGTACGATCCGATGCTTGGCTTTGAGGTCTCTGACTACATTGACCAGATCGACTTCTCGACGGTTGACTATTTCAAGGAGCTTTCTGCGAAGTATAAAGAGCGCATGGACAGTTGCCAGAACGCCGATGAGCTTGAGGCTCTGTTCACTCAGATCACAGCCGAGCTTCGCCAGAATACGCTGTATTCGCAGGAGATCGTTTCCGGCGTTAAGCAGATGGAGGGAAGCGCAGAGGCAGCTCCTCTCGGAAACTATAACCCGTTTGGCGTTTACCACAATTACGTTATGTGGTGGACTCCCCTCTACTACGTTGAAACAGACTAAAACAAACAAAAACATCGGAGATGCAAATTCGCATCTCCGATGTTTTTTATGATTGATTTAGTTCAGCGTGTCGTAAAGCGCCGCGCCGATAACGGTTGAGAACTGGGCGTTGTGCGGTATCGTGAAATGTACCGAGAAGGAGTTTCTCAGGGCGGCGAAGACCTCGCGAATGGGGGAGAGGGTCGTCAGATTTCCGGTCAGAACGATGTTGTTTATGCCGTGTCCGCGGGCGGCAAAGATGGCGATCATTGCGATAGTTTCGGCAACCATATTGACGATTCCGAGCGCGAGATCGTTTCGACTTGCAAGATCGGAAAGGTTTCCGAAGTTCGCGGCGGTCAGGTCAATGTTGAGTCCGGGATATATCTTGTCGTTAGAGATATCGCTGATCCGTAGGTCGACCTTCGAAAGATCGCCACCCTCGCAGAGCTTCTCGATATGCTCAACTGTGTCGATCCCGAGCATCTGCTTGGAAAGGCCAACCAATGTTCCTCCGCCGACGCCGGTTCCTCCGAGATATTTTATGTCATATTTGTCACCATTTCGCTTTGCATGGATCAGAGCCGTTCCGGTTCCCATACTGACCACGATGGCTTCGTCAAGACCCGAGAGGTAAAGACCTCCAAGTCCAACACTTGAAAACTCGGGAACGGTTCGGCAGGGAAGACCGTAGATCGGTTGAGTCACGAAGGACGAACCCACACCGGTCATAAGCACGTCGTCTATGTCGGAAAGAGAGATCCCGTTTTCGGAGGTGAACTTACCGAACGCGCCATAGATCGAGGTTATGGGGTCGTTTGCGAGAACGAACTGGGGCTCAATAAGCTCGCGCTTGCCCGAAATATCTCTGAATCCGACGATCTTGGTTGTGCTTCCGCCAACGTCTATTCCAATAACGGTGCTCATAACAACAAACTTCCTTTACGTAAATTTTTTATCATTATATCACGCCGGATAAAAAAATGCAATAACATAGCGAAATAATCCTTGAAAAAGAATAACGCCCTGCCGCACGGCAGGGCGTTATTCCATGCTTAATTACGAACCAAAGTTGTTCTCGCCGTAGATCTTGGCGATGAACTTCGGGATAGCGGTGTTATCCGATTCCTTGCCGTTGAAGATCTCAGTTCCGTAGCCGATGGCGCAGATCGGAACGTTTGCCGTCGAATGGTTACCGGTGGTGTATTTGAACGAACCGTCGGACATCTTCGTGATCCCTCCGGTCTCGTGGTCTGCCGTGATTATCAGAACGGTGTCGGGATGGCAGAGAACGAACTGTATGACGTAGGCTATATCGTCGTTGAAACGCTTGACCATGTTGATACAGCCCGATTTATCGTTATCATGCGAGCGCTTGTCAATATGTCCCTCCTCAACCATAAGGAAGAAGGAAGAATTGTTAGCCGAAAGAAGCTTGAGCGCGTCGGCGGTGTTAGTGGTAAGGTTGTTGCCGACGTCTCCTGCGCACCAGTCAACCTTTCCGTCTTTAATAAGATTGTTGATCTGGTTTCCGAGGGCGGTGGTGTTATTGCGGTTGTAGTGGTGAGCGAGGAAGGCGCTGGGGGTTGCTCCGGTTATATAGTCGGTGGAAATGACTCCTGTCATATAGCCCTTGCTGTCTGCAAGCTCACGGATATTTAGCAGGTCCTTGTTGTCTTTGTCACGGCCGACGTATCCGTTTTTTGTTTTGACGCCGGTTGCAAGTGCAGTGCCGGATGCGGCGCTATCGGTAGGTGTGCTGCTGTTTGATGCCGTGTCCAACGATCCGGTATAAGCATTTCCCTGGTTCGGAAGATCCTGCGCAATAAAGAGGTTGTTCTCGAGGGAGGGAAGCGACATCTTAATGGAATTAAAGCCCATACCGTCACCGATCATAAGTATCGCGCTCTTGGCTTCCTTGAAGGTGAAGGTCTTAACGGCGGGCTCGCTCGAAAGATCGTCTATCTTGACGTCTACGTTGGTCTGGTCAAGAGGAATTCTTCCTGCCAGCTCACCGACGCCGCCGCCAACCATATAGGATTCACCCTGGCAAACGATCTTGCTTCCGCTCTTGAAGAGTATGTATTCACACTTTGAGGGATCGGTGGTAAGCGAAACCGAAGATTCCTCGCGATTGGTATCTCCGATAAGGATCTCGTATTCGGTCTCGGCAACGACGTCGGATGAAACTGTCAGATCATAACCGTAGTACTCGAAGAAATAGGCGACCATGTTATCCGCGGCATATTTCTCCGAAAGATCTGCTTCTTTGGGGATAATAACGGTGTAATCACGAATATCTACGCCGTTTATCGTTACCGATTTTGCAGGGTAATTGAAGAGACAGGTGTACTCAAGCATAGTGTTGATCTTGACCAGCTTGTTTTCAAGATCAAGATGCTTTTCTTTGAAGCATTTGATAGCTTCAATGGTTGCCGCGGGGCTACCTCCGAGAATGAATATACGATCGTTGCTGCAAACGATCACGTAGTCCTTATTGCGAAGATTTTTTTCAAAATCTGTGATACCGGGACGGTTGGTCGAACCGATAACTATCTCTTTTGCACTCTCGGGAATGGCTGAGGGGTCCTTGACCCAGTCTATCTTCGCTTCTATATCGGTCTCAAAAGCGGCGTTAAGCTCATCGCGGAGCGCATTTGCGGCGCTTTTGACGGAGGCATCTGCTTTAGTTCCGTAAATGATGACATAGCGCGAAAGATCTTCTTTGGAAAGCTCAAGGTCAACGCCGGTGGCTTCTGTTACCTCGGTTACCTCGGTGGTCGTGTCCTCACCGGTCGTAGTATCGTCGGTGCCTGCGGGAGTGGTCTGAACGCATCCGACGAAGGTCGTCAGAACGAAGATCACCGCGATCAGAAGGGCGAGGAGCTTTGATGAATTTTTCATAGTATCCTCCTAAAAAATATTTTCTACATTATATCATAATATCATATAATACGCTGTTTGTAAAGAAAAAGTTAAACTCGCATTTTTGCGATCTTTTCGGCATCGGGAGAAACGGTGCAGGACCAGTTTGAATGATAGATAACAAGCCCCGGCTTTCCGTTTGCAACCCTTTTGACCTGCCTTGCCTTCATATAGTCAACGTCAACTCGCGCACCTCCGGATAAGCGTGAAAAATGTGCTGCGATCTCGGCCGCCTCGGTGAAGTCGGCGTCGCCCGGTTCTCGTCCCTCGCATACCATCAGCACGTGAGAACCCTGCGAGCCCTTGACGTGGAACCACCAGTCGTCCTTTTCGGCGAGCTTGAAGGTAATGTATTCGTTCTGAAGATTGTTTTTGCCGCAAAGAACGGTAAATCCGCCCGAGGTTATAAACCTTGCAACCGTCGGCTTTGGTTGCTTTTTGACTTTGACTGAGGTCTTCAGCCTTGATGCATATCCTGAGTGAGATAGCTCGTCTCGTATTTCGGCAAGATCTGCTGCCGTTTCGGCGTGAGCGAGCGAATCGAAGACCGAGTAGAGGTATTCAAGCTCCGACTCGCCGAGAGAGATCTGTCGGGTCAGTTCGATCTTTGCCGTTTTTGCTTTGGCGTATTTTTTGTAGTATCTTTGGGCATTTGCCGCGGGGGTAAGACGGGAATCAAGCTCGATCTCGGTCTGACCGTAGTTGCCGTTTTCATCCATAATAGAATAGTCGGTCAAAATAACCTTTTTGTCTCCTCGCGAGAGCTTACAGATGTTTGCGGTGATAAGGTCTCCCTTTTCCTTGAACTCAACGCCTCGCTCGCAGTCGGCAAGCTCACCGCGCTGGGCGTCCAGCTTTCGCTTGATACGAGACTCGGCGTTGGTCAGAACACGAAGCAGATCGGCGGCACGCTGACGGTTACGCTGGGCTCGGTCGCGCTCGCCAAAGTACGCGTCGAGCAGCTCGCCGACCGAGCTGTAGCTGCGAAGCTCTGCCGAGCCGTATTGACGAAGCGGCATAAAGCAGTATTCCGAAGGCGTGCCGTCAAGATTTACAAGAGTGGGTGAGAACTCAGCGTTCTTTATAAGGTTAAAAACCGCGAAAAACTCTTGCGATAATATCTCGCGGTCACAGAAACGGCAGGGTGTGTCGGTGTGACGTGTCGCGCGGAACACGATCTCTCGCGCAACCGTCGCCGAAATGCCGAGGAAGCTTGAGGTGATGAACTTCTCGGCAGAGCGTTCGGCAGGGAAGGCGTCGAACGCCGAGTTGAACTCTTCCGCGGTGACGACCGTGGGGTTGAGCTTATCCTGCTTGGGAGGCATCTCGTAGCTCATCCCGGGAAGGACCTGCCGCTTACTGCTGGTCGCAAAATCAACGATCTTTAAGGCAGAGATTATTTTGCCGTCCCCGTCGGTCAATATCAGATTGCTGTACTTTCCCATGACCTCGGCTATAAGATAACGGGTCGTATCAAACCCCATTTCGTCGTGGGCTGCAAACTTCAGGCGAGCGGCTCGCTCAAAGTCGAGCTGAGAGACTGATGCCAAACGCGAGCCCGCAAGATGCCGACGTAAAATCACACAGAACATTGGCGGTTTGTCAGGGTTGTCCGGTGACGTAGAGGTGATGCCCATACGGGGATTGTTCGGACCGGCGTTTATCATTAATTTTATATTACCGTCGTGACCTCTTAAAAGAAGAACGACCTCGTCGCGCGAGGGCTGGTTGATCTTTTCAACTCGAGCCCCTACCGCAGATTTATTTAATTCAAAAACGGATGCGGCAAGCATGCCGGCGTCAAATGCCATAATAGCTCCTTGTGTTTCGTGTGGTTGGAATATACCAAATATTATATACTAAAACGAGCGATAAATCAAGGTTATTTGTGCTGTTTTTCAATACATTGGTCAAAATGGAAAGAGAAATTTATACGAAATAGACGAAAAAACAAAAAAACCAAAAAAAGTAGAAAAAAGTGCTTGACAAGAGGGTGTGGGGTGTGATATAATATGCAAGCTGTCGCGGCGAGGGAACGCCTGCGATAGTGAACGGTCATTGAAAATCGAACAACAAGAGATACAAGTACAAAGCGAAAAAAG
>JAFVUB010000001.1 GCA_017502915.1 Clostridia bacterium
TGTTTGGTACTGAGTGAGAACTATATAAGAAATCATTTTGCAGACATAAAGAAATATGCAAATGTCATTGAAAATCGTTTGGATGATGAATGGTGCACCATGGAGAATGTATTGTCAGAAAATACACAGATGTTAGAATCCGCAAAAAAGTATAATGTGAACTACATACTCATTAACGATAAGTACGAAATCAATATTGAGTTATAACGGTAAATTCCAATTTGTCGTACACACAGTGGTGTACTTTTAGTCGTTCTTACCTCACTTTACGCACCTTTTTTGTTTATCCAAGCCGCAGGCTTGGCATATCATCACGCTTTAGCGTGTATCTTGCGGGCGGCTTGATTTGTTAATAAAAAGCAACGGCTCTATGAGCCGTTGCTTTTTTTCAATCTTCTCTTTCCCACGTAAATATCTTGGCGGTGCCGTCCTTGACCATTCGAGCATAATCCGCCTCGCAGTTTATCGGCTCCTCCGTCTCAACTCCGGCAAGACGTTTCATGTTGCCTCCGGTATGGTTATCCGATCCCGCGACCTGCGGAAGCTGGTACATATCGGCGTAGAGCTTCGACATCTCGTTTGAAAAATCTGAGTTTGAGGTATTTATTACCTCAACCGCATGAACGCTTCGAGGGAACAGACGTATGTGATCTATATAATCTCTCTCACGGAAGGGATGCGCCTGAACGACGAACGCGCCGTTCTCTGCCATAAGCTCGAGCTTCTTTTTCATCGGCATATCCATTACCTGGGGATTTGCCAAAAACCACTCCTTGCCGAGTCCGTAGATCAAGAAATCAGTTCCTCCGTATGAAGTCTCAATTCCCATAAACACCTTGAGCCCGATCTCACGTCCGATCTCAACGCCGTCCTCGTAATCCGAGAAATAAAAATTTATCTTGTTTTCATAGCTCTCGGAACGGTCAATATTGATATTTCCGTCCAGAAAATGGTTGGTTATAAAAACACCGTCATAGCCCTGCTCCTTATAGAACTCGAGCGTTTCTCTGGCACTTGCCTTGGCGCACTTACTTACCGGCGCGGTATGCAGATGAGTTTCGTATTTGTACATTTGAACCCCCCTGTGGTACTTTTGAGTTGCCCCTTTGTTTTTATCCAAGCTCGATCTCAAAGAATCTTGCCTGATACGGCTCGGTGAAGCTGACCGACAGAACGTTACCCTCAAGCGAATAATCAAGCGGCTTGTTCTTTGGGAAGGCTATTCTCGCCGACTTGGGCGTAATATCCGGCAGAGTTATGCTGACCTCTCGCTCGCCATCCAGATTCCAGACGGCAAGATACAGCTTTTCGTCTGTCACAAGACCCGAGCTGACAAGCGTTTTACCGTAGCCGGTAAATCCGAGCGGCATATACGGCAGCGCCGAGCGCTTTATCTTGGCAAGCTCCTTATGGTAGGCTATGCCCTCCTTGACGTACGCCAGCTTATCCTCGCGCAGAAGATCAAGGTGGCTGGCGAGATGCAGACGTCCGACAAAGCTGTTGATCATATTCATTATGACCTGCTCGTCACCGATGTTCTCGTCGACCCATTCCTGCGTTATCGGGAAGCCCCACTTGCAGTTGATGGGATAGCTCCACACCGCCGCCTGCTCGGGCGTGACCGCCGCGGCGATATTTCCCGAAATGTACGGATACAGACGGTAGTTGGTCTGATCCGACGTCGAGACGATCGAGAAGTGAGAAAGCGTGCTGTAATCCATTCTCATACCGCCCGAAGAACAGGTCTCAAACAGAACGTTCGGGAACAGCTCTCTTATACTGTCGACCCACTCAAGATACGCGTGCGCCGCGCTCTCAAGCCCCTCACCGCAAGTGAGAGCGTTCAGCTCGGTTCCTATACCGCAGTCCTGATTGTAATCCATCTTTATGTACTCAGCTCCAAGGTCCTCGACCATATAACGAATACTCTCGGTCATGTATTTGCGAACCTTTTCGTTTCTGTAATCAAGGAACATACGGTTGAAAATACGGATGGGCTTACCGTGGCGGCAGAAGAAGCAGTCACGATCATAGTCGGCGATACGCTCCTCGCACTGATAGCCGATGATCTCGGGCTCGATCCAGAGTCCCGGCTTCATACCCAGCGAACGGATCAGCTCCATCGTTTTGCGAACGCCGGACGGGAAACGCTGCTTACTCTCTCTCCAGGAGCCGACGTATCTATAAATAGTCTTGGGATCGACGTCGTCGTGCCAACCGCAGTCTATAACGTAGTAATCAACGCCAAGCCTTGAAACGACGGGCGCGTAGGTCGCGGTAGTCGCCTCAGAGGGCGAGTCCCACGAAAGATGCATATATTCGTTAAAGATCGTGGGCAACGACTCGTCAGCAGCACACCGACCCGCAATATGACGACGGTACTTGGTCATCTCACCGAGCGTTTGGTTGAGACTGTTGCCGAAAACGAGACAAACCGTAGGCGCAGTATAGCTCTGACCAACGTCGAGCCGCTTGCTCCAGTTTCCGTGAGAAGCGTTCGCGCCGCCAAGATAGAGATAATACTTCTCGTTGACGTCGCTGATCTCGTAATACCAGGAGTTGTTGCTCTCGATCTGGAACATAACGAACTCGCCGAGCGAGATATCTTCGATGATACCCTGCGGCAGCTCCTCCTTGGTTGACCAGCTTCCCACGTTGCAGAAGGCAACGCGCTTGGGACTGTGGCTGGCGGCACGGTAAAGACCGAGGTCACGGAAGGTGTAACGCTCAGGCTGACACTCACCGTAGTTGCACTGAATAAAGCGGGTGAAGGCGAGCTGATCGGTGGTGTGCGCACTGCCGATACCCGAGAAGGTCATGGACGAGACCTCCTCCAAAACGATCGCCTCGTTGCTGATATTCTTAACGCTCGTCTTGACCTGAAGAGCGTTGCAATCGTCAAAGGCGGTAAAGCGGGTCACGATCTCGACGAGCTCGCTACGCTGAACTATCTCAAGCGAATTCTCACTCTGAACGTGAGAAACGTACTTCAAGCGCGACCCCTCGGAGGAATCGACCATCTTGATACCCATATGAGTAATTTTGTTCTCACCGGCGATTTGGACCTCGCAAAAGCCGCGAGTCGGATCGGAGGCTATATTGCCAACGCGAGACAGAAAAAGTCTCTCCCCCTCCAAAGAGAAGGTCAAATTTTTGAATAAGATTTCCATATTTTCCTCTGCAAAAGCTTTGTTTTGAATATTAAGGATATTATATCATAAGTACTTTGTTTTGAAAAGGTATTTCACAAAATTCGTCTTTATTTTGAGAAAAAACGGGCGACCAATGGTCGCCCTTACGAAATTAAACCCCAAATGCCGGTAGGGGCGAACAGCGTTCGCCCGCGAAAAAATCGGGACCGCGACTGTGTCGCGGTCCCTTTTATCATTATTATGTAATGATTCAGTTTCTAACTCTCTTCTTGAGAACTACAACAGCAGTGATGCCCATTGCAGTGATAGCAAGGATCGAGAGAA
>JAFVUB010000006.1 GCA_017502915.1 Clostridia bacterium
AGTTCTACAACAATGAACGCATCCAACTTAAAACAAAACTGACACCACTCGAAAAGCGATGTCAGTTCGTTGCTTAATTTTTAATATTTTCTACTTTAGGACTCTTTTTTTGTGCTGTCCGTACAATTTGGGGCAGTTCAAAGACTTGCTCTTTTTTTATCCAAGCCTGCGACTTGATTTGCTTCAAGAAGTGTGATATAATCTGTTCAACAAACCGAAAGTGCGAGGCGATCTTATGAATATTACCCCCAACGAAAACGAGATAAAATATATACGGGAAGCGTTACGTCAGTTCAACGACATCTCCGTAGGCGACGACGCGCACAAGCCGCTCAACGTTGTTGAATATGACGATGCCGGAAATATTATTGCCGGTATCGTCGGCGGAACGTACTGGGGTTGGTTGTACGTCGACGTTTTGTGGGTGCACGAGGAGCACCGTAAAAAGGGTATCGGCTCAAGGCTTCTGCGCAAAGCCGAAAGGGAAGCCGTTTGCAGAGGCTGTCATCACGTTCATCTTGACACGATGAGCTGGCAAGCCCCGGAGTTTTACAAAAGACACGGCTACGAGGTGATCGCTATTCTCCCAGATATCCCGACCGGAAATCAAAAATATTTGCTGACAAAGGCGTTATAAAACGAACCGACTCAAATTCACGCGCCAAGATCAAGATCCTTTTTTGCCGTGCTTGAGAAAACTCCCCACTCAACCACCGGTGTGTGTACTTTTTGCTCCCTGTGAGATATAATATTCGCGAAAGGAGGAGAGATATGGATCAGATCAAGATAGGAAGATTTATTGCCGAGTGCAGAAAAAAGAAGGGGTTGACTCAAATGCAGTTGGCAGAGATGTTGAATATTACCGACAGAGCGGTGTCAAAATGGGAAACGGGCAGAACGATGCCGGATTCTTCTATTATGATCGAGCTGTGTGATATTCTCGAGATCAGCGTAAACGAATTATTATGTGGGGAGGTAATTGCGATGGACAATTACAAGGAAGAGCTTGAAAACAACCTTTTGGAGATGGTCAAGCAGAAGGAAGCGGCGGATAGGACGCTTTTGGCGCTCGAGTGGGTCATCGGCATACTGTCTTGCGTCGTAATATTTGTGCCGGTATTTATCGGTGCGCTGCTGCCGATGGAGGATTGGATGCGACTTGTTGTCGTCTTCTCGGGATTCATCCCGGGAATTATCGGATTTCTTTATGCCGTGAAGATCGAGCAGGTCGCGGGGTATTACGAGTGCGGTCATTGTAAGCACACCTATGTCCCGACCTACAGATCGGTTAGCTTTGCGCAGCATAGGGGCAGAACGAGATATATGAGATGCCCTAAATGCAACAAAAAATCTTGGCAGAAAAAGGTCTTGAGCAAGAACAAATGAGCTTTTTCGATTCACCGCAGATACGTTACTCAACCGTACCGTGTCTGCGGTGAAATTTTTTATATAAAATTTGTGTATATCAAACAAATTTACAAATAGGTGTTTACAAATCGAATAAAATAGAGTAAAATATATACATATAATTATAAGGGAAAGTGTGGGATTTTATATGAGTCAGGCGAAATATAAAAGAATACTCTTAAAGCTGTCGGGAGAGGCGATCTCCGGTCGAGCCGACGGCATACTTGATTTTGAATTTATCGGTAAGATCGCACAGGTGCTGAAAAAGTGCGTTGCTGAAGGCGTTCAGGTCGCCATTATCGTTGGTGCCGGAAATATCTGGAGAGGCGCTAAGGGCGTTGGTATGGACCGTTGCCGTGCCGACAGCATGGGAATGCTTGCAACCGTTATAAACGCGCTTGGTCTTGAGGACGAGTTTAACCGTTGCGGTCTTGACGCCGTTGCTATGTCTGCCGTTGAGATAAGTGAGTTCGTTGAGCTTTATAATGCAGGACGCGCAAAGCGTTATCTTGAAAGCGGAAAGGTCGTTATCATCGGCGGAGGAACGGGAAATCCCTATTTTACGACCGACACTGCCGCCGTGCTTCGAGCCGCCGAGCTTGAGGTCGACGCGGCGCTGCTTGCAAAGAATATCGACGGCGTTTATAACGCCGATCCTAAAAAGGACCCGAACGCCGTCCGTTACGACGAGCTGACCTACCGTGAGATGGTCGATCGCGAGCTTCACGCAATAGATCTCACTGCGGCGTCCTTCTGTATGGACAATGATCTTACCACCTATCTCTTTGAGCTTCGCGATCCCGAGAACATATACAGAGCAGTAACCGGTCAGCGTATCGGTACAGAAATACATAAATAAAATTATCGGAGGATATAAAAATGAAACTTGATACTAAGACATACGAGCAGAGAATGCAGAAGACCATCGCCTCTTTTGAGGAGAACATAGGAACCATTCGCGCAGGTCAGGCAAACCCCGCAGTTCTTGCGAAGGTCAGCTTCGAGTATTACGGAGCCCCGACCCCCATCAACACTATGGCGGATATCAAGGCGACCGACAGTAAGACCATAACCGTTACCCCCTACGACAGAACCACTCTCAAGGCAATGGAGAAGGCGATACTCGCGTCTGACATCGGTATCACTCCCTCGAATGACGGTTCGGTCATTCGTCTGATCTTCCCCCAGCCGACCGAGGAGCGCCGTCGTGAGCTTGGTAAGCAGGTTCAGAAATACGGCGAGGACGCAAAGGTTGCTATCCGCAATATCCGTCGCGATGCAAACGACGACACCAAGAAGCAGAAGAAGGATTCGCTTATGACCGAGGACGAGGCAAAGCAGTCTGATAAGCTGGTTCAGGATATGACCGATAAGTACATCAAGAAGGTCGAGGAGATCGCAGACAAGAAGATCGCTGAGATCATGAAGATCTGATTTTTGAGAGGATAAAATGTCAAAGACCGATTCCGGAGAGAAGGGTATACAGCATATAGCTTTCATAATGGACGGCAACGGACGGTGGGCAAAGGCGCGCGGGCTGACCCGCGACGCCGGCCACCGTGCCGGTGTTGAAGCTTTTCGCCGCGTGGTTAGCCACTGCGGCGATATCGGCATTCCCATTGTGACCGTCTACGCCTTTTCGACCGAGAATTGGAAAAGACCTGCCCGTGAGGTCTCGCTTCTTATGAATCTTCTTTCAAATTATCTTGAAAGCTGTGGCGACGATATGATGGCGCATGGCGTTCGTTTCCGGGTCATAGGAGATAAAACTCCCTTTAAGCGCGAGCTTCGCGAAAGCATTGATAAGCTTGAAAGGCTGACCGAAAACAATACGAGATTGCTCAACGTTGCGCTGAATTACGGCGGGCGGGACGAGTTGGTGCACGCCTTTAACCGCTTGGCAGAAAAGGGGATCACCAATATAAAAGAGGAGGATATCTCGCGAGAGCTTTACACGGCGGGAATTCCCGATCCCGATCTGATCGTCCGCTCGTCCGGCGAGCTTAGACTTTCTAATTTTCTCATCTGGCAGGGGGCATACTCCGAGCTGTATTTTACCGACACTCTCTGGCCGGATATGACGAGCGAGGACGTTGACCTCGCAATTCTTGAGTATAAAAACCGGCACCGCCGGTATGGAGGGCTATAATGCGGACAAGAATAATTTCAGGCGTCATCGGAGCTGCCCTGGTTTTTCCGATCTTTTGGTTTTCGGATACCTGGGTGTTTCCCATTGTTTTGGCGCTTGCAACGTTGATCTCGTCCTACGAGATGCTGCGCTGCATCGGAGTGCATAGAAAGTATTATTTTTCGCTGCCCGTTCTGATATTTTCAACCAGTATGCCCCTCGTGGCGCGCGCATCACAAACGGTCCCGGGTGTAGATCTGGTTTTCGTGTTGCTTTCGGGCGTTGTGGTTTTCGTTCTTTATTTGCTTGTCGTCTCGCTTTTTTCAAAGGGAGATTTCAAGCTGCCCGACGCCGCAATGGTTTTTATGACCGAGATCTATATTATCGGGGGATATACCTCGGTGGTGTTGCTGCGCGATTTCGGAAGCGCCGGACAGTACATATACCTTTTTATCTTCCTTGGCGCGTGGTCGACAGACATCTTTGCGTATTTCGTCGGACGCGCATTCGGCCGTCATAAGCTCATACCCGACGTTAGCCCGAAGAAGACGGTTGAGGGGAGCATCGGAGGTGTCGTTTTCTGTGTTCTGACCCTTCTGTGTTACGCCTTTGTGCTTGAAAGGTTTTTCGGTCAGCAGCCGAACTATCTTGTTATCGCAATTATAGGACTCGTTATTTCGTGCGTGGCGCAGATAGGAGACCTTATGATGTCTCAGATCAAGAGAAGCTACGGCATCAAGGATTTCGGAAAGATCATGCCCGGGCACGGAGGACTGTTGGACCGCTTTGATTCGGGACTTTCGGTCTCGCTGATACTTATAATCGCCTGCGAGATCGTCAGAAATCTTGGAGGAGAGCTGTTTTTAGAGGTATTATGAGCTACGAATATCCCGAGCTGACGCTGCTTGGGTCGACCGGGTCGATCGGTCGTCAAGCGCTTGAGCTCGCTGATGCAAAGAATATAAAAATAAACGGTCTCGCCGCAAATAAAAGCGTAGCAGAGGTCGAAAAGCAGGCAAGACGGTTCATGCCGTCTTTCTGCGTTATGAGCGACCCGCGTGCCGCAGCAGACCTTAAAGACCGTCTTGCCGATACCGAAATTACCGTTTTGTCGGGCGACGACGGTATGACCGAGCTTATTGGCAGAACACGTGGAGTGGTTCTCAACGCCGTTATCGGAAGCGCGGGACTTAAGCCGACGCTTGATACCATCGACGCCGGACGTGAGCTGGCTCTGGCAAACAAGGAGTCGCTGGTCATGGCGGGAGATATCGTTATGTCTCGCGCCAAGGAGAAGGGGATAACTCTTCGTCCCGTAGACAGTGAGCATTCTGCCATCTGGCAGTGCCTCAGGGGCTCGTCTCACGGCGAGCTGAAAAAGCTGATACTGACGGCGTCGGGTGGTCCTTTCTTCGGCATGAAGAGGGACGAGCTTGAAAGTAAGGGGCTTGACGACGCGCTGGCACACCCGACGTGGAATATGGGGCGAGCCATCACGGTCGACAGCGCGACTCTTATGAACAAAGGCTTTGAGGTCATTGAGGCAGCTAAGCTTTTCGGTGTCGACGCCGATCACATTGAGGTGCTCGTTCACCGCGAGAGTATAATTCATTCGATGACGGAATATATTGATAACAGCGTGATCGCCCAGCTTTCTCCTCCCGATATGAGGCTCTGCATAAACTATGCACTGACCTATCCGAGAAGGGAAAGCGGAGTTACGCCCTCGCTCGATCTCGCGTCTATGGGAAGGCTGACCTTTGCCGCTCCCGATTGCGAGACATTCACTCTTTTGCCGCTTGCCTTCAAGGCTTTGCGCGCGGGAGGCGCGTTGCCTGCCGTGCTTCACGCGGCAAATGAGGAAACGGTTGGGGCGTTCCTTTACGGACGGATCACAAAATTTACCGATATTCAGGACACCGTTTGCCGAGTTGTAGACGAGCTTTCGGAATACTGTTCAAAAACAGAGCTTTCCGATGTTTTCGAGGCAGACTCCGCCGCTCGACAGAGGGTTCTTGAACTGATTTGAAATAGAGGTGTTATACTATAATTATTCTGTACGTAGCGCTGGCGCTACTGCTGTTTGGCGTTCTGATATTCGTTCACGAGCTGGGTCATTATATCGCGGCAAGACTGAGTGGCGTTCGGGTCATTGAGTTTGCCATAGGCATGGGGCCGAAGCTCCTTGTTCGAACCTCTAAAAAAACGGGAATACGTTATTCGCTCAGGCTCTTTCCGGTCGGAGGCTTTTGCGCGATGGAGGGAGAGGGCGAGAACTCCAACCCGATCAGATCAGAGTCTTCGGAGCAGAGTGTAGAGGAGGATAAAGACCCGCGCTCATATAAGAACAAGCCGGCGTGGGTAAAGATGATAATTCTGTTTGCCGGTCCGGTCATGAATATTTTGCTCGGGTTTGTTATGACCTTCGTTATGGTCATCGCAACCAGAGGGGCAGACGGTCAGATAATACTGGCGTCAAACACCGTTACGCAGTTTGACAGTCTTGCCATCAGTGCCGAAACGGGTCTTCGGGTCGGAGATACGGTTATCAAGGTTGGAAACACGCCGATACACACCGGTCAGGAGCTGACGTATGAGATCTCTATGCAGGGCAGGGAGATCGAGGAGTACCGCCAGTACGTCGGTGGCGATAACTTCGTTAACCGACAGGTCGTCAGCCTTGATCTGACGGTTATTCGTGACGGAGAAACGATGGTTCTCGAGGACGTTAAGTTCTTTGCCGAAATAGCGCAGGGAACGGTTCTCGGAAACACGGATTTCTACGTTGCCCGTGAGAGGGTCAACTTTGGAAGCATAGTTAAGCAGACCTTTTTCCGTTCGCTTTCGAGCGTCAAAATGGTTTGGGATTCGTTGGTTGGGCTGATAAGCGGTCGCTTTGGCTTGGCGGCGGTTTCGGGTCCCGTCGGAACCACTCAGGTCATAACTCAGGCGGCTCAGGCGGGATGGTATATGCTGCTTTATATCTTCATCGTTATTTCGATGAACCTTGGAGTGTTCAATCTTCTGCCGTTTTTACCGCTCGACGGAGGACATATAGTTTTTGCTCTGTACGAGCTTATCTTCCGCCGTCCCGCACCCAAAAAGCTTGAGGAGACTTGCCAGATCGTCGGCGTTATGCTGATGTTCGGGCTTATGATAGTTGTAACGTTTAAGGATATTTTCACACTTTTCTGATGGATTACAATAAGATTAGAAGAAAAACGAATAAGGTCTCGGTCGGCAGAGTTGAGATTGGTGGCGATGCACCGCTTTCGGTGCAGTCGATGACTAATACGAGCGCGCACGACGTTGAGGCAACGCTTTCGCAGATCCGCGCCCTTGAAGCGGCGGGCTGTGATATAGTCAGGATCGCAGTGCCCGATCTTGATGCCGCCGAAACTATTAAAAGAGCAAAAAATGAGGGCATATCGGTGCCGCTCGTCGCAGATATACACTTTGATTACAGAATAGCTCTGCGCTGTGCCGAGCTTGGGGTCGATAAGATACGTATAAACCCCGGAAACATTGGCTCGGACGATCGAGTTCGTGAGGTCTGTCGCGCCTGCGAGGCATCGGACATACCGATCCGCATCGGGGTAAACTCGGGTTCGCTCGAAAAGAATATACTTGAGAAGTACGGTTCTCCCACCCCGGAGGCACTTTGCGAGAGCGCGTTGCACCATGCGGAGCTTCTTGAACGGTTTGGCTTTTCGAATATAGTTATTTCGATAAAGACAACCAACGTTCCCGATATGATAAGCGCAAACCGAAGACTCGGCGAGCTTTGCAGCTATCCGCTTCACCTCGGAGTCACCGAGGCGGGGCTTTACGAGCGCGGTCTGGTACGTTCTGCGGTCGGAATCGGCTCGTTGCTCTGCGACGGAATCGGAGACACCCTGAGAGTTTCACTGACCGACGATCCTGTGTCAGAGGTTGCCGCCGCGAGAAAGATACTCAACGCGGTTGGTGTTGACGGCGTTCGCGGAATGAACATCATCAGCTGCCCCACCTGCGGACGGACCCGCGTGGACCTGATCGGTCTTGCCTCGGCGTTTGAACGCGCGGCGGCAGACGCGGGACTGCTCGGACTCCCTATAGACGTTGCGCTGATGGGCTGTGCCGTAAACGGACCGGGCGAGGCTCGCGAGGCAGACGTCGGTATTGCCGGAGGCGTTGGCGAGGCACTGCTCTTTGAAAAGGGAGAGGTCATCTGCAAAATACCCGAGGAGGACGTAGTTCCCGCGCTTATAGCAAGGATAAAAGAAAAGTTTCAATAAAAGGATAGCGTATGGCTAAAAAACTCATTGAGTTGTTGAATAGATACACGCCGAGCGGCTCGAGACGCGAATGGATGAGCGTTGCCGAGTGCGTTTCGGTCAAGGCAGAGAAGGAGCGAAGAATGCTGGAGGTCGGCATAGCGCTCCCCTTTGTCGTTGAAAAGGACGAGCTGTACGCCGCCGAGCTTGACGTTCGCGAAACGTATCAGCTTGCCCTCGTTAAGTTTCTGCCGCGGTATCCTGCCGAGCTTTTCACCGAAAGGTATCTGCCGCAGATCCTTCGCGAGGCGGCAAACGTTCGCGTTGAGGTCCGTTGCTTCTTTGACGGCTGCAGCTATACTCTTGCCGATAATAAGCTGCAGATAACCGTTCGTTTTCCCGCGCAGAGCATTGAGTTTATAGATAACTCAAACACGCCCGCGCTTATTCAGAATATAATCTTCAGCGAGTTCGGCAAGAGGGTCGAGGTCACGATACTGCCGTCCGGCAGTGTTGAGAGCATCTACGACGAGACCTATTTCCGCGAGCTCGAAAGAATAGATAAAAGCCTTAGCGCCGCAAGTCGGGATTACGATCTGCGCGCCACCGAGCCGCCCGTGAAGGCTGAGCCGATTGCAGAAGAAAAGGATAAGCTGCCGCACGCCGCCTCGCTCTTTGAGGTCGGTACGGTTGAAAACGACGGCGGACTTGTTAAGATCGGCTCGTCGGTGTTTGATATCTCAGAGCCGGAGTTTGTCATAGGCTCGCCCTTCGCCATAACGCCTGTCACGATCGCCGCATTGGACGACGGACGCAGACATTCGGACGTCGTGGTGCTTGGAGAGGTGTTCAAGCTTTCGTCCGAGCCGACTCGCAAGGGCGATAGATTTAACGTCAGCTTTTCGCTGTTTGACGGAAATTCGTCGGTCGAATCAAGAGCTTATCTTGAGCCTGAGGAGCACGAGGAGTTCTCAAAGCACGTCAAGGTCGGCGCGATACTCGCCCTTCACGGCTACGTTAAGCACGACGCCCGCAAGGGTAAGATAGACGACGATATGAGCTTCCATTACAGCGATATTGCGAAGATCTCGAAAAAGGTTCGTCGAGATAATGCCGAAAAGAAGCGCGTTGAGCTGCATCTGCACACCACGATGTCGTCTATGGACGCCATAATCCCGCCCGATAAGATCGTCAAGCTGGCTCAAAAGTGGGGAATGAAGGCAGTTGCTATAACCGACCACGGAAACGTTCAGGGCTATCCCGAGGCTATGCTCGCCGCAGATAAGCTGGAGGGTATGAAGGTCATATACGGTCTTGAAGCGTATTTCGTCAATGATATGGCGAGCGCTCTGTTTGGCAAGACCGATGCAAAATTCACCGACGAGGCTGTCGTTTTCGATATTGAGACCACCGGTCTTTCGGCGGTACACAATAAGATAATCGAGATCGGAGCCGTTAAGATAAAGAACGGAGAGATCATAGACCGCTTTGACGAGTTCGTCAACCCCGGATGTCCCATCCCCGACGAGATAACCGAGCTGACGTCGATCACCGACGGTATGGTCAAGGACGCCGACAGTATCGACGCCGTTCTCGGCCGTTTCCTTGAGTTTATAGGAAACGACGTTCTCATCGCGCACAATGCAAACTTTGACACGGGATTTATCCGCGTTGCCTGCAAGGAATGCGGCTATGATTTTGAGAACGCGTATCTTGACACCGTTGCGCTGTCGAGATTTCTGAACACAGACCTCAAGAGCCATAAACTCGACGGTCTGCAAAGGTATTTCGGACTTGAGGACTTCCACCATCACCGCGCGTCGGACGACGCCGAGATGCTGGCGCAGATATTTTTCTGCATGACCGAAAAGCTCAAAAAATACAATATGTCGACCTACTCGGCGCTTCACGCCGAGATGTCGGCAAATTCTGATCCCTTGAATCTGCCAACGTATCACCAGATAATTTTGGTCAAGGACCAGGCGGGACTTAAAAACCTTTACAAGCTGGTGTCGAAGAGCTATCTGAACTATTATAAGCGTTTCCCCAGAATCCCCAAATCGGAGCTGGTCCGCCACCGCGAGGGACTTATCATCGGAAGCGCCTGCGAGGCGGGTGAGCTTTACCGCGCCATTCTGGACGGTCTGCCCGAATCGGATATCGAGAGCATCGTAAACTTTTACGATTATCTTGAGATACAGCCACTGTCGAATAACAAATTCTTGATCGACGAGGGCAAGCTCGGCAGTATTGAGGACGTCAAGGATATCAACCGCCGAATAGTTGAGCTTGGAAAGAAGTATAACAAGCCGGTCGTTGCAACCTGCGACGCCCACTTTATCAACGACGAGGACGAGATCTTCCGTAAGATACTTCTTGCGGGAATGAAGTTCAAGGATGCGTCCAAGGATTGCCACCTCTATTTCCGCACCACCGAGGAGATGCTCGAGGAGTTTTCTTATCTTGGCGAGGAAACGGCGTACGAGGTGGTCGTTGAGAACACGAATCTTATCGCCGATATGATCGGTGAGGTTCGTCCGATCCCTCGCGGAACCTTCACTCCAAAGATGGAGGGCGCGGAGGAGGAGCTTCAGAGCATGTGCTGGGAGCGGGCGAAGCGAATGTACGGAGATCCGTTGCCCGAGCTGGTCGAAAAACGACTTGCGAAGGAGCTTGAATCTATCATAAAGCACGGCTTTGCGGTTCTTTATATCATAGCGCAAAGACTGGTCTACTTCAGCGAGCAGAACGGTTATCTCGTCGGATCGCGAGGATCGGTCGGATCGTCCTTCGTTGCAACAATGGCGGGAATCTCGGAGGTCAACCCTCTGCCGCCCCACTATTGGTGCTCGAAATGTCAGCATAACGAGTTCTTTACCGACGGCACGGTCGGCTCGGGCTTTGACCTGCCGGATAAGATGTGTCCGGTCTGCGGCAGTAAGCTTAACTGTGACGGACACGATATCCCGTTTGAGACCTTCCTCGGCTTTTACGGAGACAAATCCCCCGATATAGACCTTAACTTCTCGGGAGAGGTTCAGGGTAAGGTACATAAGTACACCGAGGAGCTCTTTGGCGCGCAGAACGTTTTCCGCGCGGGAACGCTCGGAACTCTTGCAGATAAGACGGCGTACGGCTTCGTTATGAAGTATCTTGAGGAAAAGCAGATCAGTCTGAGC
This sequence comes from Clostridia bacterium, assembly GCA_017502915.1. Taxonomy (GTDB): domain Bacteria; phylum Bacillota; class Clostridia; order Oscillospirales; family CAG-272; genus RGIG3994. The sequence continues at coordinate 10,971 of JAFVUB010000006.1, forward strand.
CGCGCCGAGATCGACCGACTTGTGGCAGGCTGCGTAGGCGTTAAGAGAACAACGGGACAGCACCCCGGAGGAATCATCGTCGTTCCTCAGGAGTACGAGGTCTACGACTTCACACCGGTTCAGCATCCGGCAGACGACCCGAATTCCAGCATAGTAACGACCCACTTTGCTTTCTCGTACCTGCACGATACGATACTTAAGCTTGACGAGCTGGGTCACGATATTCCGACCAAGTATAAGATGCTCGAAAAGTATAGCGGAATGAGCGTTATGGACGTTCCGATGAACGACCGCGCGGTCTACGAGCTGTTCGCCTCGACCAAGCCGCTGGGAGTCACGCCCGACGATATTGGAACAGAGATAGGCACCTTTGGTCTGCCCGAGTTCGGAACGGCGTTCGTACAACCTGTTGTTATTGAGTCCAAGCCGCGAAACTTTGCCGACCTGCTTCAGGTCTCGGGTCTGACCCACGGAACCGACGTTTGGCTGGGCAACGCGCAGGATCTTATACGCGACGGCATCTGTACCATATCGCAGGTCGTTGGAACGCGAGACGGTATTATGCTTGACCTTATCAAGTACGGAATGGATAACGGACTTTCGTTTAAGATCATGGAATCGGTACGAAAGGGACGCGGACTTCTGCCCGAATGGGAGGCAAGCATGAGGGAGCATAACGTTCCCGAATGGTATATAGACTCCTGCAAAAAGATAAAGTATATGTTCCCGAAGGCTCACGCCGCCGCATACGTTATGTCGGCAATACGACTGGGTTGGTTCAAGGTGCATAAGCCCATAGCCTTCTACTGCGCAATGTTTACCGTTGCCCCCGGCGGGTTTGATGCTGACATTGCGCTGTCGGGTAAGATTGGCGTTTGTAACGAGATGAAGAGGATCAAAACGCTCGGACGCGACGCCTCGCAGAAGGAGCAGGGAATGGTCTCAACGCTTGAGCTTATGAACGAGTGCTATGCTCGTGGAATAAAGTTCTTGCCGGTCAATCTCAACGAATCCGCCTCGCGCGAGTTCCTGCCTGCGGGAGAGAAGGCGATACGTCTGCCCTTCTCGTCGCTCAACGGACTGGGAGAAACGGCGGCACAGAGGATCGTTGAGGAGAGGGAGAAAGAGCCCTACTTCTCGGTTGACGACCTGCAGACCCGCGCCGGACTGAACAAGAGCGTTATTGAGATACTCCGTCAAAAACGGGTTCTCGACGGACTCAGCGAAACCGACCAGCTTTGTATGTTTTGAATTGAAAAAGCCAAGTCTTACGACTTGGCTTTTTGCATTGAGCGGTAAAAATGTGTCTAAACAGGAGTAAAAAAGAACAAAAGGCGTCAGATTTCCCCCTGTGTGTCTGTTAGATAAATTGGATTTTGTTTAATTAGAGGATTTTTGCTTTGCTCGGCTTGTTGGAACAATAAAGAACTGTCAGTTTGCTCCCAACAGCAGGAACTGCTTTACCTGCACCAATCCATTTTCTCTTAGTGTAGGTGTTTCCATCCACAACATACTGCACTTTAATGATATGCGGAAAGGTTGCGCCGTCCAAGGCACCCATTCGTATGGGTTTCGTATTCACCTTTAACCACCATTGTTTTGCAACAGATAGTACGGTTCCAATCGTTTCTTTGTCCATACGTTTTCACTCCTTCGTCAAATTCTTATTTATCGGTGAGTTTATTATATCACACGTTCTCAAACAAATCAAGGCGTAGCCTTGTATATCTTCAAATGATGCATCGCCTGCGGCGATATGATGCATTTGCTTCGCAAATATGATGTTGCTCCCGTTGGTCGCAATGATGCGATGTTTGCCCCAATGTGCCGTCAGGCACACATCATTAGGCGAAGCCGTCATCATTGGCGTAGCCAACATCATTTGCCGAAGGCAAACATCATTCAAAAAAGCCTAATTTGTCTGGTAGACAAATTAGGCTTTTTTGTTGGTGGAGACAGTGGGGCTCGAACCTACGACCTCACGGATGTGAACCGTGCGCTCTGACCAACTGAGCTATGCCTCCGGGCTATCCTGAGGGACCTTTATAAGAGTCCCTCAGGAAAATTAACAAATTATTTAACCAGCTCTTCGGTGTCCTTTGCGATCATCAGCTCTTCGTTGGTGGGGATGACCAGCATCTTGACCTTTGCATCGGGAGTCGAAATGTCGTACTCGACCGAGGTGCGAACTGCCTTTGCGTTCAGGCTATCGTCTATCGAAACGCCCATAAATGCAAGGTTGTTTGCAACGCGTGCGCGGTAGTGCGGGTTGTTCTCTCCGATACCGCCGGTGAAGACGATAGCGTCGATGCCGCCCATAGCCGCGGCGTATCCGCCGATCAGCTTGGTCAGCTGATGGACGAGCATTGCCTCAACGAGCTGATAGCGCTTGTTACCCTCGCGGGCGCCCTGCTCGATATCGCGGTTGTCGCTCGTTACCTGAGAAACGCCGAGAATACCCGACTTCTTGTTCATAATGGTGTCGAGCTGGTCGGCAGTGAGGTTCTCCTTCTTCATAAGAAGGGGAACGATAGCGGGGTCGATAGAACCGCAACGGGTTCCCATCATGATACCCTCAAGCGGGGTCAGACCCATCGAGGTGTCGTAGCACTTACCGCCCTTGACGGCTGCAAGAGACGAGCCGTTTCCGAGGTGGCAGGTGACGATCTTGAGCTCGGAGGGATCCTTGCCGAGCAACTTCGCGGCACGCATGCTGACATAGCGATGCGAGGTTCCGTGGAAGCCGTAACGGCGAATGTGGTATTTTTCATAATACTCGTACGGCAGAGCGTAGAGATATGCATAATCGGGCATAGTCTGGTGGAAGCCGGTGTCAAAAACGGCAACCTGGGGAACGCCGGGCATCATCTGCTCGCAAGCGCGAATACCGGTGAGATTGTGGGGATTGTGAAGCGGGCCGAGCTCGCAGCACTCTTCAATTGCCTCGATGACCTTTTCGTCAACGATGACCGATCCCGAGAATTTCTCGCCACCGTGCAGAACGCGGTGACCGACTGCAGTGATCTCGGAAAGCGACTCGATAACTCCGTTCTCCTTAGAGGTCAGAGTGTCAAGCACGAGACCGATAGCCTCGGCGTGATTTTTCATCTGAATGTCGATCTTATAGTCCTCACGACCCTCGACCTTCTGCTTAAAGTTACCGCCCTCAATACCTATGCGGTCTGCCTGACCCTTTGCAAGAAGGGTGTTATTATCCATGTCGATAAGCTGATACTTGATCGACGAGCTTCCTGCGTTGATAACAAGAATTTTCATATTTTCTCTTCCTCAACTTTAACTAAATATTTTTTACTAATATATATTACAATAATTTACCGAAAATGTCAAGGTTTATACCACAATTTTAAGAGATATTTCGGCTGGAATGGCAGGTAAAATATATTATCTGGAGCTTTTCCGCGAGAGAGCGCAGCATTTGAGCGGCGTTCTGCATTTTTTCGGCATCAAGATCTGTGAAGGGGTCGTCGAGAACGAGGAAGGGGCGCTCGTCCTCGAAGATCGAGTCTATCAAAGCGAGCCGCAGAGAAAGCGATATCGCCGCCTGCTGACCCGAGCTGTACCACGACCGTTCTCTTTGACCTCCAAGTTCACGGAAGGAGACACCGAGGTTGGTGTTGATGATCGCTTCGGGCGCCGCTTTGCCGATCAACGTGCTGAAGTTTTGGGAAAAGCTTTCCTGCATATCTTTCAGATATCGCGAGGAAAGAGCGATCTTTGCCGATTGAAGGAGATTTCTTGCGCGGTCTGCAACCTCACGGCAGGAGGTGTATTCGGCTATTTTTGCTCTCAACGCCTCGGCTTCATCTCGCAGAGTGGGGAGCGACTGCGCGTGATATTCAGCGTTATCTCTCGCCTCGGTCAGAACGCCGATACGGACTCTGACCTTGTCGGCTCGGGCGCGAATAGCGTCAAGCTTGTCAGACGTCTCGGTGGTGTCTGCCTGAACGGGCGGTTCACCGTCGATCCGCTTTTCTGCGCGGTAATCCTCCGCCAGCTTTTGCGCATCGGCAAGTCGGCTTTCGCAATCCCAAATGTCGTGAACGATACTCTTGATCGAGTCAAGCGTCTCTCTGAGCTCCTCGCTCTTTTCAAAGCCGTAGCTTTCGAAAGCGTGGTGAATGTCATCGAGTAGCTTCTGGTTTTCGGTCCGCTTGGCTCGTCTTTCCTCGTTGTATCTCTCGCGTGCCGAGAGAAGAAGCGAATAACGGCTTCTGTCGCCTTCAAGACGGTATACGGCGGCATCAAGACCGCCCGGTAACGCGGGATAATATGCCGAAAGCTCGGATTCAAGCGAGGCGCGACGGGACGCACATTCGGTTCGCTTGCGGTCAAACTCATCGGAAAGCCTTTCGTAGTCGGCAATACGTTCCTCCGAGCGCTTTTGCTCGGTATTGTTTCTTCGCAAGCTTAAAAAGGAGAAAACAAGGGCGGCAATTGCCGAAATACAAGCAACCACTCCAAGTGCGCTCCAGATAGCGGTGGGCGCCGAAAGGCCTGCGACGGTCAGCGCCGTGCCAACAACCAGATCAGCTATTCCGGAGACAAGCAATGTCTTGTTCTTTCTTATAACGAAGGGCTCCGGCTTGGGGGGCAGGGGAGTCAGGCTCGATTCTAAGCTTTTGATCTCCTGCAGCTCGTTTGCAAACCAACGGCTGTCCGACTCGCTGATGGGCTGATCTCCAAAACGGTCTGCAAGCGCGGCAAGCTCTGTCTCGTCTGCGTAGCTCATACCAACGACGCTGTTCATCGAGCCTTCGTATTTCGAGCAGAGCGCAGAAAGCTCGTTAAGCTCAGTGCTTGTGGGGACGCCGTTTTTGAAGCGAGACCGCAACGAATCAAGACGCTCCTTTTCGCGGTCTGCGCTTCGGCGGTAGGCAAGATAGGTCTCGTATTCCTGTCTTGCAATGCGTCTCTCTCCGGCTTCCTTCAGATAGGTCTGCAGCTCGGAGTCGTCCTTTTCAAGCGAGTCGAGCTCAGCTTCGAGTCGCGCAAGCTCGGCACGGTAGGACGTTGCCTGCTCAAGCGAGCGCTCTCGGTCGCTGATCCTGCCGATAATTCCGTCAAGCTCGCGCTGAGTATCCTGTATCAGACCGGCATCTCCCGTCAAGCGCTTGAAGCGACGCATATAGTCCTCTATGCGCGATATAGCGCGGTCATATTCACCCATATCGTCCGAGCTCTGCAAAAGACCGGTCAGTCGTGCATTTATGTCGGATGCCATAACCAGCACGGGGTCGTTTTGCGGAACGTAGGTGCTCTTTTCGTATGATGATGCGTCAAGACCGAACAGCTCAACGCCGATGTTTTCGGAGTATTCGTTGCTTTCAAGTCCGCTGTCGAGGTCGATCAGGCTGAACTTATCAAGCGACGACTTCTGACCGAAGCTGCGGATTATACGGAAGCGACCCTTTGCCGTTTCGATGTCGAGCGATCCACCGAACGGACCGCCCTGCCAGGGGGCGTAGTGAACGCGATCGTTGTTTTCGACCTTGCCGCGCGAGTTTTGCGATTGAAGACCGTATAGCATTGCCTTTATAAACGAGGCAAGCGTTGTCTTGCCGAAACCGTTTTCAGCGTCTAAAACGTTCAGCCCCTCAGAGAGCTGGTATTTGAAATCGGAAAGACGACCAAAGCCGTCTACGTGGAGAGACAGTATTTTCACAGCAGCTCCTCCCCTCTTAACGCCCTGATGCCGCAGGAGATGACTCGACTGCGCTCGGCTTCGTCGGATATCTCTTTCATGCAAAGGCGAATGAACTCACCCTTTAGCGAGACGTCGTTTTTGTAGTCGGCGGGATCGATATAAAGAATAGAGCTGTCACTTATCTCGAAGTGGAAGAACTCGCGTTCGAGCTCACGGGTGATCGTGTCAAAATAGTTCTCGCGTCCCAGCTCGTAATTTCCCACGACATTGACCCGAACCATGCCGCGGCGGTCAACTCCGTTAAGCGACGAGAGTATCAGCTCGCGCTGAGAGTTAAGGCTCTTTCCCTCGGTCAGATCGACGTCTATGATCGAAACGACTCGGTCGGAGCAGGGAACGAACTCGTGCGAAAGCTTTTTGCCGTCGAAGTCGAGCAGAACGTAACCCTTCTCTCCGCACTCGTCAAAGCCGCGACCCTCAAGGCAGCCCGAATAGCAGGCAACGCCGCGACGGTCGATCTTCGTTTCGGAGAAGGAGTGATAATGACCGAGTGCAAGATAGTCTATACCGCGGTTTTTAAGCTCGCGAAGCTTGAAGTCCTGACCGTCGGCACCGTGAAGCACTACGACGTTAACACGGCTTTGATCAAGCGAGAGAGACGCGGGGTCGTAAACCGTGGCACCGGTGATAACGACGTCGCCGTACTCAAAGGACGTCCAGTCCTCGCCAAAGAGCTTGAGGTTTTCGGGCAACGACTCGCCAAACTCGAAGCGGCGTCCGTCATGGTTTCCGGGCAGGAGCAGGAAATCCACTGAGGGGTGCGAGGCGATAGTTTCGGTGACAAAACGGCGAGTGCGAAGCGTGACGGCAGAGCGATCGAAAAGATCGCCGGCAATTATGACGGCAGCAGCACCGCAGTTCGTGGCGGCGTCGGCAAGACGCGTGAAGGCAGAGAGAAGCTCGGAGCGTCGTTCACGAGCCTTTTCGGCAGGCAGTCCCGAGCGCAACGCGGCGTCGAGATGGAGGTCGGCGCAATGAAGGAATTTCATGTGGTCGTCCTTTCAAAATTTGATTATACAGTATAACTAAATTAAATTATATAGTAAAACGGCTCGAAATGCAAGACAAAAGCGCAAAAAGGGAAAAATTATTTTGAAAGTGAGAAAAAAGGTGTTGACAAAGGCAAATGAGTGTGATATAATGTACGGGCGTCAAAAAGACATGGCGGAGTAGCTCAGTTGGCTAGAGCAACCGGTTCATACCCGGTAGGTCATGGGTTCAAGTCCAATCTCCGCTACCATAAGAATACTTCGGCCGCAGTCGGGGTGTTCGTCTTGGCCCGTTGGTCAAGCGGCTAAGACACCGCCCTTTCACGGCGGTAACAGGAGTTCGATTCTCCTACGGGTCACCAACAAGAAAAGCACCGCAGTCGCGGTGCTTTTCTTGTTGGTGACGCTAAAGCAAAATCTTGCTTTTGTCTTGCTTTTTTTGCCTAAATATGGTAAAATACACTTCAGTATTTACGCAACTGAAAAGCAGAGGAAGGATACACTATGCTGAAACGTTTTATTTCATACTACCGTCCGCACCGGTTGATATTTACGCTTGATATGCTGGCGGCACTCACGGTTGCGCTGCTCGGCATCATATACCCTATGATAACTCGCGAGATGCTCAACGTGCTGATCCCCAATCGCGAATACCGTTTGATCGTTATTTTCGGCGTGGGCTTGCTCGCGATCTACGTCATCCGTATGCTGCTCAACTTCTTCATTCAGTATTACGGGCACGTTATGGGTGTTCGTATGCAGGCTCAGATGCGCTCCGATATGTTCCGCCATCTTGAGAAGCTGCCCTATACCTTCTACGACAACAACGAGACCGGTAAGATCATGTCCCGTATGACGAGCGACCTGATGGAGATCAGCGAGCTGGCGCATCACGGACCCGAAAACCTTCTGATATCGGTCATTTCCATAGTTATTTCTTTTATTTATCTTTGGAGCATATACCCTTGGCTGACTGTCATAATCTTTGCTTGCGTACCCTTCTTGCTTTTGGTTGCGATGTCGCTACGCAAGAAGATGAAGGACGCCTTTATGAAGAGCCGAGTTTCAACGGCACAGATAAACGCCTCTCTTGAGAGCAGTATCTCGGGAATTCGCGTTACCAAGGCGTTTACAAACGCCGAAAAGGAAGAAGAAAAATTCGAGGTTGGTAACCGAGAGTTCGTCAACTCCCGCCGCCAAGCGTACCGTGCTATGGGACAGTTCCATTCGGCGACCTCGTTTATCACCGACGTTTTCAACGTTATAATCCTCATCGCGGGCGGTCTTTTCCTCTATGCGGGAGAGATCGAGCTGGGAGATTACTCGGCGTTTATCGTTTCGGTAAACCTCTTTATCTCGCCGGTTATGACTCTGATAAACTTTATGGAGCAGTATCAAAGCGGCGTTACCGGTTTTGAGCGCTTTTGCGAGATCATGGATCAAAAGCCGGAGCAGGACGCGCCGGGTGCCGTTGACATCGGAACGGTTCAGGGAAATATCGAGTTCAAAAACGTGACCTACGGCTACGAAGGCGGAAGCGACGTTCTCGACGGTCTTTCGTTCAGCGTTAAAAAGGGAGAGACCTACGCGCTGGTCGGTCCGTCGGGAGGCGGAAAAACGACGATCTGCCATCTCATTCCGCATTTTTACGACTGCGAGAAGGGAGAAATACTGATCGACGGTCACGAGCTTCGCTCGGTGACCCGCGCGTCGGTACGTCGAGCCATCGGTATCGTTCAGCAGGATATCTACCTTTTCAATGCAAGCATTCGCGACAATATTTTGTACGGTCGACTTGACGCCACCGAGGAGGAGGTCGTCGAGGCTGCCAAGCGAGCCAACATTCACGACTACATTATGACGCTTGACGAGGGCTACGACACGGTCATCGGTGAGAGAGGAGTCAGACTCTCGGGCGGTCAGAAGCAACGGCTTTCGATCGCGCGCGTTTTTCTGAAGAACCCGCCGATCCTTATTCTCGACGAGGCGACCTCAGCTCTTGACAACACCACTGAGATACTTATTCAGCAGGCGTTGGACGAGCTTTGCCGCGGACGAACCACCATCGTTGTGGCGCACCGACTTTCCACCATTAAGAACGCCGACCGAATCGCGGTCATTGCTGACGGTAAGATAGTTGAGCAGGGTGACCACGAAGGTCTGATGGCTGAAGGCGGAATGTACTCTGAGCTTTATAAGCTGCAGTTCAGAGGAGCATAAAAAAACAACCGAGGACACAGTCCTCGGTTGTTTTTTTATGCTTAAACAGATTGGCAGAATCTCATAAAGGCGGCGCGACCTTCCTCGGTGCATTTGTAAACACCGGCGTCCTCAAGAACGCGAACGAAGGTCTTTCCGATCTCGGATTTGAGGATCGAATCAACGTTTTCGGCAGTGAAGTCGTAGTCGTTGGCGAACGCCTCGAACCAAGCCTTGTGCTTGTAAAGAGGCGAGTCCTCTTCGAAGGGAAGACCCTTCACGATCAGCTCGCCAAGCTGCTGCATCTCGTCCTTAAGACGGGCGGGAAGCACGGCAAGACCCATGACCTCGATGAGTCCGATGTTCTCCTTTTTGATGTTGTGAAGCTCGGCGTGCGGATGATATACGCCAAGAGGATGCTCCTCGGTGGTGATATTGTTTCGAAGCACGAGATCAAGCTCGAACATCTCGCCGTTCATACGGGCGATGGGGGTTATCGTGTTGTGCGGCTCGCCGTCGGTCTCGGCGAAGATGAAGGCGTCGGGGTCGCTGTACGATCTCCAGGCGGCGAGTATCTTCTCGCCGAGATCTCCGATACGTACGCGGTCCTTGCCCGAAATACGAATGACCGACATCGGCCACTTGACGATACCGACCGTCAGATCCTCAAAGCCCTCAAAGCTGAGCATCTTCTCGAAGGGCGCGCGAGCCATGGCAAAGCTGTGGCTTCCGCCCTGCATGTGATCGTGAGTGAGTATCGAACCGCCGACGATCGGTAGGTCTGCGTTCGAGCCCACGAAATAGTGCGGGAACTGCGAAACGAAGTCCAGAGCCTTGTCGAAGAGCGCACGGTCTATCTTCATAGGAGAGTGCGATGCCGAGAGCAGAATGCAGTGCTCGTTGTAGTAAGAGTAGGGGGAATACTGCAGGAACCACGACTTGCCTGCAAGAGTTAACGGTATCTGACGCAGGGTCTGGCGAGCCGGCTGAGAAAGGCTGCCGGCATATCCCTCGTTTTCGTGGCAGAGGTTGCAAAGGGGGTAACCGCTCTGCTTCTGGAGCTTGAGCGCGGCTATTATCTTGGGGTCCTTTTCGGGCTTCGACAGGTTTATCGTCACGTCAATGTCACCGTATATCGAGGGGGCGATCCACTTGACGTCCTTTTTGATGCGGTATTCGCGTATGTAGTCACAAGCAAGGCAGAAGCGATAGAACCAGTCGGTCGCATCCTTGGGTGAGCTTTCGTAAAGCGAGAAGAACTTGCGGTTTACCTCGGAGGGGCGGGGGATAAGACGACCCATCAGCTCGGTGTCGAGCAGGTCGCGGCGAACGACCGAGTTATCCTCGAGATATCCGTTTTCAACGGCGTAGTCAAGCAGGGCGGCGAGAAGCTCTTCGAGCGAGAGCTCAAGCTTTTCTGTCGGCTCGGTAAATTCGTGAAGGTCGAAGACTCCGAGAAGGTTGTTTATCAGATACGCGCGGTCGTCGGACTCGGCAAGACCGTTTGCGATGGCGTAGTCCGCGAGGGCGGCGATATAGCTGTCAATCGTTTTGTTCATTTTACGTACGCTCCGTTATATTGATGGGAATATTATATCACCTTCTGCTCGATTTGTCAAAGAAAAAATGGTATGTTAATAAAAAATACTTGAAAAAATAAGGATAATGAGATATAATCAGTATATAAAGATATTACGGTTTAGGGAAGGTAGATATGAGCCAGCTTCACGTTGCAGATCATCCGCTTATAACTCATAAGCTCTCTATTATGAGAAACAAGAAAACGGGGTCTAAGGACTTCCGCGAGCTGCTTGAGGAGGTCGGTATGCTCATGGGATACGAGCTGACCCGCGATCTCCCGCTTGAGGACGTCACCATAGAAACGCCGATAACCAAAATAAAGGCAAAAATGATCGCAGGAAAGAAGCTTGCCGTCGTTCCTATAATGCGCGCAGGCCTTGGAATGGTTGACGGGCTGTTAAAGCTCGTTCCGGTTGCAAAGGTCGGTCATATCGGACTTTACCGCGACCCTGCAACGCATCAGCCGGTCGAATACTACTGTAAGCTGCCTGCCGACGTTGAGGACAGAATGGTCATTCTTATAGACCCGATGCTGGCGACCGGCGGTTCTGCCGTCGATTCGGTGAGACTTTTGAAAAAGCACGGCTGCAAGAGCATACGTATGATGTGCTTGGTTGCAGCTCCCGAGGGCGTTGCCAGACTGCAGGCAGAATGTCCCGACGTTGATATCTATACCGCCGCGCTTGACGAACGCTTGAACGAGCACGCCTATATAGTGCCCGGACTTGGCGACGCCGGAGACCGTATCTTCGGAACGAAATAAACAAAGATTTATGGCGGGGCTGTTCCGACAGCCCCGCATTTTGGAGTAAAAAATGCGAGAGCTGATAATAGGGCAAAACGACGCGGGGCAGAGGCTGGATAAGTTTTTATCCAAGGCCGTTCCCGCCCTGCCGCAATCCATGATGTATAAAAGCATCAGACTCAAAAAAATAAAGATCAACAGAAAACGCGCCGAGCCGGACACCAAGCTCTCTCTTGGAGATACGGTTCAGCTTTTTCTGCGCGACGAGTTTTTTGAAAAGCCGTCCGACGATCGCGGCGCGCTGCTTCGCATAACACCCAAGCTCGATATAGTTTACGAGGACGAAAATATAATGCTGCTAAACAAGCGTCCCGGTGTTTTGGTTCACGAGGACACGGCAGGAAACGAAAACACGCTGATAATGCATATCCTCGCCTATCTCGCTCAAAAGGGAGAATACGATCCCCAAAACGAGCAGAGCTTCGCTCCCGCACTTTGCAACCGAATAGACCGTAATACCGGCGGTATCGTTATCGCCGCGAAGAACGCCGAGGCTCTGCGCGAGATGAACCTGCTGATAAAGACGGGCGGAACTCATAAATACTACGTCTGCGCCGTTCACGGCGTTCCAACGCCCCGCGCAGGACGCCTTCACGGTTGGCTGATCAAGGACAGCGCAAACAACACGGTCAGCATCAGTGATAAAAAGCGACCGGGGGCTAAGGAGTGCATCACCGAGTATCGCGTTCTGCGAGATAAACGGAGCGAGGCGTTGGTCGAGGTAAAGCTCTTGACCGGACGAACTCATCAGATCCGCGCTCAGTTCTCTCACGCGGGACACCCGTTGCTCGGCGACGGAAAGTACGGTGTCAACCGCGCCGACAGGGAAAGAGGCTATAAATACCAAGCTCTGTACTCCTATCGCCTCGGATTTACCGTCGAGTCGGGGCTGCTTTCCTATCTTAACGGACGCGAGTTTTCGCTGCCGAAGAAAAAAATCTGGTTTTTCGGAGAATTTGACAAATAATGAGAACTCTCAATCGGCTGCTTCAACGGCGCTCTGTTCGACTTGGAGCTTTGGCGTTTTCCGGGCTTTTGACCGGACTCACAGTCTGCTTCCCGGTTATCGGCGCTCTTGAATGGGTCTCCTTGATCCCTGCGGCATTAGTACTGTTTTCAATAGCTGACGACGGCAAGAATCGACTGCGCTCGGCGTATCTCTACGGGCTTTTCTTCTTTGCCTGTTATTTTGCCGTCACGTGGCACTGGTTTTACGTAATGTATCCGATGAGCTATGCCGGGCTTTCAAATCTTGAGTCGATAGCCGTTATCGCAGGGGTAATAATAGCGTTGCCCGTCTTTCAGGCAACGAGCTTTGCCTTTTCATTTTTAATTACGGCAAAGCTTGCGCGGGGGCAAATTGCAAAAAAATACTCGGTTGTCATTCCGTTGTCCTTCGCTCTTCTATGGACGGTCTTTGAGTGGATGCAGACTCTTTTTTGGTTCGGCGTCCCGTGGGGAAGACTTGCAATAGGACAGACCGGACTGCTCGTTACGGCGCAGACCGCTTCCTGGTTTGGCTGTTATTTCGTCACGCTTCTTTTGGTGCTGGTGAACGCGCTGGCGGCGTACGCCATATATAAGCTTGAGACTTCGAGAGCCTTTGCTGTGGCGGCAGCGTCGGTGTTTACCTTTAATTTGCTCGCGGGAGCCGTTATGATGGCAGCTCCGAAGAAGGCGGGCGAGAGGGTAACTGTCGCCGCTATACAGGGAAATCTTATTTCAAGCGAGTACTGGAGCGAAAGTCATATCCGAGAGGTTTACGGAGAGCTGACGCGAAAGGCGTCGGAGCAGGGGGCAGATGTCATCGTCTGGCCCGAAACGGTTTTCATAAATACGCCTCTTGAATATTCAGGTGAAAACCAAAGCTTCATTTCGCAGCTTGCGAAAGAGCTTGAAGTGACCTTGCTGGTCGGCACGCGCAGTACGGCAGGCGTTGGCGGGCAGTATAACGCGATGGTCACGGTTTATCCCGATGGCAGCTATGACGATGAGATGTATTTCAAGCAGTATCTCGTGCCGTTTGGAGAGTACGTTCCGTGGAGTGAGCTTTTGACGGCGATCGCGCCTCTTCTCGGTGAGATAAATATGCTCAACGTGGATTGGAATGCGGGCGAGAGCTCGACCGTCGTTGACCGAATTGGGTCGATAATCTGTTTTGATTCGATATATGAAGAGACCGTTCGACAAAGCACGGCAAACGGCGCTGAGATCATCGCCATAGAAACCAACGACTCGTGGTTTCTCGATTCTTGCGCCATCTATATGCACCTGGCGCAGGCGCAGCTTCGCGCGATAGAGAACGGGCGCTACGTTGTGAGAGCCGCGAACACCGGTGTTTCAGCTATAATTTCTCCGAGCGGTGCGATCCTTGACTCAAAAGAAGCGCTGACAACGGGATATTCTATATCCGAAGCGGAAATGCTCACCGAGCTAACGCTCTACACGGCGGTCGGAAACCTTATCGTGTGGCTGTCGGTGGCAGTTGTTGTGGCTCTGGTCGTTTCGGACTCAGTCTTGAAGCGCAGAGGAGGAAAAAAGAATGTTGACCGATAACGAACGCGCATTTAAGCAGTTGATGCTTTATATCGGCACGGTTATGCTGTCGTTTTACGGAACGTTTCAGCTTCTCGGCACGGTTTGGTCGATAGCCGATGCGATTCTTTTTGCCTTTTTAGACTTTGTAACGGCGGACGTCGTGAGCCAACTGATATACGCGGCAATATATCTTGTGTCGTTTATGCTCCCGGTGCTGTTCTTTCGCTTTATGCTGGGGAAGACCTACGTTGGTATGCCGCTTGAGCCCAAGCTCCCGAAAAACAGCGTCGTATATGTTTTTGCCGGCGTTGCGCTGATACTTTCAATGGCGTATCTCAACGCGATGCTGCTCGATGTTTTTAACTATTCGCAATTTCAGTCCGAGATGTTTGACGGCCCGTCGGTTGATGCCAATTACCAAGTGGTGCTGGCGTTCATCACTACGGCAATAGTTCCCGCCTTTTGCGAGGAGTTCCTTTTCCGCGGCGCGATACTTACCAATCTCAAGCCGTATGGCAAAGCCCCCGCTATAATAATAAGCGCCGTTTTGTTCGGACTTATGCATCAGAACGCAGGTCAGCTTTTGTATGCCACGGCGGCGGGTCTGCTTCTTGGCTGGGTCGCATACGAGACCGGATCGATATGGTGCGGAGTGCTGATACACTTTGTCAATAACTTCGTAGGCGTTGCCGAGTCTGCCGTGGCACAGCGCATTCCCGCCTCGCTTGCAAATATCGTGATACCGATGTTTGAGTGTCTGCTTTTTGCCGCAGGCGTCGTTTGCATCGTTCTTATCATTCGCAAACGGGAGGCGGAAAAACGAGACGCGGAGAGCGAGACCGTGGTCTTGCCTCGGGGATCCTTGACGAAGCTTTTCTTTTCGCCGACGATTATTGCTTTTATTTCGTTAACGGGCGTGACGATGCTGCTGTACGTTGCCGCAAGCGCCCTGAAAAATCTTTTTGACGGTTTGATGGTATGAACGATTTTGATTTTATGAGAGAAGCCTTGGCTGAGGCAAAAAAGGCAGGAGAAATGGGGGAGGTCCCGATCGGGGCGATCGTCGTCCGTAACGGTGAGATAATCGCAAGAGCTCACAATGAGCGTGAGACCGGCAAGGACGCGACGAGGCACGCCGAGATCATCGCTATCGAGAGAGCCTGCTCCGCACTGGGCGGCTGGCGACTTATCGGCTGTGATCTGTACGTAACGCTCGAGCCCTGTCCTATGTGTGCAGGCGCGGCGGTTAACGCTCGTTTGGTGCGCGTCGTTTACGGCGCGCCAGACCTGAGAGCCGGCGCGTTTGGCAGCGTTATAGACCTGAATTCATACCCCTTGAACCATAAGCCCGAGATCGTTGGCGGAGTTCTTGCCGACGAGTGCTTGGCGCCGATTCGGGAGTTCTTTCAAAACAAACGCAAGAAAAAGACCGAATAAAAGCAACGACTCCCGAAAACGGGAGTCGTTGCTTTTGATGTCGATAAAATGTTATCCGATTTATTGCTGCGCGACTTGACGAGGGGCGTGTTTTAATGTATAATAATTAAAGATAATGCCGCGCGAAGCCGAGCTCCGCGCTTTTTATGAAGCTTTTAGGAAAGGAGACGTTGCTTTGTTTGATCATAAGGCTAAACTCCGTGCAAGACGAATAATCATCGCCGACAAGATCAAGGAGGCGTGCGCCTCGGTTATGCCGATCGTGGCGATCGTGCTCGTTCTTTGTGCGACCATAGTGCCCCTTGAGAGCGGAACCTTCCTCGTTTTCTTGCTGGGAGCCTTCCTTGCCATAGTCGGTATAGGTCTTTTCACCCTCGGGGCGGACTCCGCTATGACCGAGATAGGTGAGTATATCGGAACGTCAACTATGCGAACCAAAAAAGTATGGCTGATAGTGCCAATATTTTTCGTTGTCGGCGTAATGATAACGGTTGCCGAGCCCGATCTTCAGCTCCTTGCAACTCAGCTTTCCGAAACGGTCAATAACTGGGTTCTTCTTATTTCGGTTGGAATCGGTGTCGGACTTTTTCTGGTCGTTGCCTTTTTGAGAATACTTCTCAAGATCAAGCTTAAATGGATACTGCTGATCTTTTACACCGCGGTTTTCATTATGTCCTTCTTCGTACCCCAGAGCTTCGTTCCGCTTGCCTTTGATTCGGGCGGAGTTACGACCGGGCCTATCAGTGTTCCGGTTATTATCTCGATCGGAACGGGTATTGCCGCACTGCGAAGCGACGGAACGGCAGAAGAGGATAGCTTCGGTCTGACGGCTCTTTGCTCGATCGGCCCGATCCTTGCGGTTATGATACTTGGCTTGATCTATAATCCCGAGAGCTTTAAGATCGCCGAGAGCACAACGGTCACGGTTCTTGACTCAAAGGAGCTGTTTATAGCCTACGGTCAGGCGTTGCCCATCTATCTTGAGGAGGTCGCAATAGGTCTTGCGCCGATACTTGCATTTTTCATCGTTTTTCGCTTTTTCGGAAGCAAGATAGACAGCCACGAGATGATCAAGATCGGCATCGGAGTCGTTTATACCTACGTCGGGCTCGTTATGTTCCTGCTCGGGGTCAACGTGGGATTCTTCCCGGTCGGAACCTATATCGGTGAGACGATCGGTAAGCTGCCGTATAATTGGATAATGATCTTTATCGGATTTATAATCGGATTTTTCGTGGTTGCCGCCGAGCCTGCCGTTCACGTTCTCAAAAACAAGGTCTTTGAGATAACGGCGGGTGCCATACCTCAGAAAGCGCTGTCGCTCAGCCTTATGATAGGCGTTGGCGTGTCGGTCGGTCTTGCTATGATGAGAATTATTTTGCAGATACCGATACTCTACTTTTTGATCCCTGCTTACCTTATCTCGCTGACACTTATGTTCGTCGTTCCCGAGATGTTCACCGGTATCGCCTTTGACTCGGGCGGAGTTGCCTCGGGCGCTATGACGGCAGGCTTTGTGTTGCCGCTGGCGCTGGGACTTTGCCGCGCAAGCGGAGGAGATATTGCCACCGACGGCTTTGGAGTCGTTGCCTTCGTGGCTATGACTCCCTTGATCACGCTTCAGATACTCGGACTCGTCTTCAAGCTCAAGCGGATCCGCGCAGAAAAGAGCGCCGAGACCGATGAGCCCGACGAGATCATTGACTGAGAAAGTGAGGACTGTTTTATGAACGGGTTAAAATATCTGATAGTTATAACCAACCGTGAATACGCCGACGATTACGCCGAGTTTTTCGATAATCACGAGATGTGCGGAGTTCTCGACTTTTTCGGCAACGGAACGGCAAGTGAGGCAACGCTATACTATTTTGGGCTCGAAAGCTCGGAAAAGGTCGTTTTTAACCTTATGGTCAAGGACGACGAGATACCGCGACTCAAGCACGATATGATAACGCAGATGAATATTTCGGGGATTGGAAACGGAATTGCCGTATTCATTCCGGTGGACGGGATCGGCGGAGAGAGCGCGAAAAGATACCTTTTGGGAGAAAGAACCATCGAAAAAGGAGAAAAAAATATGGACGCTAATGAGATAAAGACAGTTCTTATCATAACGGTTGCAGATAAGGGAAACTCCGAAACGGTTATGGATGCCGCAAGAAGTGCGGGTGCGACCGGAGGTACGGTGGTTCGAGCCAAGGGCACCGGTGCATCTATCGCCAAGTTCTTCGGCATCTCGATCAGCGAAGAAAAGGAAATGATATATATCGTTGCTCGCAGGGATAAGCGAGACGATATAATGCGCGCTATTATGAGCATGGCGGGAAAGGGAAGTGACGCCCACGGCATCGTTTTCTCACTTCCGGTGGATAGCGTTTGCGGAATTTCGGGACTTGAATAAGATAAAACGGCACTCCGATCTCGGAGTGCCGTTGGCTTATTTTTCGATTTCTATCCAGATTATATCGAGCTTGAAGCCCTCGCCCGAGATCTTGATCGGCTTGTCATCCGAGTTGAA
The DNA here is from genome assembly GCA_017502915.1 of Clostridia bacterium. GTDB lineage: Bacteria > Bacillota > Clostridia > Oscillospirales > CAG-272 > RGIG3994. The sequence continues at coordinate 28,763 of JAFVUB010000006.1, forward strand.
ACAGACAGTGTACAGCTCTTGACCGACGGAAAGCGTTATCTCGGAGACTTTGCGACCGGTTTTAACCGAAACGATGCTCCCTTCAAGCGAAAAGAGATCGCAAAGCAGAAAAAGCCTTGGGTCGGGGGAGATCGAAACCCCGCCAAGCTCGGCATAGCACTCGCCGTTTTTGCGAACCACGTGAAGCCCCTCGGGTGACGAAAATCTTATCTCGGCGTCGCGGAGTTCTCCTGACATAGGACCGAGTCGTATCACCGCAGAAATACGGACTCCGTTTCTCTCGAAGACCACCTCGGCGGAAAGCGCGCCGTTTTGATAGGAAAGCGGGTCTTTTGCTACCGTCGCGCAGGAGGAAAGGATAAGAGTAAGGGTGAAGATAAGTAAGATCAGTCTTTTCATTCAAGCCTCAAAAATCAGTACAGTCGTTTTTAAAATATATATGCGCGCGCCTTGAATATTAGCTCTTGTTATGATATAATATATCTTGAAAAAACGTTTCGAAGGATTTATATATACATGACCGACTTTAACACACAGCCTCTCTCGCCGACTCGGGCATATATCGACCTGTGCGCGCTTGCCGAAAACTACGAACGCCTCTCAAACGCCGTTTCGTCAGAGAGCATATGCGTGGTCAAGGCAAACGCTTACGGGCATTCCTGCCGACTTTGCGCCCCAACCCTTTACCGTGCGGGCTGCCGCAAGTTTGCCGTGGCAACGCTCGCCGAGGCGCTCGAGCTTCGAGACCTCATGGGAGACGACGCCGAGATCATAATTCTGGGGTATACCGATCCGAGGTACGCCGCGGTGCTTGGAAAGCATTCGATCACTCAGTGTGTTTTCTCGCTTGAATATGCAAAGAGGCTGAACGAACATGCAGAGCGGACAGTAAACGTTCATATAAAGCTTGACACCGGAATGAACCGACTTGGCTTCAGGGCACAAAACGCTGCAGACTTTTCGCGCTCGGTCGCAGAGATAAAGGAGATTGCCTCGCTTTGTAAGCTAAAGATAAGCGGTCTTTTCACCCATTTTTCAAGGGCTGACGAGCTGAGCGAGGAGGGAGACGCCTTTACTCACTTGCAGTTTGAACGGTTTGTTAAAATGGATTCTGCGCTAAAGTCGCAGGGGATAGATACAGGATTGCGCCACGCCTGCAACAGTGCGGGCGCGCTTCGATTCCCGCAGTATGCGCTGGACGGAGTACGTTTCGGGATATTGCTGTACGGCGGAGGATCGCATATGGCAGAGCTTTCTCCCGTTATGAGGCTTGAGACCGAGATAACTTATATACATAAGCTCTGTGACGGTGAGCGGGTAGGATACGGCGGTCGCTTCGCGTCGAACGGGGAAAGAACTATCGCAACTCTGCCGATAGGCTATAGCGACGGTCTTTCAAGACGCTTTTCGGGCGGAACGGTCCTTTTGATTACTAAAAGCGGAAGATACGAGTGCCCGGTCGTCGGAAACGTGTGTATGGATCAGTGTATGGTAGACGTAACCGACACCGATGCCGAGATCGGAGACCGCGTCGTGCTGTTCGGAGATGAGCCGAAAAGACTTGCCGCGTTTGCGCGTCACATTGGAACGATAGATTATGAATGCCTGTGTCGGGTGTCTTCAAGAGTCCCGCGAATTGCCGTTGAGGAGGATATATGAAAAAAAGAGCTTTTATATTCCTTTTTATTGTAGCTTTATCGGTTCTTTTTATGGTCTCCTGCTCCGGCCGTGAAATAGAGCAGGGGCGCGCTTTGGTTGAGGTCAACGCCCAAAAAAGCGAGCTGACGGTAACTGTTATGCCCTCGGCTGACGCACTTGAGCTGAACGCGAAGATATATCTTTTTGCGCTCGCACCGGGGCAAACAGAGGATAACGTTTCAAGTGAGCTTCCCGTGGCAAGTGCCGACGCCGCAGAAAGACTGACCTTTACTATTCCTCTTTTTGAAAAGGGCATCTCAAGGCTTTATCATAGCTTCGTCGTGGCTTACGTGGACGAGCTCGGGCAATATGTTTCGGCTATCGACGCGCCGGCGTACGTTGTCAATCCCGAGGCCTTCGCAGAGAATACAAGTTCATATGCCGAGAGCAGCACTCCCAAGGGCATTAACGCCGAATATGACGTTGACGCGCTCGAGCTTGGGGTTGGAAACGCCGTGATCGAAATACCGATAGAAAGCTATCTGCTCGCCACACCGAGCGCCGACGCTTTGAGTCACGTATACGCAGGCGAGAGCTTTTATCTTGACCGAGACGCTGTCGAGACGCTCGACAACCGAGTTAAATACTATACCGACAACCGAGTTAACGTCTATTTCCGCTTCGTTCTGAAGACCTCGCGCGAGGACCTTCCCGACGGACTTGCCTGCCTGGCATACGGCGACGAGGACGGTAATGCCTACTACCCGATAAACATGACCGATAGTCGCAGTGCTTCCTACGTTACGGCTCTGCTCGATTTTATGGCAGAGAGATATACGAGAGCCGACCGACTCTACGGTCTTTGCTCGAATTTCATCGCGGGCAAGGCGCTGAACGGCTCGGAGGAGACCTCAAATCAAGGCTCGTCGTCGATGCTGGCGCGTATAATGTATATCGCAATGGCGTCGCACTATTCGAACGGACGGGTCTTCGTCACCGTGGATAATAACAAAAGCAGTACATATTCGTTTTTGACCGAGTTTGCAAGGCGTGCCGAGGCGGGAGGAGACTATCCGTGGGGAATCGCACTGTGTGTTCGCGCCGCGTCGACCGAGTCGGACCGTATCTGGTACGACGATTCGGGCAACGGTAAATACATTACGCCGAGCAACATAGGCAATTTCGTCGGTAAGGACTTTCTGGGGCTTGAAAATATGCTTTACGAAGGTGACGAAAGACGCGTTATGATCAGCGATTTTTCTGTGGAGCTTGGAGATAGCGAGATCGCGCCCGAGCTGCAGTCGGCGTCGATCGCGTATGCCTATTATAAGTTCTGTGCCACCGACGCGATCGATGCTATTATATATTCCTATCAGGCCGACACTCCGACTAAGCGAGTTGGTCTGCGGGCTCTCGACAATGAAGGCAATCCCGCAAAGACGAGACGCTCGTGGCAGATCTTTCACGATGTTGACAGCGATGCCGATATAAACAGCTTTGTTTCGCAGTATATAAGGGAAGCGAGCTTTTGGACTCCGCTTTACACCGAGAACGCCGCAAAGGTTCAGATAAAGCGAGTGGTGAAAGGCACGGCAGTGCTTGGCGTCGTTGCCGACGACTATGCGCCAACACTTATGTTCGGGTTCGACGACGGTACTCTTCAGGGCTTTACTGCCGTCGGAGAGGGAAGCTATTCGGGTCTTGTTCGAGTGGGAAGCACATCGGCTTTCAAGGCGTATCTTCCGAAGATCTCGGTTGGAGAGTCTTACGTCTCTCGCTTCGGAGTCACGGCGGCAGAGCTTAATCAAAACAGCCTGCTCGTCACGGTCTGCCTTGAGGGCGAGGTCGAGAACACCACCGCTTCGAGCTATAGAGTGGGCTTGACGCTCGTTCAGAGCAACGGTAGTGGAGACGTTAAGTACATTGCGGAGGTTCATGGGATCGCCGCCGGCGCTCCGGTAACCGTCGCGTTTGACGTTGCGCCCTTTCGCGAGGCTATGAAAAACGGAGACGTTGAGCTTCGTTTGAGCGCCAAGGGTGACGACGGTTCGGGCTGCTTTTTGCGAGTGGACAGAGTTTCGTCGGGCAGAGTGCAGAAGAACACGTGGTTGATCCTGCTTCTCGTCTTCCTTGCGGTGCTCGCTCTTGCCGCAATGGTGGCACTTGCCGTTATCTGGTACAGAAAGAAGCGAGGAGCCGTAAAAATCAAAAAATAAATAATACAGGCTCGGTCAGAGACCGAGCCTGTTGCTTTATGCTTCAGAAACGACGGGAGTTATCTTTATGATCTTTATGCTGCCGGGCGCCGGAAGCGTTTTGACCGCGCGGCGAGCCTGAAGCACGGCTTGCGGTAAGCCCCCGGGGATCGCCTGCCATTGTGTGGCAAGTCTGACGTTCTTCAGACCGTGGATACGAGGAGTCAGACGGTAACGGAGCGCGTGCCCCGCTTTCATTGCAAACCCCATAAAAGCGCCGTTTGACGAGCCGAAATAGCGAACGTAGCTTGCCGGCGTCCATACGTCGAGCAGCTTTATGGAGGACTTGAGAGAGGGATAGCGCGAAAGCACACGTTGCTCGATCGCCCGACCGAAGCGAGCCTTAGCCGCACGGTAAGCCTCCTTGTTGCGCGAAAGCTCGATCCAGCGGACCGACTCTCGGTCCTCAAGAAAGATCAGCACCTGAAGAACGGCACGTCCGTTCGGTTGAGGTAGCAGAGATTTTGTATACGGCTTGACCACGAGATGCGAGATACGTCTGCCGTCCAGGTCGAGTGTACGGCAGTCTATGACGGTCGAGTGCTTGGGAAGCTCGCTTGACTCGTCACACGAAAAGGCGGCGTGGATAGCCGAGAAAAGCGGAGTTCCTATAACGTCAGCACGAGCGCGGCGAAGCTTTTTTGGCATATAACGGTCTGGCAGGAGTCTGCCGAAGGTTACAAACGGATCGCAGGCGCATATTACGGCGTCGCAGGCAATAAGCGTTTCGTCCGAAAGACGGACTCCGACAGCACGCTTGTTTCTCAGTAAGATCTGTTCAACCTCAACGTCGGTAATAAGCTCGCCGCCGAGCTGTAGATAGCGGTCTCGCATACGCTCTGCCGCCGCCTTTGAGCCGCCGTAGGGAAGGTCGGCGTTACCGATGCAGAATGCACCGTAAGCAAAAAGCAAGGAAAGAGCTGAAAGCTCGGGTGAGAAAAGATCGGTTATCATACGTCGCAGGAGATTATGCTTAAAGCGCGAGGCGAGATCGCCAAGACTCATGCTGCGGTATCGCAGATAAAAGGGAAGGCAAGCGGGTGCGCGGCTCACGTCCGATTGCATTCTGCCAAAGGCCTTGACCGCCGCGATAAATCTTCTTGATTCTCGGGCGTCCTCGGGCGAGATCGAAAGCATTTTTGTCAGAGTTTTGTTCGGGTCTCGGTAAAGCGAGATGCGCTGACCGTTATGCTCGAAGTCGGCAAACGATTCGGGACGGCAAAGCGTAACTCTCTCGCCCAGCATACCGACCTGGTTCCATATTTTGAAAAGCTCGGTCTTGGGATGAGTTCCGGTGAGCCAGTGCATACAGTTGTCTATCGCGTGTCCGTCGCGTTCCCAACCGGTCAGGTTTCCGCCGACGAAGCTGTTTTTCTCGACTATAACAGACTCAAGACCCGAAATACGGGCGTATATCCCCGCGCCAAGACCCGCAACGCCGGCGCCAACTATAACGACTTTTTTCATACGACCTCGTTTCGCCGAAAAAACGGCACAAGACTTTTGAATATCTTGCGCCGTTTTGGGTCGTTTTATTCATTATTTAAGCTTAAATCCGCCGCGCTGACGAACGTATCTGCGCTTTCTTTGACGTGATGCCAGGGCAACGCTCGGCAGTATGAAGGACAGCACGAGCATAACGCCGAGAGACACGAGCGTTGCTTTGAAGGCTCGCCCGCCAAGATAACTCTTGACTCCGTCCATAAGCACGAGAAAATCATTTCGTTCGACGGCTCGACCGACCGTTACGCGTGCCGAGGCGAGCTGAGTGGTGCCGTTCCACACGGTGTAGTATGCAACTGTGTCGTCGGATGAAATAGGGGCTGTGAGTCCGTCTTGCGGTAGCAGCAGCGAATATTGGAGAGCGGAAAGCTCCTCGTGCTCGCCGGCAAAGACTTGAAGATCCTCCAAAAGCACGAGATTGACCTTTTCGATCTCCATTGCCGCCATTTTAACTTCGATTTCTCCAACAACCGAGCCGGAGCTGAGCAGCGTTCGGTAACCGTAGTTGTTATATACGTAGTCGAGAACGTTTTGCGCTAACTCAAACCGAGCATCACCGGAAGGGCAACCCATAGCGATCAATATGAAGCTTGCGCCGTTATGCCTTCCAAACGTTGCGATACACGCGCCGCTGTCGGTCAAGCCCGAGTTCATTCCGCGAACGCTTCGACAGAAAAACTGCGAATTTTTGTTCAGCAGCTCGTTCGAGCCGTACGAGAAGCACCACGAGCCGTCGGCAAACTCGATCTTTGTGTTGTAATCCGAGCTGACTGTCATAAAAAGCTCGTTTTTCGAGGCGGCAACGGCAATCTTCAAGCTGTCTCGAAGGGTGGTTTTTTGACCGTAAGTATCAAAGCCTGTTATGTTTTTGTATACCGTTGAGGTCATTCCAAGTGTTGCGGCTCGCTCGTTCATTCTGTCTATCAGATTTGCGCTCGAGCCAAATCCAAGAACGGAAAGCGCGGTGATGGCGTCGCTATATCCCCCCGAAAAGGCGGCAAGCATAAGTGAACGGATCGAAAGCGTTTGCCCGACCGCAAGACCGAGCGGCTTTCCGCTTCCGCCGCGGAGCATCTCGGCGGTCAACGTGACCTTTTCGTCAACGCGATCGCCAAGAGCTTCGCATATAAGAAGCCCCGACATCAGCTTGACGGTTGAGGACGGAGGTGCTTCGACGTCAAGATTTTTTTGCATTATCATTCGGTCGTTTTCAAGGTTATAAAGCACGAAAAGCTCTGCCGCATCAAGCGAGGGCGGTGAGGAACTGCTTTCCTCTTCAGCAAAGACGCCAAGCGAGAAAAGCGGCAAAAGCAAAAAGATAAGGAGGAGCGAGATGAAACGAAGCATTCCGTTTTTCATTGCGTCCTCCTTATAGGTTGATCAAATGGCAAAATATTTTCGAGCGTTTGAAATGTCGCGCTCAACGGTGCGAACTAACTCATCGGTGCTTGAAAAATGTAGCTCGTCCCGTAAATGAGAGCAGAGCGAGACCTTTACCCGTGCGCCGTAAACGTCGCGGTCAAAATCAAGTATGTGAGTTTCACAGCGAACGGCGTTGCCTCCAACCGTCGGGTTTGAGCCGACGTTGCTGACCGCGGTATACTCTTTTCCGTCAAGCTCAACAAGGCTTGCATAAACTCCGTGACGTGGGATAAGCTTACCCTCGGGTATCTCAAGGTTTATAGTTGGCATACCGAGGCGCTTCCCGAGCGCTCTGCCGTGGGTTATCTCGCCCGTGATAAAATACGGCGCTCCGAGCATTTTTGCCGCCGCTTCGGCGTCTCCCGAGATCAAAAGCCGACGGATACTGCTTGAGCTCACCACATCCCCGCCCAGCGTTACGGGGTCAACGACCTCAGAACCGTACTCAAAGCCGGAAAGCATTTCGGGAAGCCCCGAGCCGCCCTTACCAAAGCGGAAATTAAATCCGCAGACGGCAGCTTTACATTTACAACGGGATTTCAGAACGTCGTTCACGAAATCCTCGGGTGAGGTGTTTCTAAGCTCGGAGAAATCTCCGAGAACTGCAATGTCAAGTCCCTTTTTTGCAAAAAGCTCCAGCTTTTCGTCAAGCGTCGTAAGCTTGGGGGAGGGAGCCGATAATAGAAAATCGGCGGGCGGCTGCCCAAAGCACCACGCTCCGCCGAGAATACCGAGCTCGTCTCGCTTTTCGATCGTTTTGTCGATCAGCGCCGAATGCCCGATGTGCACACCGTCAAAGTTACCAAGACACAGCACGCAGGCTCTGCCTTCCATAAATTCAAGACCGGTGTGAAGGTCTATATATTTGAGCATTATACTCCCAGATAGTTGCGAACCAACGCGTTGAGAAGCTCATCGCGGTCGATATGGCGAACGAGCGATCTGGCGCTCTTATGATTGGTGATATAAGTGGGGTCCTCGGTCAGAAGATAACCGACGATCTGGTTTACGGGATTATAACCCTTTTCACTCAATGCGGCATAGATTGTCTGCAGGATGCGCTTCATCTCATCATTGGTATCATGATAAGCTTCAAACGTCTGGGTCTCTCCGTTTTTCTTTGCGAGTGGCATATACAGTCCTCCTTATATGCATTCTTTAGAGTAATTATAACCTATATCCTATTTTTTTTCAAGAGGATTTTAATATTTTTTTATCTTTTGTATCAAAAAAGGCAGATAGGGACTTTAAGATGTTAATTTTTGATCGTGCTACTTCACTTTTTGTCGAGCTTGTGTTATAATATATCGGTAAGCTGCGAAAGGAGGAGTCCTGCGGTATGGAAGAAAACAAAAGAATACTCGACGGGATAGCTTCTCCCGCCGATCTGAAGGGGCTTTCGGAGAGCGAGCTGAAAACGCTTGCCGCCGAGATACGGGAATTTTTGGTTGAAAAGGTTTCAAAGACGGGAGGGCATCTCGCGTCAAATCTCGGTGTCGTTGAGCTGACGCTGGCAATACATCGCGTTATGAATGCTCCCGAGGATCATATAATCTTCGACGTCGGTCACCAAAGCTACGTTCACAAGATACTGACCGGTCGCCGCGACCGATTTGACACTCTGCGTCAGGGCGGAGGGATTTCGGGCTTTACCTGCCGCGCCGAGAGTGAATACGATTGCTTCGGAGCGGGGCACAGCTCAACCTCGCTGTCTGCCGCGCTGGGCTTTGCCGAGGCGGATCGTCTCAAAGGCTCGCAGGCTTATACCGTTGCGGTGGTCGGTGACGGCGCCTTTACCGGAGGAATGATCCACGAAGCGCTAAACAACTTTGATAACCGCCTGCGCCTCATTCTGATAATCAACGAAAACGAAATGTCGATATCCAAAAACATCGGCAGATTCGCAAGCAATATGGCAAAGCTTCGCGCCAACAGCGGATATCTCAAGACCAAGCGGGCAACGCGTAACTTCGTCCGTCGCATACCGCTTATTGGTAACGGTCTTTTTAGCTTGATGCGCGACACCAAGAAGCTGCTGAAAAACATTATGTACGGCAGTAATTACTTTGAAAATCTCGGGCTTCACTATCTCGGTCCGGTTGACGGTCACGACAGAGCGGCACTTGAGCGATTGCTGACCGAGGCAAAGCAGTCGGGTCACGGAGCGGTCATTCACGTCAAAACGGTCAAGGGCAAGGGGTATCAGCCTGCCGAGACCGATCCGGGGCGTTATCACGGCATGTCACCTTTGGGAGCAGAGCTTCAAAATCCGAATTTCTCGTCGGTCGTGGGTGAGGAGCTGACAAGGCTTGCTCAACACGATGACTCGATCTGTGCGATAACTGCGGCGATGGCAGACGGAACGGGGCTGGTTGGCTTTTCGAGGGCGCACCCCGATCGCTTTTACGACGTGGGTATTGCCGAGCCTCACGCGCTGACCTTCGCGGCGGGACTTGCCGCACACAGTATGAAGGCTGCGGTCTGCATTTATTCTACCTTCTTGCAAAGGGGATACGATAATATAATCCACGATATCGCGCTGCAGAGCCTACCCGTGCTTATTTGCGTTGACCGCGCAGGACTTAACGCCTCGGACGGAGCAACACACCACGGAATTTTCGACGTTGCCTTCCTTTCGGGCATACCGAATCTGGAGATATATACACCCCTGACCAACGAAACACTCAAAGTGTCGCTTGCGGCGGCGCTGGCGTCGGGAAGACCTTGTGCCGTGCGTTACCCCAACGCCTGCGAGGACGAAAGAGTTGTTTCGGCGTTTTACCGCGACGGCGACTTCTCGCTTCGCATAGCGCGAGCTGATTTCGCAAAGGACGAGAACGTATCGGCGGTCATCGTGACCGACGGACGTATCGTTATTGAAGCACTTGAAGCCAAGAAACGGCTTGCCGAGCAGGGGGAGCGCATCGGAGTTATCCTGCTTGAAAAGGTAAAGCCGTACAGAGAGGCGGCAATGGCAGTTTCGGAGCTTTTGCCCGAGAGCGTCAATAAAATCGTTTTCCTTGAGGAGGAGCAGCGCGCGGGCGGCATGGGCATGCTGCTTTGCGACGAGATGAGCCGAGAGGGAATGCTTGACGGTATGAAGACCTCGATAATGGCGACCGATGACGATTTCGTTGTCAGACGAGAAAACGAACCGATCCTTAAAACGGCGGGAATCGACGCCCAAAGCATAGTGAACGAAATAATGAAATAACAAAAAGATCCTTGCACGGCACCGTGCAAGGATCTTTTTGTGTTTGGCTCAATGAGCGGCAAGCCATTCCTCGGCCTTTGCCTTGGAGATCGACTTGATGTTCTCAGCCTTGTAGGGCGAAGCCTCTCCGCCGTTTACGTAGAGGAAGTAAAGACCGCCGGGAGTCTGATAAAGGGTCTCCTCGTAGCCGTCGGTATCGCCGATGCTGCCAACGGTGAACTTCTTTACGAGAGTAGCAGTCTCGGTGTCGTACTCTCTCTTGCAGATGATCTTCTTCATGATCTATGCTCCTTTTCTTTATTATCGGTTTTAGTGCGACATCGCGCAAATCCAAGATATTTTATCACGAGTTGACCGTCTTGTCAAGTGCCAAATATGATCAAAGATTATAATATTTCTCAAATTCGGCAGGGTGGGGGAAATGAGCGCCACAAACTGTGCGGATATGACAAAAAGCCCCTTTATCTGCGGCTTTGGTTCACCGCGTCAAAGGGCTTTTGTCTGTTTTATGTTTTTAGGATTTGCTCATTACTGCAGAGGCTTTTGGCGTGGGAGGTTATTCCCACTCGAAAGTGTATATCTAATATCGGATATATCGGGTGGTTTTCGGTGCATTTTTGTAGCTGTTTTTACGTTGTTTTACCTCTGTTATCCCCATTCAACCGCCAAAGTGATGTCAAAAGTGTTGTCACAAAATATGACTAAAAGCTTTTAAGTGTAACGTGTTTTTTTAGATTAATTAAAATCTTCTGCATCAATGATCTTTTCACTAAAGTTTCCGTCACTCACAGGTGTTAATGTATATTCCAATGTATACTGTGTAAAATCACATATCTCATCATCCATTGAGTAACTGGTTTTTTCTCCAAATAGTTTACTCAGTCCATACCAATTCTTACCTGATGCAAAGTATACATACAAATATTCTGAAGGAACCCCTACAGTAACTGTATCTCCAGCTCTAACATAAAAGCTTAACCTCGTGACACCGCTCGCTGTCTTAAGTTTTACTATACATGACTCACTATGTGGTGCCGTAACTGTAATTTCTGATTCGTTGTAATATTCCTTTCCCTGTAAAACCTCTCCCGTTCTTGGAATAATGACATTAGCAGGTGGTGATTCCTTAGGCTCGCTATCAAATACACCTGCATCATCCATTATCATTAGCCCAATAGGAACGCAGAGCACTACCAAAACAATAAGAATAGGTTTTATTTTATCCCAAACGGAGAAAGTTTTTTTAGGGGGAGTTTTTTGTTGGTGGTCTTTCTGCGTTTGGAAGTTTTGCTGTTGTGTTTGGTATTTTAGCAGATTATCATATTCGTTGCGTAAAGTAGAGGATGAAAGTACTCGATATGCCTCATTTATTTGTTGCATTTTATGCTTTGCATAGTCTTTGTCACCTTGATAGAGATCGGGGTGATATTGTTTTGCTAATGCTTTATATGCCGCTTGTATTATTTCTGGCGATGCTGTGGGTGCAACTTGCAAGGTGTCATAATGTGTCATAAAATACCTCTTTTTAGGTTGTTACGATTCAAACTGTTGTCAAAAGTGTTGTCGCGCAAATCGCGAAATGTGCAAAAAGCGGCTTGGAATAAGGCTTCCAAGCCACTTAAAAACCTTATTGTATTATTCCCACTCGAAAGTACATGTCTAATATGTGCTATTTGGGGTGATTTTTAGTGCATTTTTATGGCTTTTTTTGCGTTGTTTTATCTCCATTATCCCCATTCAACCGCCAAAGTGTTGTCAAAAGTGTTGTCACGCTAAGGCACTTAAAAAGGCTGAAGAAACGGGAGATTTCAACTGTAATTAGTATATCACAAAACTATATATTTTTCAAGATTTTTTATTTTTGCTCTTTCATTTTTAACGATGTTCTATACTGCTCGGCTTCTGGTACTTCGATAAATTCTACCGACTTATCAAAGTTTTTCATAACCACTGCTTTTATTTCATCAAGCGTTACATTGAAAAACTCTCTCCGCTGATTGACCATATTGAGTTTTTTGTTTTCAAATGCTTTATGTAGAGCTGCTTCCAAAGCGGGAGCGTTGTCTGAGAAAATCATAGCATGAATATCGAAATTGAAAGGAACAGAAGCGTCACTCAATTCGTCGATTCTTTCCTGCGGGTCTAATCTTCTTGTCATACCGATTTTGTATATGTTTTCACCAAACGCTCCAATGTTAGAAATTATATATACATATCCCGCTTTTGCATTAGACTCTCTATAATCAATATCCTTTATATTTTTGTCGATTTCGCCGAGTTGTGCTTCAATCTCTGCCTTTTTCTGCTCCAAGTCAGCTTTTTGTTCGTCGGTGGCGGTAAGTAATTGCTTGTTTATGGAGTCCAAAGCATTTTGGTAATGTTTCTGTTCTTTTTGAATCTTTTTGCGAGCTTCTTCAATTTCTTTTTGAAGTTTTGCTTCTTCACGCAGTTGGGCACGAAGCTCCTTCTGTTCTTCTTTTTCCTCTTGCTTCTTTTGCTTATATTCAAAAGCAAGATATAGCTCTTCAATTTTGGCTTTTAAGTATTGATGAGTGATTGCTACGCTCATAATTCGTCCGAGTTTTGAAATGGCTTCAAAAGAAGTATGCAGTCTTTTTTCGGAAAGCTCAATATTGGCATATGTAACACGGCTAATAACTTCGTCACACTCGCTATTGAAGGCACGAAGCAACAGTTTTTGCATATCCTTCACCATTTTTTTGCCTTCGGATTTGCTTCCGTTTACCGTCCAATTCATATTTCCAGTAACAGCCTGATCGTTTTTGATTAACGCTTTTTGGGTTTCACGAATTTTGTTCAATCTCTCTTTATACGCCTCGGAGTTGACCATTTCATATTTGGGCTTGTATAAAGCGAAATCTTGATACAAGAGCTGTTCTTCTACATCAACAAGCATCTTCTGCTTGGCATCAATTTTTGATTTGATTTCGTCAAGATCAGCATTAGCTTTGTTTATGTTTTCGTTTATCGCATTTTCTTTGCTCTGTAACTCTCGAATGTGGTTTTCTAAGTTACAAGCATCCATCATTTCGGGAGTGAGAAGCTTTTTAGCGTCTTCTAATTCCGTCAATAATCTCTCGTTTTCTCTTTTTATCTTTGAAGCGTTAAAAATATCAAACAATCCCATCTTTATCCCCTCCCAAAATATATCAATACATTTTTAATAAAACCTTGTGCTTTTTTTGCTTTTCATCACGGTATTCCATATAAATACAATTTGCAGCAGTGAAGTCAAACACTTCTTTTTTCAACCTTACATCAACTTTTATTTGTGCTAATTCTTTAGGTCTAATATTAAACAGTTTGTTATTTGGCTGTTCGGATAATGACGATTTAATTAAAATCTTGTCTGGTCTATCTTTATACAATATCCTCTTTTTATCACATAACAAAATAAATACATCTCTAATAATTTTATTATCGGAACTACTGTTGTACACATCTAATGAAAAACTAAAAACCGCTATATCTGCAACTGGAAACACTGCTTCTTGAAGCCCTGTATCGGTTGTTTTGTTACAGCGACAGCATTCTTCATTATTTAAATATATTTTAATTTGTCCTTTCCTTGATAAATTGCTTAACCAAACACCAAACAATGTAGACACTCCCGAAACAAAGAGTGTTCCTATTGGCTGTTTATATTCAATCAACAACTCAACAACTTTATTAAGCCAATCACAACTCATATTTTTCTCCTCGATGCATTACGCATAGTTATTATACCATACAATGACAATTTTTTCAAGATGTGATAAGTTTTTGATAAACTGTTGTCGAAAGTGTTGTCACTCCGCATATTTATCAAGTGATAAAAATGCAGAAAAGTGGCTTGGAATAAGGCTTCCAAGCCACTTAAAAACTTTATTCAATTATTCCCACTCGAAAGTACATCTTTAATATGGGCTATTTCTGGTGGTTTTTAGTGCGTTTTTGTGGCAATTTTTACGCTGTTTTATCTCCATTATCCCCATTATACCTTCAAAGTGTTGTCAAAAGTATTGTCACGGCATAGCGGCGAAACCGGCGAAAAACAAGCGACTTTATCCGTTGATCTATTATACCACAAAACGATGTGAATTTCAATACTTTTTGCAAAAATATAGCGTACAGAGCCTTTCCGCTTTGTACGCCTTTTTGCATTTTGATACTCGAACATTTTTCTTTGTCGGTTGGTTTGTCGGCAACTAAAATAGAAATGTTACGTGCTAATTCTACATCTTTTTTCCTGTTTGATGGTTGTTCGACATTTTTTTATGATAATTCAATTTCGGGTAGCATACCTTATTAAGGGAGAATGTATAGAACATTCCGAATGACAAACAAAAGAATCAAATCTTATTTCGTTCTTCAATGAATAAGACTGGAGGCGTTAGCAGTTCTTAGAACAAATTTCTCATTTTGAAATCTGTGCGTTTGAACCATAGACCTTGCAAAGCGAACATCCCATCAAGCCAGGAAAGGAAGAACAGAGCCTTAAAACAAAAAATCATATTAAAGGAGTATCAAAAAACATGGATACATTAAAAAAAGACAAAGTTATTAAACCAAGAAACCTTATTAAAAACGACGTAGAGTGGAAAACCTACAAAATCTACAATTACAAGTACAATTTCTCTCCAGAGCGTGTGGCAAAAGTAAACCGATGCTATTTATCGCATCTGCTTGTGTGGTGGGATGCCGATATGCTCATTTATCACGATGGCGTACTACATATCAAAGAGCATCCCGAAGTCATTATATTTGACGAAGGCTCTTATAACCTCATTACTTTTGAGTATTTGTCGGTTTTCGATACGCTGAAGCAGTATTACGGCTATAATGATAACCAAGCTATTTATATGGCACTCTATTTTTATGAAAAGGTATGTAAAACCAGCATCAAGGCGTATGTGGATGCTCATTATCCTTTGGCACTTGATATACCCAACCCAAACAAAGAAAATTTGAACGGTCTTTTGGAAAACGACCTCTTTATAGATCGTTATAGCAAAGATTCCAAGAAAATTGCATACGCCTATCTTGAAAGCACAAAGCTGATTGATGATGCCTATGTTAAGGATTTGCTCACCAATCGTTTAGTCACGATGGATAAGGAAAAAAACCTTTGCTTCTTAACCTATGACGGCAATCATAATGTTGTGTCTGCCGTTAAAGAGGGTACGCACTCATTTTTTGACTATACACAGCATTTGAGCGTAAACCGCAATATGGGGTTTGAATACGCTTTATCTCCTGCACGTGAGCATAACTATTATGAAAATGTGTTTGTGTTCTCAAATCCGATAAACCTATTGAGCTTTCTTACGTTCTGTAAAAGCGGCAATTTGGATATGGAGATACCCGAAAGCAGTTGTTTCATTACGATATACGGCAATCACATCGGTGCTTTGAGAGGTTTTCTTCATAGGCATAGCGAAGTTATGACCGTCTATTCTTGCCTTGATAACGATACCGAGGGTATTCGCACCGCAGAGCATATTAAGGGTTACTGTCAATTCTTCAAGGAAACAAGGCAATATCGCTTTATTGATATGCAACCTAAATTAAAAGAAATCTCCACAAAAAAGGGTTATGTTAAGGATTGGAGTGCCGTATTACAAGCATAACAAAACATCCCTCAACCAGTTTGTACCGGTTGGGGGATGATAGCTTAAGAAATTTTCGTATTTTCTTTTCATCGAGAAAAAGTGGCACTACAATATATGTGTCGGTACTTCGGATGTGCCGAACAAAAATTATATTTGGAGGTGCTTTATTATGAAAGCAACTATTAAAGGTCGTGTTTACGACACAAACAAGGCAACCTTGATTGCCAAAGACGATAACGGTTTCTGTCCTATGGACGAGCGTTATATGGAAGAACGCCTTTACCAAAAGGCAGACGGCGAGTACTTCGTTTACGGTCACGGCGGCTCAATGTCGCCCTACGGTGAGCGTGAGGGTACGAAGATGGTCGGTACTGTGGGTATGTCGCCCGCACCACTTGAAGAAGCAAAATGGTGGGCAAGACACCATATGTCTATGGATGCGTACATCAAGCATTTTGGTGCGTTGACATAAAGATAAAAAATATTTTATCTTTCGACAGATAAATTGAATATTTCACTCGCCGCCTTACTATCATTATAATGTGATGATACATTATCATTATAGTGCAAGGCTTGGAAAACGGTAAGTCTTCGAAGCAGAAAGGTGGTACGTTATGCTGTTTTGGGTTGTTAGTCCTTTCTTTTTCCTTTCTTTCTAACATACATAGATAGTCTTTTCAGCGTAGCGTATCATCCCCCGCGAGGGGGAGCAAGAACCTGCAAGGTTCGGATATTGTAAGGTTTCCTAACAAAAGAAGCTATGGGGCGAGTGATCGTTCCATAGCTTCTTTTTATGCAAATAACAATTTAATATTATTTACACTCTTTCGTTTTTAATAATGTTATACACTGCTCGGATTCGTGAAGATTACTAACCATTTAATTTACTTTATCAACATTTTTACAACATCATCTTTGGACATTATAACTTTTCTTGGTTTGCTTCCATCAGCTTTGCTTACTATGCCCATTTCTTCCATTTTGTCAATTAAATTTGCCGCCTTGCCGTATCCTATCATAAGATTTCGTTGAAGCAAAGAAGTGTTTATTTTACCTTCCGCCAAAGCCAAATCAATAGCATCTAAAAGCACAGAATCAGTATCAAGTCCTTTTCCCGATATATAATTATTTTCGCTGCCTTCACCATTTGACTGCATCTGTAAAAGCTTTTCTCTATCCCAAAGCAAAACCCCCGTTGCTTCGGCAAGTTCCTTTGCACCGCTGGTAAAGTGGCGATTAGTCATTACTGCACCAACGTGGCAATTATACATACTTTTACCTGCATGTACTTCTTGAATTGGTGAATTACCCAAATCACTTGAATAGCATTTGCATTGTATTGCATATTTAATTTCGCCTTTTTCGGCTAATATATCAACTCCTTGGTCGCCGCTTGCTCTGGTAACTCCCACATTGATAAATCCATTATTCCTTAAAAGATTGGCACACCAATTCTCAAACTCTAATCCCTCTAAGTTATCGAAGTTTTCCGTCGTAACATTTTTATCACTTTTTTCACTCAACTCCTGCATAATACTACTTAATGTAGAATTTATGTAATTATCACTATTTGGTTGAGTTTTGTTTTTCTTAAATAAATCAAATAGTCCCATTTTAGTAATCTCCTATTACCAGTTAAATTCTTTTGCCATTTCTGCTAAGCAAGCAGAAAAAGCAATTTGTTGGTGCTGATTGTCCAACTGTTTTACCGCTTCACACAAATCGTGAATCGCCTTGACCGCTTTTATTATTTCTTTGTCTTGATTTGCCTCATGTTGTTGCTGTTCAATTTGGTGATAATATTCCAAATTTACATATTGTGGATTAAACATTTGATCATAAAAAGTGTTCATAAATAGTCCTTTGTTCTTGATATAGAGTCGATAAGATCTAATACGGAGTCAACATCGATATTGTTCTGTATATTTTCTTCTTTGAAATTTTCTTGTGCCATATTTAATCCAATTACAGTCAACCAGTATAATTCCTCTTCGGTTTTATATTCAAAGCAAACATACTTTTCTAATGGTCTTTTGATTGAATTTGTATCATAAGTCTTCCAAAGTTTAAGAATGGCTTTTGAGTATAGATTGGCAAATTCATATGCAAAATTGTTTTCGTGTGGCATATGTTTTGGCAACAATAACTTTTCGATTTCGAGGTTACAATCAACATTCATACTTTGAAGACAATCATAAATTTCTGTTATTCCCAAGGTGATTTTTTGTCTAAATACTTCAAGAGCACGTTTGTTTTTCTCACAATTAAAATGAGTTTTGAGAAAACACTCAATTTGTTCCAGTTCTTCAACAAGAATTCCACCGCCGAAACGCTGCTGCGAGGCATTTTTCAAAATTGCGATTTGTTCTATCAAATCATTTGATTTTGGAATAGCACTATTTTTCATTTCCTCTTTGTAAGCAAGAGAGATATTGTCAATGGCATCGATGATTTGTTTAATATATTGGCATCGCGTTTCATAGAAGGTTTTTAGCTCGTTAACGGTTACCGTTACTTTTTCAAATCCAGAATCAGGAATATTACTGTATATGAGAACAGACATTTCTTGGGGAGTTCCGTCATGGGTTGACCAACTTGCAAATTTCATTCCAAACTCTTGTTTTGAATTAAGATTTACTGCATGTGCTCCAAAACAAGCACGAATTTCTTTGAAATAATCGTTATCATCTTTATCGAATATTTTTCTTTGAAATATATTCGATTGATTCTTGAATGGTATAGTTTTGGGATTGAAAAATACTCTATGCAATTGATAAATGCTCTCCCATACTATATCAATACAACAAATGTATTGATAAAACTTCATGCAAGTTTCCAAACCTATAGCATTGTTCAATTCTTCTAATGCTTTATCAATGTTTGCCATTCCAACATCCAACCAGTCCATAGAAGAGCAGATACAATTCCATTGATCTTTAAAGTTGTGATTTTGATATTTTGCAAAGATAAAGTTAGTTTCGTTTACTTTTTCTCTCAATAATACATTCCACGGTTGTAACATTAAATCTCCTTGTAAAGCGTTGGTGTTATCAAAATCATTTATTATTAGTGATATTAAGATAATTATACCACAAAATGATGAATATTTCAATATGCTACAACTATTTTGAAGTGCAGATCTGTATCTTGTGAACACATACATATTATAGTGCCGATTTTCCTTACTGGCAGAAAAATGACATCTTTTTGATGATTTTATTTATCAAGATGTCATTTTTTCACTATAATATAGCAAAAGCATTTTTTGCTATAAAATTTGTAAGGCACAGAGTATGAAAGGAGTGAAAATACAGTATGGATAAGGCTTTTGAGGCTTTTATATATTGCGATAAAGGTATATATAAAAGTATCAAAATATTTGGATGAAACAGCGAGCGTAGCTCGATGCTTCATCCAAAAGGGGCGTGAAGGATTTTTGATAAAGAAAAATCCAACATTTTTTCAAATGATTTTGCAAACGGCAAAATCGACACTATTATAGAGGTGGCTTCGTTCCTCGGCGTTCGCCAACAATGGAGTTTTAGTCTTAACAAAATTTTTAATGAGAGGTGGTGTGCGTGGGCAGAAAGAACAAGAACATAACCATACAGCTTAATAGGCGTATTGACGAGCTGTTGCGTATTGGGGAGAAGAAAGTCAAGGTCAATGGGCGAGTGGCTACCATAAATAGCGTTCAAACCGCCGATAGCTATCGTGGCACAGCGAACCGCTTGGGAGAGGTCTGCAAGTCAATGGGTGTGCGAAACATTGAGGACATAGACAAAAGCGTGATTGAGCGTTATATGGAGTCCTACCGCCACGCTTCCGCTTGGACGGTCAGCCGCGAGGTCGCCGCCGCAAACAAACTGCTCGGCACATCCTATACGCCGCGAGATTTCGGCTTCACGCAACGCCGCACATACGCCTCGGTCAAAAATAACCGTGGGGATTTACCGCCATCCAGTACAGCAAACAAACCCGAAAACCAAGAGGGTCTTTACTTCGCAAGTGTCACCGGTTGCCGCAGAGCGTCAATTACAACGGTTACGGCGAATGATGCCATAAGGGATGAACATGGCAAGATATACGCATTTCACTTTTGCGAAAAGGGCGGGCGTGAACGTATCTCACTTGTGTTGCCCTCGGAACAAGGCTCTCTTACACGGTGGGTGGATAGCAAGCTTAAGGGCGGTCATTCTACCGATGCTCCGCTTGTCGATTACATAAGTAGGAACGCCCCTTGTCACCGTATGCGTAGCGAGTACGCAAGGGATTTGTACGCCGAGTTGAAGGATGCCAAGGAGCGTGGCGTGGATGTGTACCAAGGTCGCAAGTTTGATCTGTTCATAGATAAAGACAAATACGATTACAGTTACCATAACCCACGCTTCAAGTCCGATGTGGTACACGGCTTTGAAAAAGGCCTCGCCCTTGAGGTCAGCTTCGCACTCGGTCATAACCGCCTTGATGTCAGCCTATATTCCTACCTTATAAGATAATATATACGTTAGCACTTCTACCCTTTGGGGCAGAGGTGCTTTTTTGTTGCCTTAACGAATTTCGCTATTCTCTTATCATTAGCATATTTATGCACTACAATAGAAGTACAACACTCATTTGTAGCGTTGTCGCAGAAGTAGGCAAAAATTACCGATATATAATTTAATGAAGGAAATTTTCAAATTTCCTGTTCATCGACAAAAACCGGCACTACAATATGTGTGTTGAGTGATAAACTCGAAATGAATTTTATACAATATATTATGAATATTACGCATATATATGCGTAGTTAGAAAGGTTACAAATTATGCCAGTAGAGGATTTGTTTGTTGGTGCAGAATATGTGAGTACGCTTATGAATGTATCTATACCCTATGCGTACAAGTTAATCAAAAAATTGAACGGTGAGCTTGCGGCTCAAGGCTATCTCATTGTTCGTGGCAAGGTCAATAAAGAATATCTTTATGAAAAAATTTATAGAAAGGTAAGTTGATAAGTCTATATACATTATAGTCGATTTTGATCTAAATGTCAGATTTATCAGCAAAAAAGGTAAGGGATGTGAAAATTTACATCACGAATTTAGGAAAGTACGTTGAGGGTTACTTAATCGGCAAATGGGTACAACTCCCCATTGACGAAGATGATCTTGAAAAGGTACTTGAGGCAATCGGCATTGATGATTATTATGAGGAATTTTTCATCAGCGATTATGAAACAGAGATTGTCAGTGTCGGCAATTCCATCGGAGAGTATTCAAGTCTGGTAGAGCTTAATACGCTCGCAGAACGCCTTGAAAGCTTGTGTCAGTATGATACGGACAAGTTAGAGGCTGTGCTTGAATACACAAGTTGTGGGAGCATTACAGAGCTTCTGGAACTGATAGACGAGCTTGATGACTTCGATCTTCTTCCCGATGTGGACGATGACGAGGCGTTAGGCTACTACTATGCAGACGAATGCTGTTGTATCGACATCCCAGAACACATACGTTCATACTTCGATTTTGAGAGCTATGGGCGTGATATTCGCTTGGAATCAAACATTATTTACACTACCTATGGTTGTGTAATCGACAATCGGTAAGGCAAAAGAATTTATGAAAGGATTTTGATTATGAGTAACAAAAAGTCATCTTACAGTAGCTCCGTCAGCAAAACAAGCGACGGGAAGTACAGAGTTAATTTTAGCTATATTTCTCCCGATACACACGAAAGAAAGCGTACTTCTAAGCGTGGATTTGACAAACAGAAAGATGCGATAGCGTGGATGAAAAACGACCTTCAAGCTCTTATCAAGCAGCTTGAACACAAGGAAACGCTTGACGAAAATCTCACTATGGCAGAGCTTATAGAACTTTATATGAAGGACGCAAAAATTCGCAAAGAAGAAACAACGTGTCTAACCAAAGCACATATCATAGAAACAAAAATCCTTCCTCATTTCAAAAACACGAAGGTCTATGATATATCCGCAAAGGATGTTCGAAATTGGCAAAACACAATGATGACGGAGATTGGCAAAAACGGAAAGCCCTATTCTCCTACATATCTTCGTAGCATTAGCAATCAGTTGTCCGCCATATTGAACTATGCTGTTACATTTCACAATTTGCCGTTCAATCCAGTTTTAAGAGTGGAGAGAATGGGCAAGAAAAATCCAGAGGAAGAACAGCCTATCTGGACTCTTGAGGAATATCAAAGATTTTCCGAAGTAATGCAAGACAAGCCTATGTTCTTCTATGCGTTTGAGGTGTTGTACTGGAGTGGACTTCGTTTGGGAGAGCTTCTCGGTCTTACCAAAGATGATGTTTCCATTGAAGAAGGTACATTAAAAGTCGCCAGAAGCTACAAGACACAAGTTCACAAAGACGGAAAGACCAAAACCGTAACCAGTAAAAGAACGGTGCATATCCCTCAAAATCTTGTTGATGAATTAGCCGAGTATATGGAAACGCTTTATGGTTTATCTGGAACAGACAAGCTCTTTCCTACATCCAAAACCACGTTACATAAAAGGCTGAAAGAGGGTGCTAATCAAGTAGGCTTGGAGAAGATCACCATTCACGGCTTTAGACATTCGCATATCAGTATGATTATGAATGATGTTCAATGTGCATCCGTTATGGATATTGCCAAGCGTGCAGGTCATAAGAAGCCATCCACCACTATGATTTATACGCATAGATACAAGAGCAAGGATGAAATGATCGCAAACGAGCTTAACAAACTTATGATGGGAGAAAGAGGAAATGTCAGCGAAGAATAGAGATAACAAGCAAAGATGGCGTAGCATTACAATAGGTTTTCGCGTATCTCCCGAAGAAGCGTATGCCCTTGATATGAGGGTGCTTACATCGGGATTGACGAAACAAGACTACTGCACCAAAAAGGTGTTGGATGAAGAAGTCATTGTTCGTCCAAACATAAGAGTGCAAAAATATGTTTGTCAGTATCTTAATGAACTGACCGAAGAACTCAAACGGCTTGAGAAAATCGAGCAGACAAGTGATGTTTTGGACAACCTTAAGTATTTGCTTGAATTGATCACTCATATGTCTGAGTAAAAAACAAAATGCTCTGCTTTTTACGGCAGAGCATTTTAATTTGCAATCAGTTAGGTAAATTGGAACTGTTTTTGTTGCTATAATCTGCTTTCTCACACCACGCAACAGAATCAGGCTTTATTATTAATATATTTATATCTCCACCGCACCCCTCTTCATTATTTATTGCGTACTGAATCAAATCTTTTGCTAATCCAATACCTTCTTCTATTGTTAACTTTCCGAAAATTATATGAGGTTGAATTTCTTTTTCAAAATACTCACAAGTTTTATCGTAAAGTCCTCTAACTTCCATCCCAAATATAATCTTATCATCTTGACGATTCAAAAACTTTTTCAATCCGCCTGCTATTTTATAAACATAAGGCACTCCATCTTTATAACCAGCTAATACAATTTGCGTTCTTCTATCCTTAAAGAATACACGAAGTATTTCTGAAATCGTTTCTATCGTATAATCCGTCTTAACATGATCTCTTATGAACATTTCAAAAAAATCATCCATAAGCATATTTCCCACCTTTGCATTATCGCAAAAAGATATACCTATCCTTTTGTCTTCAATTACAAAAGTTTTTTGCAAGTCATCAGTTCTACCAGTTATTATTGTTTGACCATTCTCCTCAATGCTATGTGTTGCTCTGCTTTCGCTGGCTAATATAATTCCATCTCTCAAATATAAGGTGCATAATATAGACAAAATATTTCCCCTTTTTTATATATTGTAAATTCAAAGTGTTGTCAAAGTGTTGTCAGCACGATATGGGAAACCCCGAAAACCCTTGTAAAATCAAGGCTTTCGGGGTTTTGTGTATTATTCCCACTCTATCGTTCCGATGGGCTTCGGGGTGAGGTCGTAGAGAACTCGGTTGATGCCCTCGACTTCGTGAGTGATGCGGTCGGTTATGTGGTGCAACAGAGAATAGGGTATCTCCTCAATGCTGGCGGTCATGGCGTCGACGGTATTGACGGCGCGAATGATCGCCGGCCAGCCCTCGTAGCGCTGATTGTCGCGAACTCCGACGCTCTTGACGTCCGGTACCGCTACGAAATACTGCCAGACCTTACCGACGAGTCCGTTCTTCTGGAACTCCTCGCGCAGTATGGCGTCTGCCTCGCGCAGCGCCTCAAGGCGGTCACGCGTGATAGCTCCGAGGCAACGTACTCCAAGTCCGGGTCCCGGGAACGGCTGACGGAAGACCATACCCTCGGGAAGTCCGAGAGCAAGTCCGACGGCGCGGACCTCGTCCTTGAAGAGCATCTTTATAGGCTCGACCAGCTCAAATTTCAGATCCTCGGGCAGTCCGCCGACGTTATGATGCGCCTTGACCGCCTTATGGGTTCCTGAGCCCGACTCGATAATATCGGGATATATCGTTCCCTGAGCGAGGAACTCGATGCCCTCGAGCTTTCTCGCCTCCTCCTCGAAGACGCGGATGAACTCGGCTCCGATTATCTTTCTCTTCTGCTCGGGAGCGTCAACTCCGGCGAGCTTGTCAAGAAAGCGATCGGCGGCGTCAACGTAAACGAGGTTAGCTCCCAGCTCGTCGCGGAAAACGCGAACGACCTCCTCGGGCTCGCCCTTACGGAGCAGACCGTGGTTGACGTGTACGCAGGTGAGCTTGTCCCCAATAGCTTTGATGAGCAGTGCCGCAACGACCGACGAGTCAACACCGCCCGAAAGTGCAAGCAGTACCTTACGGTCACCGACCTGCTGACGGATCAGCTCGATCTGGTCTGCAATGAAGTTCTCGGCGTTCCAGTTGCGCTCGGCGTTCCATTTATCAAAAATAAGCTCCTTGATGGCTGCTTCTCTCTCGCCGTCGTCCTCGGGAAGGGCGGGGGAGCCCTCGTAGTCGTAAGCTACGGTAGGATATCCGCAGTTCAGCACGGCGTCCGAAACCTTGACGCCCTCTCCGTTGACGCCGCCGTTGATGATAACGCCTTTAACGCCAACGAGCTTATCAAGCTCTGCTTTTTCGATTGAATAAGGGTAGATCTCGGTATAAACTCCGAGTGCGCGAATTTCGCGTGCCAGGCGAGCGTTCTTATCGCTGCCGGCGTCGATGATCAAAATCATGTCCTGTTGCATAAATATCCCTTTCGGTTTCGGGGAGAGTCTCCCCAAGATTTATACCATACATTATACAATCATTTTTCAAAAAATGCAAGAGAAATTTTCAGATTGAGTATAAATATTATTCGTATTTTTTGGAGTGAGTTCTATAAAAGTCACACAACACCCTCTCTCAAGACGTAATGACGCGGCTTCGGATATTATGTGAAGACTTTTTTTGACAAGTTTCGCGCGCGGTGCATATACTTTGATTGAGATGCAAAAATCTCGAAAGGAGGAATTTTTCTTGAATCAATACAAGAATCAAATGCCCGGAAATTGTGGCTGTGTGCGTGATCGTTGCAGCTTGTCCGAGCGTTCTCGCGCCGATAAGAGCAAGGGATTCGGCGTTTACGACCGCGAGCTTGCGGCACTTTATCTGCCGGTGCAGAGCTTTGCTGATCTTTACGATCTTGAAAGTGCCTTGTGCCGCGGAACGCTCTTCCGCGGCCTCGACAAGCCCTTCTCGGGCGGACTAAAGGAGGGGTGCTGCCGTGGACAACAGAGATAACCGCCCCATGCGCGCGATGAACACGCGTTGCAGCTGCTCTTCGGGTCAGGACGGCAATTGCGGCTCGTTGATGCATCAGCTGCAGACCGTTGATTTCGCAATAGTTGAGCTCGTGCTCTATCTTGACTCCTACCCCGATTCCTGCGAGGCGCTGCAGCTTTTGAACAAGCTGATCGACCAGAGATGTGCTCTTGCGAAGGCGTATGAGTCGGATTGCGGACCGCTGACCGCCTGTGGCGAAAAAAGATCGAACTGGGATTGGGTGAATAAGCCGTGGCCGTGGGAGATTGCCTTTGCGGGCAACGACGTGCGTTGCAGATAAGGAGGGAAGGATATGTGGATATACGAAAAAAAGCTTCAATACCCCGTTAAAATAAAGAACCCGAACCCGACGCTGGCTTCGCTTATAATAAGTCAGATAGGTGGACCGGACGGTGAGCTGGGAGCCTCGATGCGCTATCTTAATCAGAGATATTCGATGCCGTACGGCGACGTTGTTGGTACACTTACCGACGTCGGAACCGAAGAGCTCGCCCACCTTGAGATGGTTTCCGCCATCATTTATCAGCTGACCCGAAATCTCAGTGAGGAAGCGATACTTAAAAGTCCGTTTGCCTCGTATTTTGTCGACCATACGACGGGTGTTTATCCCCAAGCCGCGTCGGGTATGCCCTTTAGCGCCGCAACCTTTCAGGTGACGGGAGACCCCATTGCCGATCTGAACGAGGACCTTGCCGCCGAGCAAAAGGCACGCGTGACCTACGACAACATTCTCCGCTTGACCGACGATCCCGACGTTCGTGACGTTATAAAGTTCCTGCGTCAGCGTGAGCTCGTTCACTTCCAGCGCTTCTCCGAGGCTCTTTTGAAGGTTCAGGACCGAGCCGATCAAAAGAATATTTACGCGATAAACCCTGCGTTTGACCGTAAATAAGTTAAAAACCTCTGTCCTCTGCAATTTTTTGCAGGGGACTTTTGCCTTTTCTCGAAATAACTATTGCCAAAAACGGTATATTTGTGGTATAATAGTTAAAACTATGTTATAAGGCGGCTTTTGCCGCGCGGAGGTTCACTGTGATTGTTGCACTTGAAGATGCAAGATATAAATTGACCGGACTGCGAGAGGTTCTCGTTGAGCTTGGCTCTTCCATTCGTATCGAGGAGCTGAAGGCATCGCTTCCCGCTCTTGAGGAGCAGACCATGAAGGAGAACTTTTGGTCGGACACGGCAAACTCGTCAAAGGTCCTTCAGACCATAAAGCAGACCAAGGATAAGATCGACGAGTACGAGGGCCTTTGCGCAAAGCTTGAGGACGCCATCGCTCTTGCCGAGATGGCTATTGAGGAAAACGACGAGGCGAGCATACCCGACGTTGAGAAAGAGCTCAAGGAGATAATAGAAAAAGAGGACGAGATGCGCACCGAGATACTTCTCTCGGGTGAATACGACCGAAACAACGCCATAATCTCCTTCCATCCAGGCGCGGGCGGAACCGAGGCTCAGGACTGGGCACTTATGCTGTACCGTATGATAACTCGCTGGGCAGAGCGTCATAAATTCAAGGTCAAGCTGACCGACTGGCTCGACGGAGAGGAAGCAGGACTCAAGAGCGCAACCATTATGGTTGAGGGAACCAATGCATACGGTTATCTCAAGAGTGAGCACGGAGTTCACCGTCTTGTTCGCGTCTCTCCCTTCGATTCCTCAGGAAGAAGACACACCTCCTTTGCATCTATTGAGGTCATGCCCGAGTTTGATAAGCTCGACGAGATAGTCATTCGTGAAGAGGACTACGACTTTATGCCCTATCACTCGAGCGGCGCGGGCGGTCAGAACGTCAACAAGGTCAGCTCGGCGGTTCGTATATACCACAAGCCGACCGGCATCGTCGTTACCTGTCAGACCGAGCGCTCGCAGCTTCAGAACAAGGAGACCGCGATGCGTATGCTCAAGTCGAAGCTTATGGAGATCAAGATCCGTGAAAGACTTGAGACCATCGACGAGGTTCGCGGTGTTAAGACTAATATCGAATGGGGAAATCAGATCCGTTCGTACGTATTTATGCCCTATACGCTGGCAAAGGATACCAGAACGGGATACGAGGAGGTCAATATCATCTCGGTCATGGACGGCGAGATCGACGGATTTATCAACGCGTATTTGAAGGAAAACTCCAAAACTGCTCAATAAATTAACTCTTGGAGGTTTATGAAATGAAAAGAAACGGACGGGACTATCTTGGCCTTTCGCTGTTTTTGACGGCGATCACCCTGACTGTGGCGTTTATCGTAATGTGCATTAAAAAGCGCAATCTTCCTGCGGCACTTGCAGGTCTTGCCGCGCTTTATGCAACGGGCGGACTCTGGTTTGTCAGCGAACGCAGATATCAGAAATGCGAGATCTGCGAGTGCTTTGAGGGAAGCCTTAAGGAAAGCTCTAAAAATAGCAAAGCACTTGCCCATAAGCTGACTCACCGTAAGGACAGTCTGCCGATATACGAGATCCCGGTTGACGACGAGACGACCGAGGAAGATTTTGCAAGATGATCATTCGTGAAGAGGATACACGCACCGCCGCCGTTATCGGCGGCGGTGCGTGCGATAAGCTAAAGAAAGCCCGAGTTGCCGTTTTCGGTGTCGGAGGGGTCGGAGGAAACGCCGTTGAGGCGTTGGCGCGTGCGGGGGTCGGTCGAATAGACATTTTTGACGGCGACACCGTTAACCTTTCGAACATAAACAGACAAATAATCGCGCTTCACTCGACGGTGGGGAAAAGTAAGGTCGAGGTCATGCGCCAGAGGATACTTGACATTAACCCCGATTGCGACGTTCGGGTAAAGCAGGTCTTCTATTTGCCCGAAAATGCCGACGAGATCGACCTTTCTCACTACAACTATATAGTTGACGCCGTTGATACGGTGGCGGCAAAGCTCGAGCTTGCTGTTCGTACGCAATCTTGCGGAGTTCCCATGATCGCCGCTATGGGGGCGGGGAACAAGCTTGATCCCACGGCGTTCACCGTTTCTGACATATATAAGACCGACACCTGTGCGCTTGCAAGAGTTATGCGGCGTGAGCTGAAGGCAAGAGGAATAAAGCACCTCAAGGTCGTTTGGTCACGCGAGCTCTCGGTAAAGACCGAGGGCGGCGTGGTCGGCAGTATGCCGCACGTTCCGGGCGTTGCTGGATATATCATCGCCGGAGAGGTAATAAAAGACCTGATAAAAGAGTAAAAGAATACCGACAGACGGCTTGTTATTGCGCGAAAATGCAACCGAAAGAATCTCACGTTGAATCTCTGTTGAGCATTGCAATGTGAAAGGTGTATCTGTTTAGGGGGCTAAATGGAGAAAAAAGACGAAAAAATTTACGATATTGCCGTGGTGGGAGCAGGACCTGCGGGAGCGGTTTTTGTCAAGGAAATAGCGAAATCACGCCCTGACCTGAAAATCCTTCTCATCAACGGGCAGTCTCCAAGCTCGGCAAAGCCTTGCGGAGGGCTTCTCGCGCCAGACGCGCAAAAGCTTCTTGCAAAATTTGATTTGGTTCTTCCCAAAAGCATTCTTGAGGACCCTCAGATTTTCGCGGTCGAAACGATCGATATTGATCAAAAGCTGGTTAGATACTATCAAAGATATTATCTTAATATGGATAGATACGCCTTTGACAGCTGGCTTCTTTCCCTCGTTCCGTCGCATGTTACGCTCTTGAATGGAAGAGTAACAAAAATAAAAAAGCAAGACGAGCTTTATAATATTTTCACAAGGTATAACGGCGAAGAGGTGCAGATGAGTGCAAAAGCACTTGTCGGTGCAGACGGAGGGGGCTCGGTTGTAAGGCGTACGTTTTTTGCTCCTATGAGGGCGCAATATGTTGCAATACAACAATGGTTCAACAATGAAGGACAAAAAATGCCTTATTACTCCTGCATTTTTGACGCCAAAACAAGTGATAGCTGCTCGTGGACCATACATAAAGGAAACTACGTTATATTCGGCGGGGCTTTTGAACGGCAAGGCTGCCGTCGGGCATTTGACACACAGAAATCAAGGCTTGAGGCGTTTCTTGGCAACTCTTTTGGAAAAGCCGTTAAGACCGAGGCTTGTCTGGTTTCGAGTCCGCGCGCAATGAAAGATTTTTGCACAGGAGAGGATCGCGTTTTCCTTCTTGGCGAGGCGGCAGGCTTTATAAGCGCGAGCTCTTTTGAAGGGCTTAGCAGTGCGATGTTCAGCGGAAAAACTCTTGCTGAGGCTTTTGCAAAAGGGAAGTCGTATAAGGACATACAACGTATATACAAAAAGAGCACTCGACCGTTAAGATTTAAGCTTCGCTCCAAATCGGTGAAAAGGGCGATTTTGTGTGCTCCGTCTATAAGAGGACTTATAATGAGGAGCGGAATACAAAGCATTACCCCCTACACAAAAAGGTAAATAAACACAAAAGAACAGCAGAGAAGCTCTCTGCTGTTCTTGGTTTATTAAACAAGACAAATTAATGTTATCTGTCGTCCGAATCGAGCTTAAGAACTGCCATAAACGCCTCCGGGGAAACCTGGACCGAGCCGAGCTGGCGCATCTTTTTCTTACCTTCCTTCTGCTTTTCAAGCAGCTTCTTCTTACGGGTTATGTCTCCACCGTAGCACTTGGCAAGAACGTCCTTTCGCATCGCTTTGACAGTCTCTCGCGCGATAACTCGACCGCCGACTGCAGCCTGTATCGGTATCTCGAAGAGCTGACGCGGAATGTTCTCCTTAAGACGCTCGGCAATACGGCGGGCGCGGGGATACGCCTTTTCCTCGTGAACGATGAAGGAAAGAGCGTCAACCTGGTCTCCGTTGAGCAGGAAGTCAAGCTTGACGAGCTTTGACGGACGGTACTCGAGTATCTCGTAATCAAGAGAGGCGTAACCGCGCGAACGGCTCTTGAGCGCGTCGAAAAAGTCGTAGATTATTTCGTTGAGCGGGAGCTCGTAGTGCAGATCAACGCGGGTCTTATCGAGATATTTCATATCAATAAAGGTTCCGCGTCGGTCCTGACACAGCTCCATAAGTCCTCCAACGAAGTCGACCGGCGTTATGATATGCGCCTCAACGATAGGCTCGGCGGCGTGCTCGATTTCGTCGGGAGAGGGGAAGTTGGTCGGATTATCGATATTTACGATATCGCCGTTTCTCATCTTGACCTCGTAGATGACGCTGGGGGCCGTGGTGATGAGATCGAGATTAAACTCTCGCTCAAGTCGCTCCTCTATTATCTCCATGTGCAAAAGACCGAGAAATCCGCAACGGAATCCAAAGCCGAGGGCGATCGAGGTCTCGGGCTCGAAAACGAGAGCGGCGTCGTTGAGCATCAGCTTCTCAAGCGCATCGCGCAGGTCGCCGTAGCGTGCTCCGTCGGCAGGATATATACCGGCGTAGACCATCGGCTTTGCCTGCTTGAAGCCGGGCAGGGCCGTTTCGGCGGGATCGGCGTCGAGGGTCACCGTATCTCCGACCCGGGTGTCGCCAACGCTCTTGATGGCGGCGGTGATGTAACCGACCTCGCCGGCGTAAAGTCTTGGCGCCTTGGTCAGTCCGAGCGGCTCCATATAGCCGACGTCCACGACATCGTAGCACTGACCGGTGCTCATCATACGGATACGGTCGCCGGCGGCAACGCTTCCGTCTATTATACGAATGTAAACTACGACGCCGAGATAGCTGTCGTAGTAAGAATCGAAGATAAGAGCCTTGAGGGGGGCGGTCTCGTCTCCGCCGGGGGCGGGAACGTTTTTGGCAACGTCCTCAAGAACGTCTGTGATGTTAAGACCCACCTTTGCCGAGATGGCGGGGCAGCCCTCTGCGGGAATACCGATCACGTCCTCGATCTCACCGCGAACCCTGTCGGGGTCGGCAGACGGCAGGTCGATCTTGTTTACGACCGGAAGGATCTCAAGCCCGGCGTCGGCGGCGAGATAGGCGTTTGCCAAGGTCTGCGCCTCGATGCCCTGGGTGGCGTCAACGACGAGCAAAGCGCCCTCGCAGGCGTTCAGCGAGCGCGAGACCTCGTAGTTGAAGTCAACGTGTCCGGGTGTGTCGATCAGGTTAAAAATATACTTTTCACCGTCGGGGGCGTTGTAATGCAGGCGAACGGCACGAGCCTTTATGGTAATGCCGCGCTCGCGCTCAAGCTCCATGTTATCAAGGATCTGATCCTCCATGTCTCGCTTCTGAACGGTTTCGGTAGCCTCGAGCAAACGGTCTGCCAGCGTCGATTTACCGTGATCTATATGTGCTATTATAGAAAAATTACGGATATTTTTCTGTCTTTCGTTCGGCATAGTGCCTCCTAAATATCATAATCGGATATATTATATAATATTTTTCGCAAAATGACAAGAACATTTTTCAAAAAAATCAACCAAACGTGAAAAACGGCGAGCTCGGCTCGCCGTTTTGTTAACTGTAGCTTTCGATCAGTCTCTCAAGCTCCTCGCGAGACGAGACCTCGATGCCTATGGCAAGTCTGTCCCGCTCAGATTTCGGCAGGGTGACTGTGGGGAGGTTTATCGTCTCAATGAGGCGTCCCTCGGCATCAAATATACCGATGATCTGTCGGTATGAGCGCAAAAGGTAGATCTCCTGTACGGGTGCGAGCGCCTCGTTAGGACTTTCGAGCTCGGTGATATCAACCCTTACGTCCTCCCGTTGGGGAGACGTGAATATAAAAATGCCGATAACGGTCAGCCCTGCTATAGCAACGGTAAGGCAGACGGCGCAGATCAGCCGCTTTTTTTCGTAAAGTGTCATTGCTTTGTCTCTTTTCTTTTAACTGTAAACTTATTTTCTCTCAAGACGAAAATAATAACCGCGAAAAGAGTCAATAATAAAGGTGAAATTTTCGGAAGTTTTGGGGATAAATATGAAAAGAAGATATTGCAAGACCAGCGCCGAGCAGAGAAAATACCTGCGACGCCGCGCTCTGAAATTGACGGTTGCCATTATTGCAGTGTTGACCATTATCGGTCTTTGCGCGGTATCGGCTTTTGCGCTTTACGTTGGCAATAACGTGAAAACACAGATAGACGTATCTCTGTTTGAAGGCGCGGGAAGCGACACCGTGACCCGTCTTTACTATTTTGATGACGGCGGTAACGCCGTTGAGTTGACAGATCAGCGCCTCTACGGCTCACACGTCACGGTATACACCTCGCTCGGCAGCATACCTAAAACGCTTATCAACGCCTTCGTGGCTATTGAGGACAAGCGGTTTTATTCGCATCACGGCGTCGATTGGTACCGCACGGCAGCAGCAGGGGTTAATTATATATTCAAGGGGCAAAGCGCTTTCGGGGGATCGACAATTACGCAACAGCTGATAAAAAACGTTACGGGGAGCGATGAGGTTGCGGTCTCGCGAAAGCTGCAGGAGATATTTTACGCCCTCGACCTTGAAGAGAAGATGGGAAAGGACGAGATACTTGAGCTTTATCTCAACATAGTGAACCTTTCTCAGGGCTGCTACGGAGTTGGCGCAGCGGCGGAAAAATACTTTTCAAAATCGGTCTCGGAGCTGAATCTTATCGAGTCTGCCGCTATCGCCGCTATCACGAAAAATCCGTCCTATTACGACCCGATAAACCACCCCGAGCACAACCGCGACCGCCGAGACATTATCCTGTCTCAAATGCTGGAGCAGGGGTATATAAGTGAGCAGGAGTTCGAGTCGGCGTACGGCAAGGAGCTTGAGCTGAAAGTCGGAAGGGAGACTTCGGGGATAAACTCGTGGTATACCGATATGGTGATCGAGGACGTTATTGTTGATCTTATGAACGAGCTGGGGTATACCCGCGCGGCGGCGTCCTATCTCGTGTATAACGGTGGACTTCGTATATACACGGCGCAGGACCCGTCTATACAGCAGTCGGTCGAAAGCTATTATGCCGACGAGGAGAACTTTCCTGTAGACGACCGCGAGTCGGGTCAGAGCGGAATTATAGTAATAGATCCGACCGACGGAGACGTTCTCGGTGTTGCGGGGGCTATCGGGGAGAAGGCGGCAAACCGCATACAAAGCTATGCCACCGATACCAAGCGACCGTCGGGCTCGGTCATCAAGCCACTGTCGGTCTACGCGCCGGCGCTTGAGGATGGGATCATAACCTGGTCGAGCGTTTATGACGACGTTCCCGTTGAGTTCTTCGAGGAGAACGGCAAAATGAGTGCTTGGCCCAACAACGCAAGCAACACCTTTGCAGGGCTTGCGAACGTAAAGTACGCTTTGCAGGAATCGCTTAACACGGTTGCCGTCAAAGCACTTTACGATCTTGGAGCCGAGAGATCGTACGATTATCTTGTGAAGCGATTTGGCATCGAAAGCCTAATCCCAAGCGACTGCGACACGGCACCGCTGGCTCTCGGTCAGCAGACCTACGGCGTTACTCTTCGCGAGATAACGGCGGCGTACACGGCGTTCGCGAACGGAGGCTTTGCTTACAGGGCGAGGTCGTACGTCACGGTTATGACTAAAAACGGAGACGTGCTTCTCGATAATACGTCCCATGGCGAGCGGGTCATCAGCGAGGGGAATGCCGCCGTTATGACTAAGCTTTTGCAGAACGTCGTTGAGCTGGGAAGCTCGTCGGTCACGGTCAGCCTGAGAGAAAGCATTGAGGTCGCCGCCAAGACGGGAACCACACAAAACAGCTGTGACCGATGGTTCGTGGGGTATACGCCCTATTACGTTTGCGGCGTTTGGTACGGTCACGAATATCCGTCAACTCTGCCGCAAAGCACGCTCCGCGTCTGCTCGACCGTCTGGAACGACGTTATGACAGAGCTTCACTCGGAGTTCGTTGAGTCGGATGAGGTAAAGAGGTTTAAGCTGCCCGAAAACGTCATTCAAGCCGCCTACTGCAGGGATTCGGGCAAGCTGATGACGGCGTCCTGCCTGATAGACGCGAGAGGAGAGCGCGAGGAGATCGGTTGGTTCGTCGACGGAACTCAGCCTAAAAGCTTTTGCGAGTGCCACGTTACGGTGAAATACGATCTTTTCGGCGAGGGTGTGGCGCTTGACGGTTGTTTGCCGCACGAGTGTGTGTCGGTCGGAATGATACGAGTCCAACGTAGCTTTCCGGTTCAGATCACGGTGAGCGACGCGCAGTACGTCTGGCGAGAGCTTGACGCAGCCCTCCCACCAAACTCGGACGATATCTCTCCATTTTTTGCGTCAAGCCTCGGGGAAGGGGAATATTGCGGAGTCAGCGATGCTGAGCGGCAGTTCAACAGCGCCTGCCGAGACCACGGGGGATACGCTTATTGGCTTTTTTCAAGGAAACGGGATTAAGAGATAAAAAACACTTGACAATTTATCTCCAAAGTTGTATACTATTAGCAGTATCTATGGAGGTATATTTTTAATGAAAAAGGTAAGAATCATCTCAATGCTGCTCGCATTGGTTACAGTCCTTCTCTTTTCGACGTCCTGTACGGTCATAACCGTTTCGTCCAGCAAGGAGACGGAGGCAACGAAGGACACATATCCGAATCACATGAACGTTTCGATCGTCGTTTATTCTTGCGTTTCCACCGATGCGAACGGAAACTATGTTAAGCTTGAGAATGAAGAGGATTGGACGCCCATCATCGGTGCTCCGGTGGACGAGTCCCAGGGCATGACCGGTCTGTCTGTCGGATATGACAACGGTGAGCTGGTTAATCCCAGGATCGCTCTTGAGCAGCTTGCCAAGGTGCGCAAGGCAACCCTGACCTTTGCGGGAAATAACGTTGATACTATCAAGATGAACGGAAAGACTCATAAGACCGGCAGCGCGGTAAACACTACCCGTAAGGGAACCGTAAAGGCAGATCCTGAGAATTCGAGCTCTGAGGACCTTCCGGTATATTATATCGATATGGTCATGTGGGAGTGGAAGGTCAACGGAGTGGTCGTTGAAAACGTTTCCACCACCGAGATCAAGGACGGCGACTCGATCGTTCTCACTCTGATCCTCGATAACACCACCAAGGCAGAGAACTATAAGCTCGTTTCGGAATATAACGCCGAAAACGGTATTGAATCTTAAAAGTCAAATAAAAGATCAGCAGACGAATTCGTCTGCTGATCTTTTATTTTTTGTCGGATCGCATTTTCAAATTGAAGACCAGTACCGACAATGCAAAAACGCTTATCGCCCAGACTGTGCTGATCGCAAGGTGAAGGAGAAGGTCCTCGCTACCGCCGCCGTACAGCGCGCGGGCGAGATCCACCGAATGTGAAAAGGGAAGAGCGCGGCAAACGATGCCGAAGAAATTATCCTCGGGTATCATACCTACGTCAAACCAGATCCCGCCGAGTATTCCGCAGAGCGAAATGATTATAGACGAGCAGGGCGGCGCCGATTTTTCGCCGAAAAGCGTTCCGAAAAGTATTCCGACTCCGATGAAAAACAGAGCGCAGGGAAGAAGAGATACAGCTGAGATCAGCGCACCGAGAACGTCAAAGCTCTCTCCTCCGATAGCGCCGATAATGCCTCCCGCCAAGAAGCAAACGATAAGCTGACCGACAGACATCACGATCAGCGGCAGAACGTAGCCTGCGATGAAGTCAAATGCTGTCATGGGAGAAGAGAAAAGTCGGGTCAAAAACGCGCCGGAGCGGTCCTTTGATACCGAAAGCGTCGCAAACAGCATGATGAACGAAAGCCCGAAAACGGCAACGCCCGGAGTTAAGCTCTTTATCTGAAAAATAGTGAGTCCTGCACCCTCGGGTATTATCGAATTGATGGCGGTCATAACCACGAGCATGACCAGCGGAAAACCGAGGCAGAAGATATAGCTCAGCGGATCGCGAAGCAGCTCTTTAAGATTTCTTTTTGCAAAAGCCAAAGCTCTCATTTGACGTCACCTCGCTGCGCTATTTTTATAAATGCCTCCTCAAGGCTCTCTGTTGAGGTAAGCTCTTTCAGCTCTGCCGCTGTTCCAACGGCTCTGACGTCACCGTCCACCATAACGGCGATGCGGTCGCAAAGAGCTTCCGCCTCTTCAAGATAATGGGTCGTCAGTATAACGGTACGCCGACCCTTCATTCCCTCGATGGTTCTCCAAAGCTCGCGGCGGGCAAGCACGTCAAGTCCGAGCGTCGGTTCGTCGAGAAAGAGGACCTTCGGGTCGCTTATCATCGCCATTGCAATGCTCAGGCGTCGTTGCCAACCGCCCGAAAGCAGCTTTGCGCGTCGGTGCTCTACCTCACCGAGCGAATATTCCTTTATTATTCTGTCTGCCTTTTCTTTTGCCGAAGCTTTGCTGTTGCCGTATATTTGCGCCATAAACTCAAGATTTTCACGAGATGTGAGATTTGGGGCAACCGACGTTTCCTGCGGCGAGATAGCAATGATGCTTTTAACCTGATCGGGCTCGGTCAGTATGCTGTGACCGTTCACCCACGCCTCCCCGTCGCTTGGACGCGAAAGACAGGAGAGCATACGGATAGTGGTCGTTTTTCCGGCACCATTTACACCGAGAAGACCAAACAGCTCGCCCTCGGCGATCTCAAGATCGATACCGTTGACCGCGACCTTGCTGCCAAAGCTTTTTTTGAGGCCCTTAAGCTTTATCGCCGTCATTTTTTGCCTCTTTTCCAATTTGCATTATCATAGTTGACGTTATCTGCTGAAGTATATTTTCGATTTGATCGCTTGGCGGTATTCCAATGCCGCTATCGGGGTGGGCAAGCAGAACAAGGGTGTCACCCGGCTTGATGCACAGCATATCGCGAACCGCCTTGGGAATAACGATCTGCCCCTTTTCGCCAACCGTAACGCTTCCCATATATCCGCCAACGTTTTTATTGTCAAGCACAGTTGTAATCCTCCAATTAGTATGAATTGTATAACTTATTATACCACGTTCCCCTTAAAAAGTCAACAGAAAATATTATTTTTTGAAAAACGCGTTTTTGATTGCAAAAGACCGAAAGATGTGATATAATTACTTTAATTAATGTTTCTTGAACGGAGAGCAAGATGAAAAATTATAAGATAGACACTAAATGTGTTCAGTCGGGTTACGTACCCGGTAACGGTGAGGCGCGCATACTGCCCATCTATCAGAGCACGACCTTCAAATATGAAAGTGCAGATAACGTGGGAGACCTTTTTGATATGAAGGCCGAGGGGCATATGTATTCCCGCATATCAAACCCCACGTCGGACTACGTTGAGCGCAAGATCGCAGATCTTGAGGGCGGTTCTGCCGCAATGCTGACCTCGTCGGGTCAGTCGGCAAACCTTATTGCCGTACTCAATATCACCTCGGCAGGGCAGAATATTATCTGTATGTCGGGCGTTTACGGCGGAACTGTGAACCTCTTTGCCGTAACGCTGAAAAGGCTCGGCATTGAGACGAGATTCGTCACCCCCGATATGAGCGACGAGCAGATCGAAGAGCTGATCGACGAGAATACCAGACTTTTCTTCGGCGAGACCATTGCAAACCCCGCACTGGTCGTTTTTGACATCGAAAGATACGCAAACCTGGCTCATAAGCACGGTATTCCGCTGTTCGTGGACAATACCTTTGCCACGCCGGTGCTCTGCCGTCCTATCGAGTGGGGAGCTGATATAGTTATACACTCCACAACCAAGTACATGGACGGACACGCGTCGGTCGTCGGCGGTTGTATCGTGGACGG
This sequence comes from Clostridia bacterium, assembly GCA_017502915.1. Taxonomy (GTDB): domain Bacteria; phylum Bacillota; class Clostridia; order Oscillospirales; family CAG-272; genus RGIG3994. The sequence goes on from JAFVUB010000006.1 coordinate 66,768, forward strand.
CGGCAAGTTTGACTGGACGAACGGTAAGTATCCCGAGTTCACAACTCCCGACGAGTCTTATCACGGAGCGATATACGTTGATAATTTCGGCGTTGACAAGGCGTTTATCTTTAAGGCTCGCGAGCAGCTGATGCGCGACTTCGGCGTTCCGCTCCAGCCGATAACCTGCTTTATCCTCAACCTCGGACTCGAATCGCTGCACCTTCGCATAGCAAGACACAGTGAGAACGCTATGAAGGTCGCAAAGTATCTTGAGTCTCACGAAAAGGTCACGTGGGTCAACTATCCCGGTCTTGAGGGCAACTCGCAGTATGAGCTGGCGTGCAAGTATCTGCCAAAGGGCGCGTCGGGAGTTATCTCGTTCGGCGTCAAGGGTGGCAGACGTGCCGCTGTTCGCTTTATGGATTCGCTTGAGCTGGCGTCTATCGTCGTTCACGTTGCCGACGCCCGTACCTCTGTTCTGCATCCCGCAAGCACGACCCACCGTCAGTTGACCGACGAGCAGCTCATCGCCGGTGGTATCACGCCCGACCTCGTTCGCTTCTCGGTTGGTATCGAGGATGTCGAGGATATAATCGCCGACCTTGAGCAGGCACTGGAGAACGCGTAATGCCGATAAAGATACCGAACCTTTTGCCGGCGACCCAGACTCTGCTGGAAGAAAACATCTTCGTTATGACCGAGACCCGCGCCATAACGCAGGACATTCGCCCGCTTCATATTTTGATGCTCAACCTTATGCCGAAGAAGATAGACACCGAAACTCAGATCGCGCGTCTTCTCGGGAACTCGCCGCTTCAGGTGGATCTGACGCTGCTTCAGACGGCAACGCATAAGGCAAAGCATACCTCTGCCGAGCATATGCTGGCATTCTATAATACCTTTGACGAGGTAAAGGACCGTCGCTTTGACGGAATGATAATAACCGGCGCACCTGTCGAACAGATGGAGTTCGAGGAGGTCGAGTACTGGGATGAGCTTTGCGAGATAATGGAGTGGAGCAAGACCCACGTCACAAGCACCTTCCATATCTGTTGGGGAGCGCAGGCGGGACTGAAGTATCACTTCGGAGTGAACAAATATCCGCTTGAAAAGAAGCTGTTTGGTGTTTTCCCGCATCAGAAGGACTATAAACGCTCGATCCTTTTGCGCGGCTTTGACGATACCTTTATGGTGCCGCACTCAAGGCACACGACGGTCAGCCGCGAGGAGATCGAGGCGATCCCGGAGCTTAAAATACTTGCCAGCTCGCCCGAGGCGGGAGTTTATATCGTCACGACCGAGAAGGGAAGACAGATCTTCGTCACGGGTCACTCGGAGTACGACGCGGGAACGCTCAAGGCGGAATACGAGCGCGATAAAAACGCGGGTCTGCCGATAGAGATACCGAAAAACTATTTCCCGAACGACGACGACACGCTCGACCCGATCGTTTCGTGGAGATCATGCGCCAACTTGCTGTATACGAACTGGCTCAACTATTTCGTATATCAGACGACACCGTATAATATTGATGATATCAAGTAAAGCAAACAGCCCTGAAGTAACTTCAGGGCTGTTTTTTCAGGCTTGCTTCAATCTCAAAAAATTTACAAGGATATATGTAGGCAATATCGTGATGACCCTGCAAGGAAATAACGTAGAATTCGTCTCCCTTGATCGATATGTTTTTAAGCCTTCTTGAGCTTATATAATTATCCTTGCTCCATTTATAGTGCTTGTAAACCAAAGGAATCCGCCAAGAGATTCCTGATTCGAAATAATAAAATGTTGCCTCTTTTGTGTGGTGCATTGTTTTGCCGACCATATGCGGCTCGTAAATCGTTTCCTGGGCAATGTGACTTAATTTCTCGGTCGATATAGAAACGTCTGCACGGTCGATGGCGTTCATGATAGCTTTTTTCTTAGTAATGTAATCTCGGAATTCGATTATATAGAGAACGATAGGATATACCGCCGCTGAAAATATTAAAAGGGCGACCCAAGCATTTTTCAAAAGCACTCCGACGATTATAGAAATAAGAGTGATGGGAACAATATAAGCTAATCTCGTCTCGCCGGTGTTGCCCATTTGAATTTTTAAGATCGTTTTAAGATCTTTTTTTATATTAGAGAGCAACAAGATTTCTCTTTTCATATTTTCACCGCCTTTCTGATTTCATTATATCATATTTCGCAGACTAATTCAAGAATTTTCCGCAATCTCGCGTCCTAATCACGCCGAAGGCGTGTATATCATCCGCAACTTGTTACGGTATTTTTTAGTGAAATATTCGGCGTTGCCGAATGTGAAATAATTTCCTTGCGGAAATTGTGAAATATCTCACGCCGCCTGCGGCTCCGTTCGATGTGAAATGAAATTTGCCCACATTCGCGTCAGCGAATATTTCACATTTGCGGAGCAAATATTTCACAGCGAAGCTATTTCACTTGCCCGCAAGGGCAAATTTCGTTGAAAAAAGCACACATTGTCTTGGTAGACAAATGTGTGCTTTTTTCTGGCGCGGCATGAGGGACTCGAACCCCCGACCTACTGGTTCGTAGCCAGGCACTCTATCCAACTGAGCTAATGCCGCATTTGTTTTGCAACGCTACATATTATACTCTAAAAAGAATTGTTTGTCAATAGTAAAAAGCAAAAAAGTTAAAGATTTTTTCTTCTAGTTATTTAGGCAGACTTGATAAAGGTTTTCGCGCCCGCGTTTGCCGATCTGTCGCACGAGGTCAAGCTCCCGAAGGATGTAAAGCCCCGCAGTTCCGCGCTTTTGGTTAAGCTTTGAAGCCTTCAAAAATTCCTTGAGAGTGAACTCATCGGGAAGCTCGGGCAGAAAAACGGCGTAATCCTCTCGGCGTTCAAGGAGATATTCGGCAACCAGACCGGTCGGTATACGGTCCTTGCGGCTCGAGCCGCGCTTTCCGCCCTTTCCCCAGCCGTCAAGGTTTCGGTATTCCTCAATATCTATCAGTAATATGAGAACATTCAAACGAGGATTGCCGAGAAAATCTCGGATCTTAACGAGCTCGCGAAGTCCGTCGTGAGGGCGACCCGTCTTTGGACTTTTTCTACCTTCGCTTCTTTCACCGGTCGTAGGGTCTACCCAGTAGAGAATTTTCTTGTGCGGAAGGGGGAGCACGACGGTCACCGGAGACGTATCAAGCAGATCGGGCAGCTTTTTCCTGAGCTTTTCGTAGCTTCGGGTCTGTATCTCGGTGATGCCCTCGTCGTTAAATACGTCGGCAACCCACTGACCGACCTTGACCTCGCGCTTTTCGGGGTTCGGCTCAATATACTGTTTTATTACGGCGTGCAGTATCTTCTCGCCGAGCGTACCTATGCCGCCGTCACGCGTGACGCGCTCGATCGCCTGCGCGAAGGCGATTTTATTCTGCTCCAAGCTCGAGGTATGAGTCATAGTATTTCTCCTGAAAATGCAACGCGGCGGTTATCTCGTCGCGGGTGTAGCTTACTCCCTCGGGGGCTGCGACCAACTTGTCCTCAACGTCATCACGGCGGTAAACTATTGCGATGATCCGACCGCGAAAGCTTTCGACGGGCTCGTTTGGTCCGAGAACGTAAACGTCAAGCTCCTCGCCGTCGCCACCGAGAACGCCGGGGATATACCCGTAATTTATAGGATAAACGAGCGTTTTTGATCCCTTTGTGTGAACGTATCCGATAGGTCGGTCTATCTCTACGTCAACCGTTTTTCCAAGAAACTGGCGAACAAGGCTTTCCCGTTCGTACTGTGTCATCATACAGCGCTCCCCCTTTCAAGCTATACCAAGATTATAACACATAAGCAAGCCGATTGCAACGCCATATATTGACTTTTGGGGTGTTATGCTATATAATTATGTCAGTGACAACACTCTGAAAGGATCTTCATGAAAATTCAACTTGTTGCAACCTGTATGTTTGGGCTGGAGCGCTTTCTCGGCGAGGAGATAGAGGCTCTCGGCTGCCGCCGTCTTGAGACCATTGACGGACGCATCGTTTTTGAGGGCGAGCTTGCCGACGTAGCTCGGGCGAATATAAATCTGCGCTGTGCCGAGCGAGTTCTGGTCAAGATCGGCTCGTTTGAGGCGCGAACCTTTACCGAGCTTTTCGACGGCACAAAGGCTCTTCCCTGGGAGGACTATATTGGATCGGAGGACGCCTTTCCGGTCAAGGGACACTCGGTCAAGAGCACGCTGTTTTCGGTTTCGGACTGCCAGAGCATCGTAAAAAAAGCGGTGGTTGACCGATTGTCTAATAATTACGGTATATCTTGGTTTCAGGAGAGCGGAACCGTCTATCAAATAGAGTTTTTTATCATCAAGGATCTCGTTACCGTCATGATCGACACCTCGGGTATGGGACTTCACAAGCGAGGCTACCGTCCTGCGGCGGGTGCGGCACCGCTTCGCGAAACGTTGGCGGCAGCTCTTGCGTATAACTCCCGCCCGAGAGACAACGTGCTGCTCTGGGACCCCTTTTGCGGTTCGGGAACCATTCCGATCGAAACGGCTATGATAATGACCAAGCGTGCCCCTGGTATGAACCGTTCGTTTGCCGCCGAGGCATACGACTTTTTGCCGCACGACATCTGGAAGGACGCGCGCGAGGAGGCTCGCGCCGCCATTGATGACAGCGTGTCCTTTGAGGCGTGGGGCTCGGACGTTGACCGTGAGGTTCTCGGCTTTGCAGAGGAGAATGCCAAGCGTGCCGGAGTCAGCGACCGCATACGCTTCTTTCATCAAGATGCCAGACGGGTACAAAAGCCGGAGGGACGTCGCGGAACTATTATCTGTAATCCTCCCTACGGTGAGCGAATGATGACGAGGCAGCAGGTCGAGGCGCTTTATAAGGATATGGGGCGCGCCTTTGACGCGATGTCTCCCTGGCAGGTTTATATTCTTTCTTCCTGCGAAGGTTTCGAGCGGCTTTATGGCAGACGTGCCGATAAGATCAGAAAGCTCTATAACGGAATGATCCCCTGCAATTTGTATCAGTATTTCAAGAACAAAAAATAAAGCGAACCGGTCTGCTCAGGCAGACCGGTTTATTATACTTTTAAGCCATTCTCGGTCCTCGGCGTCAAAGGCTCGGATCAGCCTCAACAGGAAAAGATATATAAGCGCTGAGGCGGCGATGTGAATGGTCAACGTCAGTGGAGTGGGAAAAGAAAGGGGAAGGCGTGAGAAGACAAGCCTTGTGATCGAGGTTGAGCCTATGATGCAGAGCGTAGGCTTTAGCACCCAGCAGACAAGACGCGGCTTCATTCCCGAAAGATTCAGCATACGAACGGCGCTGAGTCCGAAGTTAACGATTTCCATCGCTATTATAACGAAGATGTATCCCGCGATGCCGTAGTGGGGTACGAGCAACCAGACCAGAAGGGTAGACGCCGCCGCGTCGACTATATTGACCGTCATTGAATAGAGCTGTTGACCAAGCCCCTTGAGAAGGGCGTCGGTCGTGTGATCAAGGTACATTATGGGGATCAGAGGTGCAAGAAGAGATATGTATCCGCCAGCTTCGGAGGAGGAATAAAGAACGGCTCCAAGCTCGCCCGAAAAGCAGATCAGTATCCCCGAAACACCGATCGAAAATAGCAATGAAAACTGCCAGACCCGACCGGCAATATACCGAACTCTGTTTTGATGTCCTCGTGCGAGGCAATCCGAAAGCTCGGGTACTGTCATTCCGGCAAACGATGAGATCAGCGCCATTGGAAAGGTCACGATAGGAAGAGCCATTCCTGAAAGCGTGCCGTACGCCGCCAGCGCGCGCTCGTGTGAGCTGCCGCTTTTTTTGAGTCCTATCGGAATTAGGGCGTGCTCAACCGAAAGCAGTGCCGAGCGAACGTAAGCCGAAAGCGCGACCGGTAACGCGATGCCCAAAAGATTTCTCGTGATCTCTTTTCCGTTGGCTTCCTTTCCGCTTTTTGAAATATGTCTCTTTTTGTCGATCAAAAACATACTTACCATAACGAAGAAGGAAAAAAGCTCGGAGACGACTCCGCCGAGCACGAGAGCTATGCAGGCGTTTTCAATTCCGCCGGGCAGAACCGAGATAATTAGAAAAACGGTAACGCCGATCTTTAACGCCTGCTCGAGCATCTGCGAGGCGGCGTTTTTTACTACGCGACGGACCGCAGTGAAATATCCGTTAAGCGCCGAGCACAGGGCAATGAGCGGAAGAGTTGATGACATAAGTCGAAGGGGAATCACGGTTCGCGTGTCCCCAAGCCAATGGAGCCCTATAGGCTCGGCGAGAGTCAATAGCAAGACCATCGAAAGAGAGCCGAAAAAGAGCGCGTAGGAAAGGCAACGCCGCATGGCGGCGCGAACTCTTCCGTGATCCTCGTGCCCCAACGCCTCGGCAACCATTCTTGTTACGGCAAGTGAGATGCCCGACGTTGCAAGAGTGAGCGCAAAGCCGTAAACACCCGAGATAAGCGTGAAAAGACCTATTGCCTCGGGCCCCACTCGGTTTGATAGCCAGATGCCAAAGCCGAGAGAAACGGCTCTCATGGCAAGAGAGGTCAGGGTCAATAGAGAAGCGTTATATAAAAATCGTTTCAAACGGCTCATCACGGTGTCCTTTTCGGCGTTTTTGGATAGTAAATGATATGAAGGACGGCATCCGAATAGAATTTTTTTGCGAAGATATGTTCCAGTTTTAAGGGAGCGTTGAATAGAAGGGAGAAAAGGATGCGAAAATATTTTTGAAATCGCAAAATAGTACTTGACAAGGCGCTCGCTATGCATTATTATATACGCGAGGAGCGTCCTCAAACATTTATCAAGGAGGTTTTTATATGAGCACTGTTTACACTTGCGAGCTTTGCGGATACGAATACGATCCCAAGGTCGGAGATCCGGACAACGGTATCGAGCCGGGAACCGAGTTTGACGAACTGCCCGCCGATTGGGTATGTCCCCTTTGCGGAGCATCGAAGGAAGACTTTGAGGCACAAGAGAACGAGGGCTGATAAAAATATATAAAGTAAAAAGTCGACTTTGGACATAAGCCCAAGTCGACTTTATTTTTTTTGATCTATCTTGGAAAGAAGGGTGTCTCGGTCGTTTTCAAGGCGGCCGCTTATCACCTCGTCGAGCAGCTCGTTTAAGCGCTCACCGATCTCACGACCACGGTATCCTCGCGCCACAAGATCGTCGCCCTTAACGGCAAGCGTTTTTAGAGATAGACAGGCATCCTTTTCAAAAAGACCTTTTGCGATGGATTCTATCTCGTCGATGCTCGAGGTGTCACGGTTGTCCGACGCGCAAGAAAGACGGTCGGCACGGTAAAGCTTGATATATCGCTCGAAAGAGAGGCGATCGTGCGATGCAAGAAAACGCCGCACCGATCGCTCGGTAGGCTCCACCTGACGGCAGTGCTCCGAGATCAGACGCTTGACCTGCTCGCGAGTTGCGTTGTCGGTGTGAAAACGGCGGAATATCGCATCGGTGATCTCGGCGCTACGCTCGGCGTGCCCGTAGAAATGCGCCCCGCTTTGGTCAAAGGTTTGAGTCTCGGGCTTGCCGATATCGTGGAAAAACGCCGCAAGACGCAGTACTGTGTCTTGTGTATCACAGTTGTCCAAAACGCGCAGGGTGTGCTCGTAAACGTCGTAGCAATGATGACGGGTCTTTTGATCAAAGCCGATCATTGGAAGGATTTCCGGTATGACCTCACCGATCACCCCGGCGTAGTCTCGAAGAATATCTGTAGCGCCTGCGCCGCAGATCAGCCTTGAAAGCTCGACCCAAAGACGCTCGACGGCAATGTTTTTGAGAAGATGGCGGCAACGGCGTACGCTGTCAGACGTTTCAGCCTCTATCGAAAAGCCGAGAGCTGCCGCGAAGCGAAGACCGCGCATTATACGAAGACCGTCCTCGTTAAAGCGACGGTCGGGTTGTCCAACGGCGCGTATGACCTTGCTTTTCAGGTCGTCAACTCCGCCAAAGAGATCGACCAGTCCGTGCTTTTCGGAGTATGCCATAGCGTTGACCGTGAAATCGCGTCGAGAGAGGTCGTCCGCTATGTTTCTCGAAAAGCTGACACTGTCGGGACGACGGTTGTCGAGATACTCGCCGTCGGTGCGGAAGGTGGTTATCTCAAGCGGCTCGCCGCCGATCAGAACGGTCATAGTGCCGTGCTTGATGCCGGTAGGGATGACGCGGTATTCTGAGAACACCGAGAGCATTTCATCGGGAGTTGCAGAGCTGGTGAGATCGTAGTCGTTGGGGGTTCTGCCCATCATGGCATCGCGAACACAGCCGCCCACGATCAGGCAATCAAAGCCTGCCGCCTCAAGCAGATCGATCGCTTCTTTAACGTTGCCCGGAAGCTCTATTCTTATGTTCTTCATTTGGCGTTCCTCACGAACATTCGTGCAACGAGCGTGCGCTTGACCTTCATTGCACCCTTGGGGCAGAACTCCTGGCAGCAGAAGCAACGAATACAGCTGTGGCGGTCGATAACGGCAATGCCGTTTTTGATCTTGATCGCGTTCGGCGGGCAGATGTTTTTGCAAACACCGCAGCCGATGCATTCCTCTTTTTTAACCCTTGGCTTTGAACGAAGAAAGGCTCTCCCAAGTCGGCTGACGAGACGACCCAAAGCGCCGCCGCCAAGAAGCTGACCAAACTCAAGAGTGGAGTGGGTCGTTATGTTCTGATAATCGGGAACAATAAAGCGCTCGTATCCGGGGCTTATATCCACGTCATCAACGCTCGCGGGAGCAAGACCTCGACCATACGCCGCCTCGAGCGTCGGTATATTGTCGCGAGTCAAGCCGATAAGCCGCGCGGCGGTCAGATCGAGCAGATAGGGAGATGCGGATGCCAATATCGCTCCTATCTTTCGCGGAGTTCCCGCCGTCGGTCCGTTACCCTCCATGCCGATAACGGCGTCGCAAAGGCAAAGACGGAGCTTCGGCTTGAAATACTCGTTCAGATCGACGAGCATATCGGCGAAATCGGCGTGGTTGGGGAATCGGTAGTGATATTCCGGCTTCATAGTGCCGGGAACTACGCCGAACATATTCTTGATGGCGCAGGAAAGGCTCATCATTCCGTGAGACTTCAGCTTGCAAAAGTTGATGATCGCGTCGGCTTCGTCGAGATATGAGGTGTAAGAGAAGGAGTGCGCCTGCTTCGCATCGGGAAAGCTCGCCTCGGATTGCCCGAAATTATAGTTCAGTCGACCGCCGAAGCGCTCAACGTCGCGCATTCCGGTGACATAGTAGACACGACCGACGAAGGCGTGATTGTAAAGCCCACCGGGACTGTCTCCGACGACCACCTCAGCACCGCGCTCAACGAGAAGACGGGTCAGCTCGCAGAGTAGAGCAGGGTGGGTCGTGGCGGCACGGTCGGGCGCAAGATATGAAACGAGGTTTGCCTTGATGGCGATCTTCATTCCGGGGACTACCCAATCGAGGCCGACCGTCTCGTCAAGCGCTGCCTTCAGCGCGGTTTTTATATTTTCGTTGCCGTAATCCTCGCAGGCAATGACCGCAACCCGACTCATCAAAACATCTCCTTCCGTATGCAAAGCTGTAATTGAAACAATTATATCATACAGAACCGAGGATTTCAAGAGCGTTTTAAAAAACATCCTCAGGCTTGAGACTTTCGAATTCAGCTATATCTTCAAGGGCGTTGACGAGTAAACGGCGTGTCAGCTCGAAATCGTGGTGAGCTTCGATCTCAGCGTAAAAGCAAAGACGTTCGGTCAGATCCGTTATTAAGTCAAGCTTTGAAAGACCGCAGGAAAAGCTGATGAAATCCCGCTTTGATTCCCATTCCGAGGATAGCTTTCGGGTTAAAGAAAGGCAGTCGGGATCACCGACGGGCGGAAGCGCGTCGGCTCTTTCTATCAGATCGGACGATATGGCGTTGATTTTGAAGTAATTATATATGATAAAACCGATGAGAAGGAAAAAAAGCACAAGTGCAACGAAAAAGGCCTTCATTTGTTGCCTTCCTTTAATATAAGCGTGAGATCTCCGGCGTCGTTATACAGTAACAAAAACACCTCCGAGAGTGAGCAGTTCCTTCCCTTGAGGTAAAGATCAAGCTCCTTTTGCGTAAATCCGAGGCGAGACATTCCGTGAACGTCAAGTCTTCCGTCCGAGATCAGAATGTGGTCGGTTCCCGATTCGGCAATGGTAAATCCGAGCTGTGAAGAGGTGGGTTGACGGCAGGCGCTTCTCGGAACTATAGAAAGCTTGCCGTTCTCCTCGAGAATTGCATAGTATACCTCGTTTATATCAAAAACGCCAGCTTGTCGCAAGCCGCAGATAAATTCCTCGTTTGATATCCTGAGTCGGCGAAGCTCGCGCTGTTGCAAGATGCCGCGGTCAATGATGAAATTAGGAGACGGAGTCAAAATGCGCTTGAGCGCAGGTATCTTTATCAGTAATACCGAAACGAAGACCTCAAGAGTCAAAAGTGTGATTATCGGTACGATGGCGAACATAACCGGGATATCGTGGTTGGTTATCGGAAGCGACGCGATCTCTGAAAGGAGAATCGTAGTAACAAGGTCAGACATCTCAAGCTCGCCGATCTGGCGTTTGCCCATAAGACGCATACAGACAAGTAAAACAAGGTAAATAACTAACGTGCGAAAGAAAATTGCAACCATTTGAGAAAAGCTTCCTTTCAAGAAGAGAAGAGGGACGAAACGATTGTGCGATTTTTTAGTTTAGTGTGCTCAAACGGTGCAAGTTTTATGCTAAATTGATAAAAAGAGAAAAAAACGCGAAAAAAAGAAAAAAAGTAGAAAAAAGTGCTTGACAAGAGGGTGTGGGGTGTGATATAATATGCAAGCTGTCGCGGCGAGGGAACGCCTGCGATAGTGAACGGTCATTGAAAATCGAACAACAAGAGATACAAGTACAAAGCGAAAAAAG